>JANPCE010000066.1:0-19506 GCA_031430795.1 Hyphomicrobiales bacterium
GCAACAATCCGGTCCAGAAACCAATCCGCCCGACCCGAAACCCGGATATCACTGAAAACCGCCATCACTGCCTCCTCCTGAAAAAAGGCCAGTGAATCACATTCGCTCACAAAACAGAATCACTTCCGTGCATGCCGTAGCTCCGAAGGGGAGAGGGACTCGTGGGTTGAGCGCCCTGAACAGTAAAACGGGAGGTCGCTGCAAGAGGTCCCTCTCCCCTTCGGAGAGGGTCCGGCGAAGCCGGGGGAGAGGTCCCTTGGCTGCAAGCGATGTGTTTATAGACAACGCTTGCGCTGCCATCTAACGGGTGCGGCATGGGCCGCTTGCTTCTCTCACTCAAAGACATACACCTGACGTTTGGCGGAAGACCGCTGCTGGATGGGGCGGAGCTTGCGCTGGCGGATGATGAACGTCTGTGCCTGGTGGGGCGGAACGGTTCTGGCAAGTCCACGCTGCTTAAAATCGCCGCCGGACTTGTCGAGGAGGATGCAGGGGAGCGGTTTTTCCAGCCCGGCACAACATTTCACTATCTCCCGCAGGAACCGGATTTCGGCGCACACCAAACTGTACTCTCCTATGTTGAAGCTGGGCTTGGGCCGATGGGCGAAGGGCACCGGGTGCAGCATTACCTGCGCGAGCTTGGACTGACAGGTGACGAAACGCCAGCGCAGCTCTCAGGTGGTGAGGCACGGCGGGCGGCATTGACACGCGCGCTGGCGTCTGATCCCGATGTGCTGCTGCTCGATGAACCCACCAATCATTTGGACTTACCCGCCATTGAATGGCTTGAAGCGGAGCTCAAGGCCTTGCGTGGGGCTTTGATCATCATCAGTCACGACAGGCGCTTTCTTGAATCACTTTCCAATCGCACGGTGTGGATTGACCGCGGGCAGACGAAACGCATGGAACGGGGTTTCAAGCATTTCGAGGAATGGCGCGACAAGATTCTGGAAGAGGAAGAGCGCGAGCAGGGCCTGCTGCAAAAGCGCATTGAAACCGAAGAACACTGGATGCGTTATGGTGTGACTGCACGGCGCAAGCGCAATGTGCGGCGTGTCGAACTGTTGGGAACCTTACGCAAACAGCAGACGGATTTTGTCGGCAAACAAGGCCTTGTGAAACTCGAGGCATCCGGCGGCAACGTGTCAGGCAAGCTGGTTGTCGAAGTGAAGGGGCTTGCAAAATCATTCAGTGAACGGACGATTGTCAAAGGACTCAATCTGTTGATGCTGCGTGGTGGGCGGCTGGCGATTGTCGGCCCCAACGGCGCGGGCAAGACCACGCTGATCAAGCTGATCACGGGGCAACTGGAGGCTGACGCCGGGAGTGTGAAGCTTGGCACCAATCTCGATATTGTCACACTTGACCAGTCCCGCGCCAGCCTGCGCGATGATGACATCGTCGCCGAAGTCATCACGGGCGGCCGCGGCAATGCTATCACCATCAACGGCGAAACCAAACATGTGATGACCTACATGAAAGACTTTCTGTTCCGGCCCGAACAGGCGCGGACTCCTGTTTCTGTGCTGTCGGGCGGTGAACGGGCGCGTTTGATTCTGGCACGGGAATTGGCGAAACCATCAAACTTCCTCATTCTTGATGAACCGACGAACGATCTTGATCTTGAAACGCTCGATCTGTTGCAGGAAATGCTGGGGGACTACCCGGGCACGGTGATCGTGGTTTCCCATGACCGCGATTTTCTGGACCGTGTCGCCACATCTGTTCTGATGCACGAAGGTGATGGCAAATGGCAGGAATATGCCGGTGGCTACTCAGACATGGTGGCACAGCGCGGCGAAGGTGTTGTGCAGCAGAAGCTGGACAAGCCTGCCACGAAAGCGGGCCTGCGGGAGCGCGAACCACAGGTCAAACGCAAACTCACGTTCAAGGACAAACATGCGCTGGATTCATTGCCGGCAAAAATGCGTGCTTTGGAGTCCGAATTGAAGGCACTCGAAACCCAGCTTGCAGATGCGGAACTATTCTCCCGCAATCCCCAGACATTTGAGATAGCCACAAATCGACATGGTGCAGCAGCACAGGAACTGGCCGGCGCTGAGGAACAATGGCTGGAGCTGGAGATGTTGAAACAGAGTTTGGAAACGCCGACATAGTGCGTCATCTGGAGCCAAGGGACCTCTCCCGCCCTTCGGGCACCCTCTCCGAAGGGGAGAGGGCCTCGTGGTGGGAGCGCCCTGAAAAGTAAAATGGGAGGTCGCTGCAAGAGGTCCCTCTCCCCTTCGGAGAGGGTCCGCGAAGCGGGGGAGAGGTCCCTTGGCTGCACGCGATATCCATCTGGCAGCTTTCGCCGGCGCGACGGTTCATGTAAGAGGCTTCATGTCCTCCATCATCTCCATTCAAAACGTTTCCAAAACCTACGCCTCCGGTCAGCAGGCTTTGAAAGACATTTCACTCAACATCAAGCGCGGTGAAATTCTGGCGCTGCTTGGCCCCAATGGTGCGGGCAAGACGACGCTGATTTCGATCATTTGTGGCATCGTCACAAAGACAGGCGGCACCATCACTGTTGACGGCCATGACAATGTCACGGCGTTTCGCGCCGCGCGCAAACTCATCGGCCTGGTGCCGCAGGAATTGCATTTGCCCATCTTCGAAAAGGTTGCGGATGTGGTGGCCTTCAGCCGCGGTC
Organism: Hyphomicrobiales bacterium; assembly: GCA_031430795.1. Taxonomy (GTDB): domain Bacteria; phylum Pseudomonadota; class Alphaproteobacteria; order Rhizobiales; family Aestuariivirgaceae; genus Aestuariivirga. The sequence goes on from JANPCE010000066.1 coordinate 2,654, forward strand.
TCTATGGGTGCTCGCGCAATGACGCGCACATCGAACAGCTGCTCAAGGCGCTGTCCCTGTGGGACAAGAAAGACGCGAAGATTGCAACCCTCTCCGGCGGCATGAAGCGGCGGTTGCTGATCGCCAAAGCGTTGGCCCATGAACCGCGCATTCTGTTTCTGGATGAGCCGACGGCGGGTGTCGACGTTTCATTGCGCAAAGACTTGTGGAACATCGTCAAGGGTTTGCGCGAGAGAGGTGTGACCATCATTCTCACCACGCACTACATCGATGAGGCCGAAGAACTGGCGGACCGTGTGGGTGTCATCAACAAGGGTGGATTGGTGCTGGTTGAAGAAAAGGCGGCGCTGATGGCGAAGCTGGGGCGAAAGTCCCTTGTGCTTGAGTTGGCAAAACCTTTGACTGCGGTGCCAAAGAAGCTGGCGAAGTATGGTCTTGAAATCAAGAACAACGGCCTCGCCTTGCAATACAGTTATGACGCGAAAAAAGGGGCGGGGGGCTTTGGTGACCTGCTTAAGGACGTGGCTGCGGCAAGGATCGCCTATAATGATCTGCACACGGAGCAATCATCGCTCGAAGACATTTTTCTGGGATTGGTTCAACAATGAATTGGCTGGGCGTTCAAACCATCTACGTGGCGGAGATGAAGCGGTTTTACCGCACCATCGGGCAAAGCCTGATCGCGCCCGTGGTGTCAACGGTGCTTTATTTCGTGGTGTTCGGTGCCGCGATAGGATCGCGCATCCAGCAGATTGACGGCGTGGATTATGGTGCGTTCATCGTGCCCGGCCTCATCATGCTGTCGGTGTTGACCCAGTCCATTTCGAACGCCAGTTTTGGCATCTACTTTCCGCGCTTCTCCGGCACCATCTATGAATATCTTGCGGCACCGATTTCCGCCATGGAAATGGTTCTGGGCTTTGTCGGTGCGGCAGCAACGAAGTCATTGCTGATTGCACTGGTGATCCTCGCCACAAGCTGGTTCTTTGTAACGCTTGAAATCCGGCATCCGTTCTGGATGATCGCGTTTTTGCTGCTGACGGCGCTGACGTTCAGTCTGCTTGGTTTCATCATAGGTCTGTGGGCGGATGGATTTGAGAAATTGCAGATCATTCCGCTGCTGATCATCACGCCCCTGACGTTTCTCGGCGGCAGTTTTTATTCGATCAACGTGTTGCCCGGTTTCTGGCGCACGCTCTCGCTGTTCAATCCGGTGGTGTATCTGGTCAGCGGCTTCCGTTGGAGCTTCAACGAAGTGGCGGATGTCGAGGTGGTGTGGTCGCTGGCGGCAACGGCACTCTTCCTGTTGACGTGCCTCGCCGTTGTGGCTTGGATGTTTAAGACGGGGTACAAATTGAAAAATTGAAGGGAGTTGGCGATGGCTAAATTTCTGATTTCATTGATGGCACTTGCAGCCTTGACGCAGGGTACCTTGGCGAATGACAGCACGGCCGAAGTGTCCCTGGGCGGTCTTGTGCTGGTGGAGACGGACGCAATCTCCCTCGACAGTGAAGACCTGTATGTATCGCCCGGTGAAGTGCGGGTGGATTACCGTTTCACCAACACGACGACCAAAGACGTTGAAGTGTTGGTGGCATTTCCTTTGCCAGAGCAGAGCCCAACCCGGGATTTGGAGGAAGGTGGCGACGGATACTTGCGTGACTACAAGACCGAGCTGAATTTTTCCACCACCGTGGACGGCGCGCCAGTACAGTATGAAGTTGTGGAACAGGCATTCAACAAAGGTGTTGACGTCACGGCGCGGCTGTCCGGCCTTGGGCTCCCGCTTCTGGGGAGTTTGCAGGACCATGACGCTTTTCAGGCCATCGTGGCGAAGTTTCCCGCTGCTGAGAGGGATGCGCTGCTCAAGGCAGGCCTGATTGAAGACCAGGGCTTTCCGGAAAGGCCGGCATATGTCTCGCGCTGGGATCTGCGCACGTCGATCACGCGCAAACAGATTTTTCCGGCGGGCAAAACCATTGCCGTGCAGCACCGCTACACGCCCCTGTCAGGGGGAAGTGTGGGCGGCGCATTGATCGCCGACTCCCGCAAGGAAGACTGGGGTCTTGAAACACAAAAGCAGTATTGCATCGAAGACAGCTGGTACCGGGCCTTCGACAAGGCGATTGCACCAAAGATCACTGAAGAAAACCCGTCACCCTACACCGAGGTGTGGCTGGGCTACGTCCTGAAAAGCGGCGCAAACTGGAAAGGCCCGATCAAGGACTTCCGCCTGGTGGTGGACAAGGGGAAGCCTGATAATATGGTGAGCTTCTGTGCCGATGGTGTGAAGAAGATCTCGGACACGCAATTTGAGGTGCGGAAGAAGGACTGGGAGCCGACGGAGGATTTGAATGTGTTGATTGTGGAGTGGTGGGAGGCGGGGTGAGTGAGTGACAATGGTGTTAGTGACAGTAACGGATTTTCAATCCGCAAAGTTATCGCCTGGGGAACTGTCACGTGGGCAATTGCAATCGTTTTGGACCTTGTCCCTAGCGTGTTTTTCAATGGAGAGGTGCCAACTTCAGGAGTGGCAAGGTTGAACAATATCATGCCATGGTTAGATCGAATTCACATGAACACCGAGTTGTTCTATCCTGGTTATGGGAACAGGTTTGTTCTGGGCAATGTTGTTTTGTTTGTGACATTTGCATGCATCACCGTGTGGCAGGTTGTTGTGGTATCGCAAGCTCCCCATGCGGCATTGCTTGTGTTCTCCAACAACACAGATCGCAGTTTCGTGATTTTGGTGTGCGTTTTGTTGGTTTGCCTTTTTACACAATTTGTTTTTCCTGGATTTTTTGTTGGTCAAGGTGGTGGTCGAATTACGCTACTTTTTCATCGGGGTTTGATTTGGGCTGCAATAAGTGCTGCGGTAGTTGGGTTGGTTGGAAACAGTCGACAATGCAACATGCGATCAACATTGGGTGGTGGAGCATAACTGTCTGGTGAATGCGCTCCCGGTTCGCAAAGCTGGGTCCCCGCCTTCGCCGGGATGACGGAATAATGAATTAAAACAATAGTTTGTGAAAAAATGAAAGGACGATTTTCAATCGTTCATGTGTCACAAAAAGATGTCTGAATGTTGTAGGCATGAAGCGGGCCATGATGGTGTTTGGGGCAGGTTCCGGCTTTCGCCGGGATGACGTAGGCAGCGCGTTTGTTGAAACACCCCTTCGGCCCGTTGGGCCACTTCCCCACCGCTGCGCGGCATGGAAGAAGGCGGTGGGTGGCGTGGTGTCGATTTTTCGGGTAAGTTGATGCACATGAAACGTTCCGCCATTCTCAATCGCCACCGCGCTGATATTCTCGCCATTGCAGGCAAGTATCCGGTGCAGAATGTGCGGGTGTTTGGGTCAGTGTTGCGTAACGAGGATACTGAAGGAAGCGACATCGACATTTTAGTGGATGCCTTGCCGAAGGCGACGTTGTTTCACCTCGGGGGGTTGCAGGTGGAGTTGGAGAAGGCGTTGGGGGTAAAAGTTGACTTGCTTACACCTTTGGATCTGCCAGAGTCTTTCCGCAGCGAAGTTGTTGCGGCGGCGCGTGCGCTTTGACGGACCGACGACTTTTACAGTTTTTAAGCGATATGCAGACGGCTGCCAGTCGCGCGGTCACTTTTGTGGATGGGTTCTCAAAAGAAGACTTTCTGGCTGACCAAAAAACGCAATTTGCAGTTAACATGTGCCTGCATGTGATCGGTGAGGTGGCTGGGCGCATCGTGGATCGGCAACCCCAATTTGCAGCAGCTCATCCCGAAATTCAGTTTGAACAGATGCGCGGCATGCGCAACCGCATCGCCCACGGCTATTTTCAGATCAATTTGAATGTGGTTTGGGAAACGGTGAAGCACGATTTGCCTGGGCTTTTGCAGAAAATCGACAAACTGGATATTCGAACGGGTTGACACACCCCCTCGGCGCTTCGCGCCACTCCCCCACGCTTTCGGCGCAAGGGAGAAGGTTGCCAATCCCGCCCACTTCCCCTATAGCCCCGCCACATCCGGCGTCGTCCACCCCTGGAGGGAGGCCGGGTTTTTCATTTTTTGGAGAATACAAAATGTCGAAGATCGTGACGATCATGGCCGCATCGCGTGCCAAGGCTGGCAAGGGGGCCGCTCGTTCCGTTCGACGTGAGGGACTGGTTCCCGGCGTCGTTTATGGTGACAAGCAAGAGCCCCAGCTGATCCAGCTGACCTACAAGAACGTGCTGCCGCACGTCGAAACCGGGCGCTTCCTGTCCACCCTCGTTGACCTTGAAGTTGACGGCAAGACTGTGCGCGCCATCCCGCGTGACGTGCAGTTTGAACCTGTCAAAGACCGCATCATCCATGTGGACTTTTTGCGTCTGGGCAAGGATGCCAAGATCGCCGTCGACATCAACGTGCATTTCAAGAACCACGAAGCAGCTCCCGGCCTCAAGTCCGGTGGCGTGCTCAACATCGTGTCGCACACGGTGTCGCTTTACTGCCCGGCTGACTTCATCCCTGACGAAATCGTGGTTGACCTCACAGGTCTCCAGATCGGCCAGAGCATCCACTTGTCGCAAATCACGCTGCCAGACCGCGTGACATCGGCTGAACGTGATGACGTGACGTTGGTTGCGGTGACGACACAGGCGAAGGAAGAAGCAGCAGCAGTGGAAGCAGTTGCCGCCGAAGTTCCAGCTACGGCCCAAAAGGCACCTGTTGCCGCACCGGGTGCCGCTGGTGCGCCGGCCAAGGGTGCCGCTGCACCAGCCAAGGGCGCTGCGGCTCCTGCCAAGGGTGCAGCCCCGGCAAAAGCAGCTGCGGCACCTGCTGCGAAGAAGAAGTAGCAAGGTGCTCTTCGCGCCGGAGTAGGCCCACATGTTTATCTTTGTTGGTCTTGGCAATCCCGGCGGAAAGTACGCACACAACCGGCATAACATCGGTTTCATGGCGGTGGACGAAGTCGTCCGCCGCCATTCGCTTTCGTCGTGGCGCAAGAAGTTTCAGGCCGAAATTTCCGATGGCGTGATTGCTGGCGAGAAAGTGCTGGTGATGAAGCCGCAGACCTTCATGAACGAAAGCGGGCGGGCTGTTGGCGAAGCGGCGCGGTTTCATGATGTGCCGCTGGACCGCATTTATGTGTTCTATGACGAGCTGGATCTGGAACCCGGCAAAGTGCGGGTGAAGACGGGTGGCGGTGCTGCGGGGCACAACGGCATTCGCTCACTGTCGGCACATCTGGGTCCGGATTTCAAACGCGTGCGGATTGGCATTGGCCATCCCGGTGTGCCGCATCTGGTGATGCCGCATGTGCTGGGCGATTTTGCCAAATCGGATGGGGAGTGGCTTTCGAAGCTGCTGCCGGGAATGGCGGATGAAGTTCCGCTTTTGCTTGCAGGGCGGGATGAAAAGTTTCAGAGCAAGGTGGCGTTGATCTTGAATCCGCCACGATCCAATGCCGATCCTGCTGCCCGGAAGAAGCTTGCTGTCGAAGAATAGGTATTACCATGAAACTGATGGTTCTTGTTGTTGCTGTTTTGGGCGTGATGTGTGGAACAGCGCACGCTGAAAAGCTGGTGTGGAAGACGGAAGCGGAAATGGGCGCGCGGCAGGAATTGCCGGGCTGTGATCCCGAGAAAGAGCAGAACTGTGGGGACAGTGTTTCATACGTCAGCCGCAGCATATTTGGCGTCAACGAATATCTCACTTATTTTGAAGGTGTGCGGGCACAAATTGGTTTTGGCGCAAAGCCAAATGGTGTGAGCATGTTTCTGGCTGACCAGCTTCATCCTGGTGCCTATGACTGGGGCGGTGTTGAGGTTGGAGGCGTTTTCACTCCGAAGTTCGTGATCAAGCGGTTTTATGAGATGACGCAAGACGGCGAAGTCAAGGTTGACAGGGACAATACCCAGCTTTTGATTTTCCGTTTGAATGCGGATAGCACGTCTTGTGTGGCGCAAACCGAAGGGTCGACCGCAGACAATGCCACGGCACGGCAATGGGCTGAGCAATCGCCACCTTGCGCGCCATAAAAGTGTGCTTGCATATGCGCGGCTGATTTGGCAGGTCCCGGCCTTCGCCGGTATGACGGCTTTGGTTTTGAAGGAATTGCGATGGGTTTCAAATGCGGGATTGTTGGCTTGCCCAACGTGGGTAAGTCGACATTGTTCAATGCGCTGACGCAGACCTCTGCGGCGCAGGCGGCGAATTATCCGTTTTGCACGATTGAGCCGAATGTGGGCGATGTCGGTGTGCCGGACGAGCGGCTGGACAAGTTATCGGCGATTGCCGGATCAGCGCAGATCATTCCAACGCGTCTGACATTTGTTGATATTGCCGGATTGGTAAAGGGTGCTTCCAAAGGTGAAGGCCTTGGAAACCAGTTCCTTGCCAACATCCGCGAGACAGATGCGATAGCCCATGTGGTGCGCTGCTTCGAAGACGGCGATATCACCCATGTATCGGGCAAGATTGATCCGGTGTCTGACATCGAAATCATTGAAACCGAGTTGATGCTGGCTGATCTGGATGCGTTGGAAAAACGCCAGAGCACCGCCGAAAAGCGCGGCAAGCAGGGAGACAAGGAACAGAAGGAATTGGCGGAGCTGATGCTCCGTGCACTGATTTTATTACGCGAGGGCAAGCCGGCGCGTTTGGTGGAGCGCACCGCTGATGAGGAAATGACGTTCCGGGGGTTGGGCCTGCTGTCGTCTAAGCCTGTGCTTTACGTGTGCAATGTGGAAGAGGGTGCCGCTGACAAGGGCAATGACTTTTCGGAACGCGTGAAGGCCTTTGCCGCCAAAGAGGGGAACAAAGCGGTTGTGGTTTCGGCGAAGATCGAAAGCGAGATCGCGATTTTGCCGATTGAAGACCAGAAGGATTATCTGGATGCCGTTGGTTTGGCGGAGCCGGGATTGAACCGGGTCATCCGCGAGGGCTATGCGCTGTTGGGGCTGCTCACCTATTTCACCGTCGGACCAAAAGAAGCGCGGGCCTGGACCATCACCCAGGGCACCAAGGCACCGGCGGCGGCTGGGGTCATCCACACGGATTTCGAAAAAGGTTTCATCCGCTCGGAAACCATTGCCTATGCGGACTATATCGCCAACAACGGCGAGTCAGGCTGCAAGACAGCAGGCAAGTTCCGGCTGGAAGGCAAGGACTATGTGGTGGCAGATGGGGACGTGATGCATTTCAGGTTTAACACGTAAGCGCATTTGAAAAGACAATCGCATGCCGCCAAGGGACCTCTCCCCCGGCTTCGCCGGACCCTCTCCGAAGGGGAGAGGGACCTCTTGCCGCGACCTCCCATTTTACTGTTCAGGGCGCTCGCACCACGAGTCTCTCTCCCCTTCGGAGAGGGTGCCCGAAGGGCGGGAGAGGTCCCTTGGCTTCAAGCGATGACCCAGCTTGACGAGAAGGCTCAATGCCCCTCAAACCCCACAAGCGTGTGCACTTTCACACCCTTGGCCTTGAGTTTTGCAGCACCCCCCAAATCCGGGAGGTCAATCACAAAAGCAGCCGCCACCACTTCGCCGCCGGATTTGCGGATGAGATCAATCGCCGCTCCAGCTGTTCCTCCTGTTGCGATCAAGTCATCGATCAACAAAATCCGGTCGCCCTTCTTGATCGCATCAGCGTGGATTTCAATGGTGTCTACGCCATATTCGAGGGCATATTCCTGGCCGATGACGCGGTGGGGAAGCTTGCCCTTCTTGCGGATCGGAATAAAGCCACGACCCAGCGTGTGCGCCACGGCACCGCCGAGAATGAAGCCGCGTGCTTCAATACCGGCCACATAGTCAATTTCACCGCGCAGAAACGGCCAGGCGAGTTCATCAACGGCGGCGCGGAAGCCGTGAAGGTCTGAAAGCAGTGTGGTGATGTCACGGAACAGGATGCCAGGCTTGGGGTAGCCCGGAATGGTGCGGATGTAGCGTTTGATGTCGAATCCGTTGCGAAGGTCCATGGGTGCGTTCCGGTCTTAAGGCCATTTTACAATGGGTGGCATTGACGACAAAATTGATTCCACATTGCCGCCCGTCTTCAATCCGAAGATCGTGCCGCGATCATAGAGCAGATTGAATTCGACGTAACGCCCGCGCCGCACCAGTTGTTCTTCGCGGTCGGCGTCGGAATAGGCAAGGGGCAGGTTGCGGCGGACAAGGTCAGGATAGATTTTGCGCCATGCCTCGCCAACATCTTTCACAAAGCTGAGATCAACGTCACGTTCCCCGCTGTCCAAATAGTCAAAAAAAATTCCGCCGATGCCCCGTGGTTCATTGCGGTGGGGCAAGTGGAAATACTCTTCGCACCATGTCTTATATCTTTGATAGTCGGCAACGGGATGGGCATCACAAGCGGTCTGCATGGCCTTGTGAAAGTCGACCGAGTCCGGATCGTCTTGCGTCCGGCGGCGGTCCAGCACGGGAGTCAAATCCGCGCCGCCGCCGAACCAGGCTTTTGACGTCACCACGAAGCGGGTGTTCATGTGCACGGCAGGCACCTCTGGCGACCACGGGTGGATGATCAGGGAAATGCCGGAAGCCCAGAAGCGCGGGTCTTCCTCAGCCCCTGGAATCTGCTTTCTGAACTCCGGGGAAAATTCACCATAAACCGTGGAAGCGTGTACCCCGGCTTTTTCAAAAACCCTGCCGTGCAACATGGCCATGGTGCCGCCGCCTTCTTTTTCACCGCGCGTCCAAGGCTTAAGGGTGAACCTCGCATCACTGCCGGATTCTGATTCCAGCTGTTCAAGATCAGCGACAATCCGGCCTTGCAGGGTTTCAAACCAGGCCCTGGCCTTGGTTTTCATGGTCTTTACGGCGTCTGGTGAGAAATCGTTCATGATCGTATTTGTTAGAGTTTTCCGGTTTTTCTTAAGCAATGGTCAGCCAAATCGCAGAACCAATCCTTAGTCTTCGTCGCATAGATTTCACGCTCATTCAACTTCTGGGAAGGACGGTTGGCCATGGGCAAATTCTGGAAGAACGCAAGCGGCAATGCCGCCGTGTTGTTTGCGGCCGCCGCTGTGCCGCTGATCCTCGCCGCAGGCATGGGTGTCGACATGGTGCGGGCCAACCATGTGCAAACCGTGTTGCAGGGTGCGGCTGACGCGGCTGCTCTGGCTGGCGCCGTTTCGGGTGAAACCGGCGCAGCGGCCTTGCAGGACATCGTTGTCAAATATGCCGAGTCAAACGGCGTTTCGAACGCACTTGAAAGCATTGAAAGCATCACGCCCAAGCTTGACAAGAAGAACAGAACTTTCTCTGTCACCATCAAGGGTAAAATGGATACCAGCCTGATGCGGCTGGCGAACATCTCCAACATGGATGTGGGGGCCTATGCGGAAGTCGCGATGGGCGGCAATGCGCTGGAGCTGGTTCTGGTGCTCGACACCACGGGTTCCATGGGTGCTTCCGGTCGCATGGCCGCGTTGAAGGATGCGGCTGAAGACATGGTGAAGGACCTGATGAAGCTGGAGGAGCAGGGCGTCGACATCAAGATCGGCATTGTGCCGTTTGGAGACTATGTCAAGGTCGGCATGGCCAACCGCAACAAAAGCTGGATGTCAGTGCCGGCAGACAGCACATCAACGGGTAAATACTGCTACAACACCTACCCGGATGCGGTAAACATCGGCAATTGCCGGATGAGTGACAGCTGGACGTCCTATGATGACGGAATTCCCACCATACACCCACCCGCAGAAATCTGCGATTGGGACTATGGCGCTCCGGTTGAAGTGTGTTCGGATTCAACCCAGGAAATCAAATGGCATGGTTGCGCCGGCTCGCGGGACAACCCATTTGATGAAATCATCAGTGACCTGTCTGCAAGATACCCCGGCGTGATGAACCGGACCTGCGGCGCTCCCATCACAACGCTGACCGACGATGAGGGTGACCTCAAGGACGCCATCAAGGCGCTGGTCCCCGTTGGCAACACCTATATTCCCTCGGGCCTCGTCTGGGGTTGGAACATCATCACGTCGAGTGAGCCTTTTGATGAAGCCAAAACGGCGGCAGAAATGACAGCTCTCGGCGGAACCAAGGCCATCGTTCTGATGACGGACGGCGCCAATACGCTGTCTGCCAGCTATCCATACCACGAGGGCAATGATGTCGCTCAAGCCAACCTGAAGACTGCTGCATTGTGCGACAACATCAAGGCCGACAACATCACCATGTTCACGGTGTCGTTCATGGTCGATTCAGCACCGGCGCAAGACATTCTGGATGCCTGCGCCAGCGACAGTGAAAAATCCTACAGTGCCGAAAGCGCTGAACAATTGACCAAGGCCTTCAGGGACATCGGCGACTCACTGGCGGCAGTGCGTCTGTCGAAGTGAGGGGACCAGTCCTCCACCACCTGCGATAGAACGGTGAGACATAAATCTGTTACCGATACCCTAACGAATTATTAGGCACTTCCGGTCTATCGTTGCACCACTCTAAAATGGATTGAGGCATATGGGTTTTTTTGGCGGTTTCTTGAAAAACGTTTGCGGCAGCGCGGGCATCATGTTTGCGGCGGCGGCGGTTCCGCTGATGTTGGGGGCCGGCATCGCCATTGACATGGTGCGGCTGAGCCAGTCGCGCACTGTTTTGCAGGCGGCGGCAGATGCGGCGGCGATTGCCGGAGCCACAACTGATGGCATGAGCCAAACCGATCTGAACAAGGTGGTCAAGGCATATCTCGTGGCCAATGGTGCCGAAGACGCGTTGTCAAACGTTACCAGCATGAAAAACTGGACTGACACCACCAACGCCACTTTCAACGTCAAAATTGAGGGCACGCTCAACACCAGCCTGATGAAAATGGCAGGCGTTGCCAGCGTCGATATCTCCGTGGATTCGCAGGTGAATCTCGGGCAACAGTCGTTGGAACTGGCGCTGGTTCTCGACAACACCGGGTCGATGGCCGGACTGAAAATCGAAACCCTGCGCAACGCCGCCAAAGAACTTGTCCGCATCATCAACGGCGCAAAGTCTGAATATTCCTCATTGAAAGTGGCGCTGGTTCCATTCTCTGAATATGTGAACGTTGGGCCGGTGAATGCCGGTGCCGGATGGCTGTCGTTTGCAGCGCCGATCGCGGGCTGGGAAGGCTGTGTGGGATCGCGCAACAATCCGCTTGATGAGGTCGCGAGTTTTGCCATTGGCCAAGAGTATCCTGCCTTGGCGGCAGCGCGGTGCATCGCACCGATCCTGCCATTGACATCCAGCATTTCCACCATCAACGCCCGCATCGACGCCATGACTGCGGAAGGCAACACCTATGTGCCCGGCGGTTTGCTCTGGGGGTGGAATGTCTTGAGTTCAGACGCGCCATTTTCTGAAGGCATGACGGACGCGCAATTGAAGGAAAAAAACGGGTTGAAAGTGATTGTGTTGATGACGGACGGCACCAACACTCTTTCGCCAACTTATCCCTTGCATGAAGTTGGCAACATTTCACGTGCCGACAACAAGCTGCGCGACATTTGCAGGAACGTCAAAGACGAGAACTACGTTGTGTATACCGTTTCATTCATGATTGCGGATGCCAACATTGTGCAACTGATGAAAAACTGCGCCTCAGAACATGCAAAAGCTTTTGATGCTGACAACCCGGCACAGCTTTATGCCGCGTTCCAGAACATCGGCCAGTCACTCGCCGCCGTCCGCATCACACGGTAAGTGATATCTGCCGGAGCGCCTCACCCGCCACCATGGCAGCGGCCAGCGCGACGTTGAGGGAACGTGCGCCTTGCTGCATCGGTATGGTGAGGCGGGCGTCGACGGCTTGATGCACATCGTCAGAAACGCCCGCGCTTTCCCGACCCAGCAGCAATATGTCGCCGGCTGAAAAGCCAAAACCTGTGTAGGGTGAAGCGGATTTCGTCGTCAGCAGCAGCTTGCGCCGCCCCGCCGTCTCCTCACAAAAATCAACCCAGGATGCAGAGCGCCGAATCACGGCGATATCCAGATAATCCATGCCCGCCCGCTTCAACCTGGAATCATCCCAGGTGAAACCAGCAGGCTCGATGATGGTCAGACGCAGGCCAAGGCAGGCACAGAGCCTTGCGATGGTGCCGGTGTTGGCTGCAATGTCGGGTTGGTAAAGGGCGATTTCCATTGCAGTTCCAATGTCTTTCGTGGTTTTTGGAATGTGTCGTCACTGCGACAACCTATAGCTGGACTTCTGATTTGGGCAGTGCCAAATACGCCGACTTTTCATGGTGGTGCAATGCTTTGCGGCCATGCGGGGGCTAAAAAGACGAGGGAAAACGGACCGTGTCCAGCGACCATTCAACGGATGTCACAAAACGTGACTTTATCTACATTGCCACGGGTGCAGTTGGTGCAGTCGGCGCTGCACTGGCGGCGTGGCCCTTCATTGACCAAATGAACCCGGACGCATCCGTCAAGGCCATGGCCTCCATCGAAGTTGACCTGGCACCCATCGCCGAAGGCCAGGAAGTGACATTGAAGTGGCGCGGCAACCCCGTCATCATCCGGCACCGCACTGCCACGGAAATCGAGGCAGCGAAGGCTGTGCCTTTGGAAGAATTGAAAGACGGCATTGCCCGCAGCGGCACGTCCAAGGATGGCGATGTCGCCACCGATGAAAACCGTACCGTCAAAGGCAAGGAACAGTTCCTGGTCATGATGGGTGTCTGCACCCATTTGGGCTGCGTGCCGCAGGGCAATCTCGGAGACTATGGCGTGGTTGAAGGTTCGTCGAAACACGGGGGATGGTTCTGCCCGTGCCATGGTTCGCACTATGATACATCTGGCCGCATCCGCAGAGGCCCCGCACCTGAAAACTTGCCGGTGCCACCTTACGTATTCCTGACAGATACGAAGATTCAAATTGGTTGATTGAGGCGACAGAGACATGTCCGGAAACTCCACATATGTACCCAAGAGTGCCGCAGGAAAATGGTTCCATGACCGTCTTCCCATCTACGGTTTGGTGAAAGAGTCGGTCCTCGATTTCCCAACTCCGAAAAACCTGAACTATTTCTGGACGTTCGGCGGCATCCTGACCCTGATGCTGGTCGTGCAGGTCGTCAGCGGTGTCATGTTGTCAATGCATTACACGGCGAACGTGGACACGGCGTTCAATTCTGTCGAGCACATCATGCGCGATGTGAACTACGGCTGGCTGATGCGCTACATGCATGCCAATGGCGCGTCGATGTTCTTCATCGCCGTCTATATCCACATGTTCCGCGGCATGTTCTACGGCTCCTACAAGGCGCCGCGCGAAGTGCTGTGGATGATTGGCGTTGTGATCTATCTCATCATGATGGCGACAGCCTTTATGGGTTACGTTTTGCCCTGGGGCCAGATGAGTTTCTGGGGTGCCAAGGTCATCACCAACCTGTTCTCGGCCATACCTGTCATTGGCGACTCCATCACCACGCTGCTGTGGGGCGGTTATTCTGTCGATAACCCGACGTTGAACCGCTTCTTTTCGCTGCATTATCTTTTGCCATTTTTGCTGGCTGGCGTGATTGGCCTTCACATCTGGGCGCTGCATGTGCCGGGCAACAACAACCCGACAGGTGTCACAGTGAAGAGCGGCCAAGACACGGTTCCGTTCCACCCCTACTACACCGCCAAGGACGGCTTCGCGATTGTGGTGTTCCTGCTGTTCTTCGCGGCCTTCCTGTTCTACGGCCCGAACTATCTCGGCCATGCCATCAACTACGAAAGAGCCAATCCACTGGTGACCCCCGCACATATTGTGCCGGAATGGTATTATCTGCCATTTTACGCCATCTTGCGGGCCATCCCGGACAAGCTGGGTGGCGTCATTGCAATGTTTGGCTCGATCCTCATCTTGTTTGCTCTGCCGTGGCTCGACACGTCACGTGTGCGTTCGGGTGCTTACCGTCCGATCTTCAAGGGCTTCTTCCTGATTTTCGCAATCGTCTGTGTGGCGCTGGGTTATCTCGGCTCCAAGCCTGCCGAAGGTGGATATGTGATCTGGTCGCGCATTCTCACGGCCTATTACTTCGCCCATTTCCTGGTCATCCTGCCCCTGCTCGGTCTTCTCGAAAGTCCCAAGCCGCTGCCGGCGTCGATCTCGGATGATGTGCTGTCCAAGAGATCAAACATGAATTCCAAACTTGCGCCTGCTGAGTGAGCCGGAGACGATTATGAAGAAACTTGCATCACTCATTTTGACCGGCACGGCGCTGTTCGCAAACCCCGTCTTCGGGGCGGAAGGACAAAAGCCTGCGAAGGACATTCCATTCTCGTTCGAAGGCCCTTTCGGACATTTTGACCGCACGCAGTTGCAGCGCGGCTTCAAGGTCTACAAGGAAGTCTGCTCAAGCTGCCATTCATTGAACCTCGTCGCCTACCGCAATCTCGTGGAAGCTGGCATTTTCGAAGAGGCACAAGCCAAAGTGCTTGCCGCAGAACAGACGATACCTGCTGATCCGGATTCAAATGGTGACGTGAAAGACCGCCCGCGTTTGCTGGCGGACGGGTTGCCGCTGCCTTACGCCAACGAACAGGCCGCGCGCGCGTCCAACGGTGGTGCCTATCCTCCTGATTTGTCGCTGATTACCAAGGCCCGGGCCGGCTGGTACGGCACGTTCAACCAGTTGATGAACGGCATCGGCGGGCCTGACTATGTCTACTCCGTGCTGACGGGCTACGAAGAGCCGCACGGCGATCTTGTTGCCGAACAACCGGAAGGCAAATACTACAACCCGTATTTCGGCTCCGGCCACTGGATCGGCATGCCGCAGCCATTGGCGGACGACCAAGTGACCTTCGATGATGGTTCGCCCAGTAAAGTCGACGACATGGCGAAAGATGTATCGGCCTTTCTCGCCTGGACAGCCGAACCCAAGTTGGAAGAGCGCAAGGAACTCGGCTTCATGGCGCTGATCTATCTCGCCGTGCTGGCAGGGCTTTTGTATCTGGTGAAGCAACGGGTGTGGTCGGACCAGCATTGATCTTTTTAACTTCCCCGGCGCGAAGCGCTGGGGAAGTGCCCCGAAGGGGCGATGGGGTGTGTCTGTGGAAAGACTTTCAAGAGATGAATGTGCTGAACCACCCCCTCGGCGCGCGCCGCGCCACTCCCCCAGGCTTCGTGTGAGGAAGTTGAAGGACTGTCATGACAAAATCCCTTCTCGGCATCATCGGCGGCTCCGGCCTCTATGACATCCCCCTCGACAACGCCCGCTGGGAAACCGTCACGTCCCCGTGGGGTGAACCGTCAGACCAACTCCGCCTCGGTGAAATCGAAGGCTTGCCGGTCGCCTTCCTGCCGCGCCATGGCCGGGGCCATGTGCATTCTCCAACCACCATCAATTACCGCGCCAACATCGACGCGCTGAAACGCGTCGGCGTCACCGATGTGATTTCTCTTTCTGCTGTCGGTTCATTGCGTGAAGACTTGCCGCCGGGAATATTTGTCGTCGTGGACCAATTCATCGACCGGACTTTCGCCCGGGAAAAAAGCTTCTTCGGAAGCGGCTGTGTCGGCCACGTGGCCTTCGCCAATCCGGTTTCACCGAACCTCATTTCTCTCGCCGCCAACACCTTGCGCGGCCTCAACATTCCCTGCGCCGTGGGAGGCACCTACGTCGTCATGGAAGGTCCGCAATTTTCAACCCGGGCGGAGTCGCTGCTGCATAAATCCTGGGGCAGCGCTGTCATCGGCATGACCAACATGCCCGAAGCCAAACTGGCGAGGGAAGCAGAGCTGTGTTACGCCACCATTGCCATGGTGACAGATTT
Organism: Hyphomicrobiales bacterium; assembly: GCA_031430795.1. GTDB lineage: Bacteria > Pseudomonadota > Alphaproteobacteria > Rhizobiales > Aestuariivirgaceae > Aestuariivirga. The sequence goes on from JANPCE010000066.1 coordinate 18,371, forward strand.
CGACGCGTGGCGTGAAGGCCACGACGCCGTGGATGTGAGCCAAGTTGTGGCCACCATGAAAGGCAACAGCGAAAACGCCAAACGCTTCATCCTGGAATTCGCCAAAACCTTCCCCCGCAAACACCCCCCATGCCCCATCGGCTCGGACCGCGCCCTCGACGGCGCTATCATGACAGCCATGGAAAAACGCGATCCCGCACTGCTGGCAAAACTCGATGCAGTCATGAAACGGTTGCGCGCGTAAGCCATTATCCGTGGCGCTGCGCTCGCCACCTTCTCCCGCAAGCTGGAGAAGTGAAGAAGCTTCACGCCGCCCGCTTGCGGGAGAGGACGACCTGCGCTGCAGGTCAGGTGAGGGCCTGTTATCGTTTCACCCGCAGAGCCCTGCCGCCAAACACCAGTTTCACAAAGGGGTGCCGCAACAACTTGGACTGTTCGGCCTTGTCGAAGGCGTCGTGTTTCTTCTGGCAAGACTTGCGCATGCTGTTCCACAGGCGTGACGCATCCTTGTCGGCCTTTTTGCAATCCCCGGCGCGGATGGCTTTCACCTGCGCTTCAAGATCACGGGCGCATCCCAGCCAAATGGTCTTGTGGGTTTCTTCATGTGCCTTGAGAAAGACCTCGAACTGGTCCCAGCGCGCCTTGGTGGCGCCCTTCAATGCGGCTTCGTTTTTCAGCCGCGGCAGATTGATGGTGAAGTCGATGTTGAAGGTGTAATTGTCAATGCGACAGTCGCGTCCCAGCACCAGCCGCCCCGCCTGGCTGGAATTGGCCAAGGTGGAGGCATAGGCATTCACACCGTTCACTTCCGGCCCGCGTTTCAGCATCGCACCATAGATTTCGGACGCGGAGTTGCCGGTGATGGCGTAGTATTTGTATTTGGTTTTCTCGATCGGTTTTGCATCTGCCATCAAGGGCGCAAAGGCAAAAAGTGCGGCAGCAAACACAAATCGCATCATGGTCGGCATCCTCATTGGATGCGAAGCTTAACCAAGGCGGTCGCAGCGGGCAAGTTACAGTTTGGTGACACAAGTCCATCGCTTGCAGCCAAAGGACCTCTCCCCCGGCTTCGGCGGGGCCACCACCAACGGGGGGGGGGGCGCGTGGGGGGGCCCCCCCAGTTTATATTTATGTGG
>JANPCE010000067.1:0-14520 GCA_031430795.1 Hyphomicrobiales bacterium
GGACCTCCCCCCCGGCTTCGCCGGACCCACACCGAAGGGGAGAGGGACTCGTGGTGCGAGCGCCCTGATCAGCAAAAGTGGAGGTCTCACCACGAGTCCCTCTCCCCTTCGGAGAGGGTCCGCGAAGCGGGGGAGAGGTCCCTTGGCTTCAAGCGCTTTCCCTACTTAAATCCCCCGTCCATCTTTCCCGATCAAGGACACCCGTAATAAATTCGATGTGCCCGGCGTTCCAATTGGCACACCGGCTGTGACCACGATGCGGTCTCCCGGCTTTGCAAACCCGTCGCGCATGGCAACGGCTCCGGCTTCTTCAATCATTTCCTCAACCGACTGCGCATCCGGCGTGATCACGCAATGTGTGCCCCAGACGAGACAGAGTTTGCGGGCGGTGTGGGGAATGGGTGTCAACGCAAGGATAGGCACATTCGGCCTTTCGCGGGCAACGCGCAAACCCGTGAAACCTGTGCCCGTATAACAAATAATGGCTGGCAGTTTCAGGGTTTCGGCAATGGTGCGGGCGGCCGCGGAAATGGCGTCGGCCACTGTTGGGTCCGGGGTGGCGCGTTGGGCGTGGATGATGCCTTCATAATGGGAGTCGCGTTCCACATTCTGGGCCACGCGGTCCATGGTTTCCACGGCTTTGATGGGCCATGCGCCAGATGCACTTTCAGCTGACAGCATGATGGCGTCTGCGCCTTCGTAAACGGCGGTGGCGACGTCAGAGACCTCAGCGCGCGTGGGCACAGGCTCTGTTACCATGGACTCCAGCATTTGTGTGGCGACAACAACCGGACGGCCATATTTGCGCGCCGCACGGGTGATGCGCTTCTGGCAGGCAGGTACTGCTTCAACAGGAAGCTCCACGCCCAAATCGCCACGCGCCACCATGAGCGCGTCTGCATGTTTCAAAATGTCATCCAACTCCGTGAGGGCGGAAGGTTTTTCAATTTTCGCCATGACACAGGCGCGGCCCTTGACCAAGGCCTTGGCTTCAACCACGTCTGCGGCGCGCTGCACGAAGGACAGCGCAATCCAATCCACGCCCACCGTGGCCGCAGCTTCAAGGTCTGCGCGGTCTTTTTCGGTGAGTGCGGGAATGGCAAGCACCGTGTCCGGCAGGTTCACGCCCTTGCGGTCTGACAGGTCACCGCCATAGATGACACGCGTCGTCAGTTTTTCTTTTGCGGCATTGATGATTTCAACACGCAGCCGCCCGTCGTTCAGCAACAGATTGTCGCCGGCTTTTGCGGCGGCAAAAATTTCCGGGTGGGGCAGACAAACCCGTTTGGCATCACCCGGCGTTTTGTCCGTATCGAAGATGAAGGTGTCACCCGCATTGATGTGCACGTCTTTCGTGGCAAACGTGCCGATTCGGATTTTCGGTCCCTGCAGATCGGCCAGAATGCCAATGGGCCGCCCCAGCTTGGCTTCGACGACCCGAATATACCCATGCAACTCGCGCAGCAGGTCATGGCTGGTGTGGCTCATGTTGATGCGGAATACGTCAACACCCGCCAAGAACAGCTTTTCGATCATGTCAGGGGTTTTGGAGGCCGGGCCGAGGGTGGCCAGGATCTTCACTTTGCGATTGCGATGCACGTCAGGTCTTTCAGTCAGTTGGCAGGCGTGGTCTTGTCACCCGAGAGCGAAATGGTCCAGTCTCCGTCATCGCCGGTGTCCACCTCAAAGAAACCGGCTTTCTGGAAGCCGCGGTCATCGCACTTGTCGAAGCCCTTGATGGTGAAAATCTTGTTGCGGATGCACATGACGGATTTACCGCCCCAGGAGCCGCCCTTGTCGAGGTCGAGGGCGTAAATGTAGTAATAGCGCGCCACCAGCGCTGTTTTCAGCAGGGTCAGGCATTTTTGCGGTTCAGCCTTCCACCACCCCTCGGTGGTCCAGGCCTGGTCGTGTTTGTAGCCGATGGCCACACTCACGGTACTGGCGGTGTTGTTGCAAAGTTCGAGTTTTGCATAAGCAGGGGCGCTCGCAAGGCCCAGCAGCAGCAGGGCCCCGGCAAGGCGGGCAAAGCGTTGAAACATGCCGTACATCTCCAAATCGCCGACGAATCGGCCCTACATTTCACTTTGCTCCCGGACCGTCAACTAAAAGGTTACCGGGCTGGCAAGGCTGCCTTGCTTCATTACAGCAAAACTGGGCGGTATGTGGGCAGTTTCCCACAGTGCTCAATCGCCTGTGGATGGCGCGCTTCGGCAATTGAGATCGGACGGGTGAAGCCTTATCTCTCGTTCCATGATGACCGAACAGGAACAAACCGAACTTGAAGCCGCCGCCTTCCGCAGGCTGGTGCAGCATTTTCGTGAACGCACCGACGTGCAAAACATCGACATGATGAACCTCGCGGGCTTCTGCCGCAATTGCCTGTCGAACTGGATGGCCGACGCCGCCAAGGCGCGGGGGTTGCCTCTCAGCAAAGACGAAGCCCGCGAACAGCTCTACGGCATGACCTACGAAGCCTGGAAGGCGCTTTACCAAAAAGCATCCACCGCAACCCCCATCAAACATTCCCACTGAGCGAGACCAAGACATGGCCGAAAACACCAAAACCTCCTTTGCCCAAGGACAGCTCAAAACCATCGTTGAGCGCATCGAGCGGCTGGAAGAAGAAAAGAAAACCATCGGCGCCGACATCAAGGAAGTCTACGCCGAAGCCAAAGGCAACGGCTTCGACACCAAAGTCCTGCGCAAGGTGATCGCCTGGCGCAAGAAGGACGCGGACGAACGCCAGGAAGAAGAAGCGATGCTGGATGTGTATCTGGCGGCGTTAGGTGCGGTGCCGGAGAGGGAAGCGGCGGAGTAGGAGATAACTTCTCCCTGGCCGCGGAGCGGTGAGGGAGTGGCGCAACGCGCCAAGGGAGTGGTTCGGCGGGGTTCAGCCCCTTCAAGACGTCCCACCAAGCCCGGCCACTCCCTCGCCCTTCGGGCACTCCCTCATCGCGTTCCGCGACAAGGGAGAATAGAACTGAACGCGCCGCCAAAGAAATTTCAGTCCTTGCCCCACGCCAATAGCTCTGATATTGCTGGCGATATGAAATATGTGCTGGATACTTCGGTGCTGGTTGCGGCTCTCCGCAGCCCCACAGGAGCATCCGCTGAGCTGTTGCGATGCGCACGACGCAGCGAATTTGAGCTGTTGGTCAGTGTGGCAATCATGTTGGAGTACGAAGCCGTCCTGAAACGCGGTGAGCATTTGACAGTGGCCGGGCTAACCGCAGACGATGTTGACGACGTGCTGGACGCACTATGTATTTTTGCAAAACCAGTTACCAATCATTATCGGTGGCGTCCTGCGCTGACTGATCCAGATGATGATCTTGTACTGGAAACAGCCGTGAACGGCGGAGCAGATGCGATTGTGACGTTTAATCAGTCTGACTTTAGATTGGCCAGCTCGATTTTTGGAGTTCAGGTTTTACTGCCACGTGACGCACTTGGGAGATTGAGATGAAACAACAAAGCAATTATGCCTTGCGGCTTCCAAAGTCGCTCAAACTCGGCATTGAGAAAGCAGCCAAGGCGGATGGCGTGTCTTTCAACCAGTTCATGGTGAGTGCTGCGGCGGAAAAACTGTCGGCGCTGCAAACGGCGGAGTATTTTTCCGAGCGGGCCGTCAAGGGCAGCCTCAGCCGCTTTGACGAAATCATGGCGCGAAAGGGTGGAGAGCTACCGCGAGTTGGGGACGAAGCGTAGATGGTGGGAAATGCAATGATTGAGATGAGTGTAGTGGAGTGGAGTGGCACCGAAACCCCCGCACTTGGGGCCATTCTAGAGCGAGAGGCGGCGGAATAATCACCCTCATCTCCCTTGCCGCGAAGCGGTGAGGGAGTGGCGCAACGCGCCGAGGGAGTGGTTCGGCTGGGTTCAGCCCCTTCAAAAGATCTCACCAAGCCCAACCACTCCCTCGCCCGTCGGGCACTCCCTCATCGCGTTCTGCGACAAGGGAGAAAATAGTTGAATGCACTGTCACCGAAATTCCGGGGTGACGATAGATGAGGCGATCAAGCGCATGTTGCCTGGCAAACCGCCGAAGGCATGAAAGTCGAGGGGATTATCAAAACCAATGAAGGCCTCGCGCCTTCATCCCTGCCACCCAGCTCTACGCAAACCGTCGAGAAGGTGGTCGCGGTCTTCAGGTGCTGCGTTCCATTTGTCCAAGGTATCAGGTGGGGAAAGGTCGGGCTTCAGGCGGAAGGCTTCGCCCAGGGCAACTGCTGCATCAGCATGGCCAAGCTGGCCCTTGGCGGCAGCAATCAGCATGTGTGTCCAGAAAAAACCCGGCATGGCAACACGACCGACGTCGGCAATCATCTCCTCGTAATTGCGCTGGCGGTAGTGGAGACGCGCGAAGGTGAAGTGGTACCAGCCCGCATGCAGGGGATTGAGCGCCTGCGCCCGGCGGACCAGCTCCGGCCCGCGCTCGAAGTCACCCATGAATGTCAGGTAGTGGCCAATGTCGGCCAGGGTTTCTGGATCATTGGGGTTGAGGTTGAGTGCAATCTGCGCCTCCGCCTGGAACTTCTCATTCTCGCGTTTGAAGAAATGCACGATGCCGAGCCAGCAATGGGCATAGGCATTGAGCGGGTCAAGCTGTGTGGCCGTGAAAGCATGGCGGAACGCCCGGCCGATGGGGTCGGGGCGGGGATTGGCATCAAAGCGGTGTTCGCCGAGATAGACATTGGCGAGCAGCGCATGGGCATCCGCCGACAGCGGATCAATCAGCACGGCCCGTTCCAACAGGTCGCGCGCCTCTGCATGGGCTTCGGCGCTGAGCATCCAGGTGTAACGCCGGGCGCGCAACATGCAGTCATAGGCAGTGAGATCAGGCGGGCTCTTGGCAAGGGAGCGCTGCAGCGCCGCATCCTGCATCTTGACGCCAAGGGCCGCCGCGATGACTTCGGCCACCTCGTCCTGCAGGGCGAAAATGTCGCCCATGTCGCGGTCGAAACGGTCGCCCCAAAGCTGCACGCCCGTTGCGCCCTCCACCAGTTGCACGGAGATGCGCACCCGACCCGCAGCGCGGCGCACGCTGCCCTTTACCACATAACCGGCATTGAGCTCCGTGCAGAGTGCGGCTAGGCTTTGCGTCTTGCCTTTGTATTGAAACGTCGAGGCACCGGAGATCACCATCAGATCGCGGAAGCGCGACAGGTTGGTGATGATGTCCTCGGTGAGGCCGTCGGCGAAATATTCATCTACCCCGGCGCTGAGATTCTCGAGCGGTAGCACGGCCACCGCGGGCTTGGTGCCTGGCTCCGGCGTGCGGCGGGAGGGCGCTTCGGAAGCAGCCGTCTCCACATCCCCCATGAATTCAAAGCCCCTGCCTCGGTGGGTGCGGATGTAATGCTGCCCGTTGCCATCATCGCCCAAGGCACGGCGAGCGGACTTGATGCAGCCAGCCATTGTGGCGTCCGACACTGCGCGGCCCTGCCAGATACGTGCAATCAGTTCGTCATGTCCGATAACACGTTGGGGATTGGCGGCGAAGAACGCGATGAGGTCGAACACCAATGGTTCCGCGTGGCGGACTGCATCTGCCTTGCGCAGCTCGAACCTCTCAGTGTCCAGTGCAAAATCATCGAAGCGGTAACGCATGAGCGGCGCAGCTTTCCCCTTTTCGATCACCCTAAATGAGGCTCAAGCGGATAGCCACCCCCTTTCCCCCGCAAATCCCCCGACAGTCCCCATGCGACAGGGCCGCAATGTCCGGCCCGCGCCCAAGCAGGGCGGCAACGGTGGGCATAGGATGGCGTCATGAAATCCAGAACCCGCGAAAATCACAACCACAATTGACGAGCATCACATTCGTCCCGCTGGAGCCGCAAACAGGCGGCGCTGGAATTCAAACCGGAGGAAACTATCATGCCCGCTACACCTGTTGCCTGGAGCCAAGACTTAATCGTCAATCCGCGCAGGACTGGCCTTCAGCATGAGTCGGTTGTGACCCAGCTGACCAACGGCAACATCCTCGTCGCCTGGATGGACCAGAATGATAGCGGTGCAGGAAGTTCGGACCTGAGCGACATCATAGGAAGATTGTTCGATGCTGTTGGCAATCCATTGAGTGGCGACTTCAGACTGAACCGCTACAGCAGTAGCAGCCCCGAATTCGATCCCAACATCATGGCGCTTCCTGACGGTGGGTTTGTGGTTGTGTATGCCGATCCTGACGATAGAGTTTCAAACCTAACGACAGCTTCGTTTTCTACTAATTTCGATACCATGTACGACACGTTTGACCAGAACCTGGTCCATCTCAATGGTGGGTTCATTTATAATGATACCAAAAGCGACACCGGAAACTACGGCACCCACTACGGGCACATTTCAGGTACGGACAAATCCATTATCGCATCGGCCATAGATCCGGCTACCAGTCGTGTGATGAGCGCCTACATTGGTTATAGCGAACCAACGGGTATTAATCCGTTAGACGAATCGCGAAGGTCATTCATTTATATTCAGACCTACGATCCCTCGACCGACTCTGTCATAACCCGGGGAATCCCTGTTTCTTACTTGGAAGAATGGGATCCGCTTCTGCCCATCGATGATAACTACGATGAAACGGTTTCCGATGTCGCCTTGGCGAGCATAAACAACAACAAATTTGTCTTGGTCGTCGGAAATAGGAATGGCTCTGAGCCCCCATTCGCGGAACCTGACATGATCGAAATCGTAATACTGGATCAGAGGGGATCCAGGATTGGTGACAAAATTGTCATCGACAATTATCTTGATGTCGCAGATGTTTCGGTCGCTGGGCTGTCGAACGGCAATTTTGTCGTGTCTTGGGGCAGTAGTAGCGGTAGCAGACTGACCTTTTCGATCTTTGCGAATGACGGCACAGTAGTCCGGTCCGCCGAATCCGAGATCCGTATGTCCAGTGTCCTGGGGCAGAATTGCATGGCGGCACTTCCGGACGGCGGATTCGTGTTGGTCAGCGGAAACAATTTCCAGCGTTTCGACGCCAGTGGCGAGCATGTGGGAACATTGGTCGAATACACTGCTGATACGGTCACGCGTCCCTCGGTTGCGGCATTGGCTGACGGACGCTTCACCATCACATGGTCAAACGGCGACATCCATACCCAGATTTTTGATCCACGCGACAGCGTCAACACGACCCCGGTGAATTATGGTGGTGACGGCTGGCAGGTTGGCACGGCTGGCGATGATGCATTTTCGGTGGCCTTTGACAGCGATATTGTCCACGGCGGGGCTGGTCATGACACAATTTCCGATCCAAATCTGGCTCTTGGCATTCAACCCAATTGCGCGATTTTTGGCGACGCTGGCAACGACACCATTATTGCAGCCATGCAGTTCCGCAAGGACGCCTTCGATGGTGGCACAGGAACCGACACCGCGAGTTTCGTCGGCTATACAACAACGGGCGTAATCGCCGACCTTTCTTTGCAAGGCTGGCGCTGGCTCAACATGCCTGGCGGTTTCAATTTCCTGAGGAATTTTGAAAACCTCACTGGAGGCTCGGTTGGAGACAGACTCACCGGCAACGGTTCTGCCAACATTCTCAATGGCGGCGGTGGCGCGGATACGTTGATCGGCAATGGTAGTGCCGACACGCTGATTGGCGGGACCGGGGCTGATCGTATGGAGGGAGGCACGCAAAGTGACACATATTCTGTCGATCATGCGCTGGATGTCGTTGTTGAAGGTTCTGGTTTACTCGACGGGAGCTTCGATCACGTGTTTGCAAGCGTGAGCTACACGCTGGGTGCCAATGTGGAGGCCTTGACGCTGACCGCGAATCTTCTCGGCCAGCGCCTCAATATATCCGGCACCGGACGCGAAAGAGAGAATGACACGATTACCGGCAATGTTGGCAACAATCTTCTCTCTGGTCTTAGTGGCAACGACACGTTGAATGGGGGTGAAGGCAATGACACGCTGGATGGTGGCGCCGGCTTTGACGAGCTGAACGGCGGGGCGGGACAGGATATCGCCTCCTATGCCAATTCCGTGCTCAGCATTACTCTTGCGCTGGATGGATCACTCATGACAGCCGGCGATGCGGTGGCCGACACGCTGTCTTCCATCGAAGGCATTGCAGGCGGAAGTGCTGATGACGGGTTGCGCGGCGATGGCAACGCCAACATCCTCATCGGCAATGGCGGTCGTGATACGCTGGAAGGCATGGCGAACAACGACGTGCTTACTGGAGGTGCCGGTCGCGACACCCTCATCGGCGGCGCGGGTGCAGATGTTTTTGACTACAATGCCCTCAGCGAGTCGACCTTTGTCCCGCAAAACAGGGATAACATCAGTGACTTTGAGGCCAATTCTGTCGACTTGATCGACCTCTCCACGCTTGATGCCAATGAAACAACGGGCACGGTCAATGATCAGTTCACTTTCATTGGTGGTGCCGGGTTCACTGGCCTCGGGCAGATCAGGGTGATCCAGAATGCGACCGACACCTTCGTCGACATCAACAGCACCGGCGACACCACGGTGGACATGCGGATCAGGATTCAAGGATTGCTCACGCTCGATGCGGCGGACTTTGTCCTTTGAGACGGGCTGTCCCCATTCGCTCCCGCCCGTTAAGCTGGCCTTTACCGTTCCGCGTCAGAGTGGTTGGCATAACACTAACAACCAGTTTGTTCGGATTGTGCACTGAATGATGTCCCGCGTCCTGATCGTTGAAGATGAACCGGCGCAGCGCCGCATTATTGAGGAAATCGTCAAACGTAGCGGTTTTGAGGCTTCGACGGCGGAGAGTGGGGCGAAGGCGCTTGATATTCTCAGAGGCCCCGGTGGTGCCGGTGTGGCGCTTGTCATTCTTGACCTTGTGATGCCTGAGATGGATGGCCTCGAATTCCTTGAGCACCTGCAAGGCATCCGTGGTGATCTGCCTGTGATTGTGCAGACGTCGCAAGGTTCCATCGAAACCGTGATCAAGGCCATGCGCGCCGGTGCGGATGATTTTGTGGTGAAGCCGATTTCGCCGGAGCGGCTCAAGGTTTCGATGCAGAACCTTCTGAAGGTCAATGCACTCACTGAAGAAGTGAAGCGCTTGAACAAGAAAATCGGTGGCAGTCTGTCATTCGCTGATCTTGTGGCCCGCGCGCCCGGCATGAACAGCTGCATTCGCCTGGGCAAGCGCGGTGCTGCTTCAGGCATTCCTGTGTTGATCGAAGGTGAATCCGGGGTCGGCAAGGAAATGTTCGCCCGCGCCATCCAGGGCGAAAGCGACCGTGTGGGCCGTCCCTTCATTTCCGTCAACTGCGGTGCCATCCCGGAGAACCTCGTAGAGTCCACACTCTTCGGTCACGAGAAGGGTTCCTTCACGGGGGCCAACGCAAAACACCTGGGCAAATTCCAGGAAGCCGATGGTGGCACCTTGTTCCTCGATGAAGTGGCGGAACTGCCGCTCGACATGCAGGTGAAACTGTTGCGTGCGATCCAAGAGGGTGAGATTGATCCTGTGGGTTCGCGCCGTCCGGTCAAGGTCAATGTGCGCCTGATTTCTGCCACCAACCGCAACATGATCGAAATGGTCAAGCAGGGCAAATTCCGCGAGGACCTGTATTACCGCCTCAACGTGTTTCCCATCATGGTACCGCCGCTCCGCGACCGCCGCGAGGACATCCCTGATCTGATCCAGCATTTCATCACCCGCATTGCCGCCGAAGAAGGCCGCAAAGTGCGCGGCGTTGATCCGCATGCCCTTTCCATGTTGATGGCCTATGCGTGGCCGGGCAACGTGCGTCAGCTTGAAAACACAGTGTTCCGCGCCATTGTGCTGTGTGAAGGCGATGTGCTGCTGGTCCAGGACTTCCCGCAGATTGCTTCACTGGTGGATGGCTATGAAGTCACCATTCCGCCGGCACCACAGGCCACAGCCCCCGTTGGCCTCGTCATGCCAAAAGCGATTGGCGCACACGTTGCTGATGGTTCGGCGCTTGGCATTTCCATCGTCACGGATGGCGGCCATATCCGTAAACTCGAAGACGTCGAAGCTGATATGATCCGACTCGCCTTGCACCGTTACCGGGGCCAAATGTCGGAAGTGGCCCGCAAACTGGGCATCGGGCGCTCGACACTCTACCGGAAAATGCGCGATTTTGGGCTTGAAGAAGCTGCTGTCAATTGAGACAGTCAAACCCAACTGAAAGTTTTTCAGCTGGAATTGTGGTGTTGCGGCGATGCGTCAGTGATTCGATGTGATGTGACGTAACCGTGCAGGGCAATTGATTTTGGTGGCCCTTCGGCTTATGGATTGTGCGGGGTCCGGGGATTCCAAGGTTTGCCAAGGTTAGCCATGAAACGAACACTGTTGGTCTGCGTATCACTTGTTGCCGCCGCGTCGTTGCTGGCAATCCCGGCTCAGGCAGAGCACAGTTATCGCAAACGCTCGTTCTTTGAAGTGCTTTTTGGCATCAAGCCGAAACCACGCAAACGCGTTGCGATCAATCAAGAACCTTGGTGGGACGAGGACAGCGACGTCCGCGAACCTCGCAAGAGGAAAAACGCCAGAAAAATTGCCCGCATCGTTCCGGGTGTTGACGATCCAGCCATCGTCAAAAAGAAGAAACTGGCCCCCGCCGTCGCGACTGCCTTTATTGACCCCGAAATCGCCGAGGGCTTCGGCATGGGCAATCTGGTTTATGCAGCACCAGTCCTTGTAGCCGTCAACGACCGCAACATTCCCCGCACATCCACGGGCGATGCCACGACAGATCCTATTCGCCTCGCCCTCGCCGACCGTGAGACCGACATCCGTGCCACGGCGTTAATCAAAAAACTGGTGGTCGAGCAATACAAGTCAACTGACTTTCAACCCCTCTGGGTGAAGGACGGTGCGTTGACTGCGCGTGGTGCCCAAGTGTTGGCATTGCTGAAAGCGTCAGCCAGCGAAGGCTTGATGCAAGTGCAATATCTGCCCCCCGTTCTCAGCGGATTTGACAATGCTGATGATCAGATCGCGGGCAGCACCTTGGCGCAGGCACAGCTCGATGTGGGGTTGACCGTCGCTGCCATCACCTATGCGCAACATGTATCCGGCGGCGTGTTTGATCCCGCTTTGCTGTCCCAATACCACGACATCAAGCCGGAAACGGTTGATGGCAAGGTTGCGCTGAAAGTTCTGACTTTCTCGCCTTTTCCGGCGGAATATCTGAAGGGTCTTGTGCCGCAGCATCCAGCCTATTTCGCCCTCAAGGCGGAGCTTGGCCGCATGGATGACAAGTCCATTGTGGTGTCAAGTTTCCCTGCAGGCCCCCGCGTCGAGCCCGGCCAAAAAGACCCGCGCATCATTGAGCTTCGCGCGATGCTGGCCGAGGAAGGCCTGATCCAGCCTGTAGAAGTGACAGAAAAGAACCGTTCGAAGCTTGAATATCTCGACAAGTCCCTGGTCAAGGTTTTGAAGATCTATCAGAAGTCACGGGGGCTGAAGCAAACCGGCCAGCTTGACGAGGACACAGTGGCGGTCCTCGGTGGAGCGCTTCCCGTTGGCAACCGCAAACTCATTGCCATCAATATGGAACGTCTGCGCTGGATGCCGCGCAATCTCGGCAACAGGCATGTTCTGGTGAATCAGGCGTCCTATTCGGTTGATGTGTTTGAGAGCAACAAACTGATTTGGGAAAGCAATGTCATCGTCGGCAAGCCTTTGACCCAGACAGCCGTGTTCAGCGAAACCATGAAATCCGTGGTGTTCAACCCGTCCTGGGGCATTCCGCCTTCCATTCTCATCAATGAGTATCTGCCCAAACTGCGCCGCGACCCGAATTACCTCGACAAGATCGGCTATCAGGTCGTCAATTTGAAGGGCAAACCCGTCAAATCCAAATCCATCAATTGGAGTACGGTCGGCAGCGACAATATGCCCGGCGTGTTGCAGCCACCCGGCGAAAGCAACGCCTTGGGCGAAATCAAGTTCCTGTTCCCGAACAAGCACGCCATCTACATGCACGACACGCCCAACCGTGACTTGTTTTCGAGGGATAAACGCAATTTCAGCCACGGCTGTGTCCGTGTTGAAAACCCCCGCGAATTTGCCCAAATCCTGCTGGGTTGGGATGCGGAGGATGTGGCAGAGCGGATCGATGGCAAGGAAAGTTCCACGATTTTGCTGGGAAACCAGGTACGGGTGCATTTGGCCTATTTCACGGCGTGGCCTTCAGAATCAGGCGAGATCGCGTACTTTGGCGATGCCTATGAGCGGGACAAAACCTTGCTCGCGGCATTGAATGTGGCGGAAAAAGCTTTCGCCCCAAAGCGCGCCCAGCAAGTGGTTGAAAACAGCAAATCCACCCTTAAAATCACGATTGACTGAGAATTTTCCGGGTTAAACCACCTGTTAAGCACATCCAAGGTAAGGTTACTGACAGTCGCGGTTGCCTCACGGGTGCCGCAATCTTGTTCGAAGTGCAAATCCGGGCTAGAGTGGGACAGCTGCTCTCTTCAATCCGGTCTGAACACTGGTTTGGGAAAGCGGGTTAATTGCCCGGGGTGAGTTGAGTAATGGTTGTTGAAGTAAACGTCGGACAACACAAGACTTTGATCAAGAAGATTTCCAGAGCTCTGGCCTCGGCGGCCATTGTCGGCACCCTCGCGCTTGGCGTCTGGGGCTTTGCCGACACGCCGACGATTGCGGGCGGTGAAACCCGCACCATTTCCCTCGTGCACCAGCACACCAAGGAGAGTCTGACCGTCACCTATATGCAGAATGGCCGCTACGTGCCGTCTGCCATGAAGAAACTCAACCGCTTCTTCCGTGACTGGCGCCGCAACGAAACAATCACCATCGATCCGCGCACCATTGACGTGGTGTGGGAAATGCACGCTGACTTGGGCTCCAAGCGCCCGATCCACATCGTGTCCGGCTATCGTTCACCCAAAACCAACGCGTTCCTGAAGCGCATTGGCCGCAAAGTGGCGAAGAAAAGCCAGCACATGAAGGGCAAAGCCATCGACTTCTTCTTTCCCGACGTGCCAACAGCGAAGATTCGCGACTCGGCCACAGCACGTCGCGTGGGTGGTGTCGGCTATTACCGCTCGGCCGGTGGTCCAACCGGATTTATCCATGCTGACTCGGGCAATGTCCGCACCTGGGGTCCCGGCATGAAGGGTTCACAGCTCGCCAGCCATATCCGCAGCGGCAAGAGCACCATTGGCAAGCGTTTTGGCAAACGGAAATGGTCGGACACGCTGACCGCATCTGCTGATGCGCCGGAAGACAAAAAGGCGGGCGGCCTCTTCAGCTTCCTGACGGGCCGCAAAAACAAGCCGGAGCCAGAGGCAGTCGCCTCCAAGCCAGAACCGGTTCCACTCGAATCCGCCTATGAATCTGATGGTGATGAACTCGCCAATCTGACTGCTGATGCAGCGGCTGTGGAAGCCGCACTCGCCAAGAAAGCCAAACTGAAACTGCCAGCGCCAAGTGCAGTTGAAGAAGACGATGAGCCAGAGGACGAAGAGCCCTATGGCCTGTCGGCTGAAGTCGTGGATTCTGCTGCCAAAAAGAAGAAGCCAGTTGAAATTGCCAACGGCCAACTCGCGGCACTCGCGGATTCCGCCTCGATTGAACCTGCCTTTGCGCCTGTTGACGCAGAAAAGGCCGAGATCAAGCAAGGCTATCCCGTACCAAAGCCACGCCTGAAGCCGCAGGCTGTCATGGCCATGGCTTCTGCAAAGTTGAAGAATGTTGCGTCAGAGGACATGCTGATTGAACCGGCTTCGGCACCACCTGAGTCGCAGTCTCCTTCCAAGCGGCCATCACAGGTTGCCGCCGCCTCACTTGGCGGATTTGCCTCTGGGAATGAAGACATCATTGAAGGCCCTTTGGAGCAAGCTTCCGTGCTTGAACCCGTAGAGGGCGACAGCAACGCCGATGGCAAATCAAGCCTCTCAGGTCATTTGCGCATCGTTGGTGATGAAGAGTCCATCATCGTCAAGCCCGTCATCGCAGCCCTCGCAAGTGCTGGCGAAGATCCATCGTGGTGGTCCTTCCTCTACGCTGACGCAGAAAAAACCTTGCGCCGTGAAGGCCAGTCTCCCTCCATGGAAGAACTGAAAACCGACGTCATGCCCGTCGCCGTCCGCCTCGGCCCAGACGGCACCGGCCCTGCCACAGACATCGACGTGGTATTTCCCCCCGCACTGTCCGCAGAAGACGAACTCATCGTCAACCGCGAAGGCAAAGGCAACCTGCCGGACATGAAGCTGCGCTTCTCACAGAAGTAAAAAACATCTCTCTTGCGCCGAGGGACCTCTCCCCCGGCTTCACCGTACCCGCTCCGAAGAGGAGAGGGACTCGCTCAACTACCTCCCGTTTCACTTTTAAGGGCGCCCCCACCACGAGTCCCGCTCCTCCGGAGCGGGTCCGCGAAGCGGGGGAGCGACTATCTGGGGTGTCAAGTTGCAATTTGGAATTTTACACGCGCATCGCGAACTCTGGCATTGAGGATGGTGAGGAGTTTGTGGGCGAGAGCGATGCGAATGACCATCTTTGGTTTGCCTTTGGCGACGAGC
>JANPCE010000068.1:0-32379 GCA_031430795.1 Hyphomicrobiales bacterium
CGCCGGCCTGGTGGCTTTGGCGGAGTGTCCATACCCGATCCCATCTCGAACTCGGCCGTAAATCGCTCCAGCGCCAATGGTACTTCGTCTTAAGACGCGGAAGAGTAGGTCGCCGCCAGGCCTGCGAAAAACAGAACTTCATTCACAATACAATTATACCAAGCCCGCCGACCAGAAATGGTCGGCGGGTTTTGTGTTTTTGAGGGTAGCTTGATTTTATACGAATGCTGATATAAGGCTAGCGCTGATGAAACGCATTTTCTTTCTTGCTGACACGCTCGACGAAATCAGAACCTTTCCGCTTGATGTTCGCAAAGACATAGGAACGGAATTGCGCCGGGTCCAAAGAGGTGTTGAACCCATGGACTGGAAGCCGATGAAATCCGTCGGTGCTGGTGTGCGGGAGATCAGAGTGCGAGATGCAACGGGAGCCTTTCGCGTCATTTATGTTTTGAGCAAGGCTGACGCGCTCTATGTATTGAATGCGTTTCAGAAGAAAACACAGAAGACGCCAAAACACGAATTGGCTTTGGCGGCGCTCAGACTGAAACTGGTGTGATGGAGGTAAACATGAAAATCAAAAGCTATGCAAACGTCTGGGATGCTATTTCGGATACGCCCGAAGAAGCTGCGGCCATGACGATGCGTTCAGATTTGCTAATCACCCTCACCGAACATGTCAAAGCGTGGAAGCTGACACAGGCGGCGGCTGCAAAAAGATTGAACATCACACAGCCGCGACTCAATGATCTCCTTCGCGGGCGTATCAACAATTTCAGCATTGACGCGTTAATCTCGCTGGCGCGAAAGGCCGGGTTGTCAGTTGAATTGAAGATCAAGAAGGCGGCGTGATGAATAGAATCGATTCCGCTGATCACGTGGATTGGAGCAAGACGACACGGGTGCGGCTGCCCAATCTAAAGCCACTGTCCACTGCAATCTCGCTGCAACTACCCAATAGATTGCTGAAGCGGGTCAAGGTCACCGCCAAGAAACGGGACGCGCCGTACCAGTCACTGATCAAGACCTGGTTGGCGAAGAAGGTGGATGTGGGGAAGTAGGTAGTCGTGCGCCGCCCGTTATCAGTGGAAATTCAAGTCGGAGCAAAGGGCAAGGCTTTAGGCCAGAATCCCTTTTTGTCGATTGATCTTCTCGCGGATTCCCGCAGTGTTGCATACTTCGCAATGAAGGACGCTCTCATTCATTGTTTTTCCCTTCAAAGCGTCGAGTATCGAAGGGATTTTAATCTTGAAGTCGCGGCGGCGCTTGATCGTTTTGCTGCTCTGCCGAAGAATGTCCGAAAAGCCCTTCATGAAGCTTACACAATGGGTTTTGAAAGACCAAGCAATTCACCATCGTGTCGGCGGCCCAACGATCTACGCGACGTCATTCTAAATCGAGTGCCTTTTGCAAAGAATTTTTTCGGCAAGAATGACTTGACGGACACTGCCACGCTCAAATCTGCCTACAGGCGGCAATCGAAAAAGTACCATCCTGATGTAGGAGGTAGTAATGAAGAAATGTTGTTATTGAATGATGCATTCAATGCGATATTCGAGAATATTGCTTCTGGTTCGGCTGACATTTTGCCTTTTGGGCGAAGGGAAGGCAAATTTAGCGCTCCCGTCGAATGGGTTGAGATCGACAGAACGCCAATTCCCAAATCGACTTGGTGTGGTTGGCTTGGGCCATTGGTTTGTGGTACGTTTTCTGGTGGGGTTCGGGTATTTCGCGCACTGGATGCAGAAAGAGCAATGACTCTGTTGAGGGCTTCCATCGCAATCGAAGAGTATGAGCTGCTAGGAGCAGTAGGACTCATGCGCAACTTACTCAGTAAGAAGCTCAATAACACCCAACGTGATTTCGGTTGGAATGCAGCTGCAATTGAAGCGTCAATTCAACTTTGTAAGCAACTGAGAGCAAGTCAACTTGATGCTGAGGCAGAAGAAATAACTCATTTGCTCGGAAGCTCAAACTTGAAGTCACATCAGTACTGGTCACACCAATCCAAAGAATTGGACAGCATAATGCTTCCAGATGTCCGACCAAAAGTTAACCCCCTATATCCCCGCCATCGGGCCAACTGGGAACGGTATCTGCCGCCGAGAAAGACTGGAACTGCAGAGCGACTTCTCGCCGCCCGGCAGGCCCGCGACACTCAATTTCACGAAGCTGTTTCAGCACTGGGCGGATTTATAAACCTGACTCATGACCCTTCGAAACTACAAACCTCATCGTCAATCCTTAAAAATATCCCGCAACCAAACCCGTGGGCGGCAATCAACCCCGAACAGGCGTTGGAATACCATTCCGCATTTTATCTAGGTCCGAGTCTTGATCTCGTAAGAAAACATCTCTCTTTGCGATGCGATATGTGGTTTTGCGCTTTGTTTGATCCGAATGTGAACATCGCCAGTCTCCTAGTCGAAATCAAGACTGTTGCCAAATTCATACCACAGACTCTTCAGCGTACTCCGGTTCGCCAACTTATCGATTCATTGGTTCCTCGTTTTACATTCATGGATTTTGTTGATTTTCTTTTTGCGTTGGCTCCGGGAGAAGCAAGGCAACGACTTGATTTGCTAACTGCCATTGATTTTCGGCATGCAGCTCCGATTAGGGACTGGGTTGCAAATCACACTCTGCAAAATTCGTTTGTTATTGGGTCTGGCATCAGCTTCCGGGATATAAGTTTTCCGGATGTGCGAGATACTTTCTACCGAGAGAAGCCTGAGCAACTGAGCTTGAGCGGGCAATTGACGTTGAATCCCATCCTCGTTCGGAGTTGGCGAAAGGAATGGTTCAAGGCCGCTTGCAGTCCTATGGGACAGCTTGAAAGCACGTTTGCGACCGGTTGGATGAACGAACGAGAACTGGCAGTCGAAACTGCTTGGCGGCGATGTCGAGACTACTCAACAATGAGTGCACTGACCCAGGAGCTATGGTGGGCGACTGGAGCTAGGCAGGCGCTGGAGGACGAGAAGGATGAATTGTTCATTTCAATTGCCAAAAAATCTCTTGATATTTGTCTAAAACATGTAGCGCAAACGGAATTTGTTGAGGAACTGCAACTTGGATGGTGGTCTGAAGCCTTAGCGAAAGCGTACCTCCGCATCGGGGATCGCAATTCCGCGTGTCAACTTGCACAACAATTCTTTAGTCTACCGGAGCGTACACGGGCTTGGACATCCGAAGAGCAGCTTAAAGCGTTGGGAAAGTTATGCGCGTCATCTCCCAAAGAGTAACGGAGGCGCTGAGATGGTAAGTTCAGGCTGGTCGGAAATCAGCCCTTGAGTGCAATGGCATAAGCTTGCCTGACTGCGAGACTGGTAAATCGAGCAGAGTTGACAAGACGGTCATAGTGATCCGGTGGTTCACCGTGAGGAGGGCCATCGCTCAACGGATAAAAGGTACGCCGGGGATAACAGGCTGATTATCCCTGCGAGTCCATATCGACGGAATCGTTTGGCATGCACTGTTGTTTGGGGATGTCGGCTCATCACATCCTGGGGCTGGAGAAGGTCCGGCGCGTTCCGCGCATTTTTGATGGCGGGCGAAGCCCGCTGGTTCGGCTGTTCGCCGATTAAAGTGGCCATGTTTAAGGGAAGAATGGGAGCTGGGTTCAAAAGACGTTGCGACAGTTTGGTCCCTATCCTAGTGATTGTATAGATTTGAGAGGATTTGACCACGGCGTGTCCGTTGAGGACCCGCCCATTTTTGATTGCGCATGTCCTTTACGGACATGCGCTACGAGAGGACCGGGTTGAACACACCTCCGATGAACCAGTTGTCGTGGCCTTCGGTCAAGGCTGGGTAGCACTGTGTGGACGGGATAACCGCTGAAGGCATCTAAGCGTAGACACACCTCAAAACAAGATTTCCCTTGAGAACCGAGGAAGCCATTCTTCCGGGATAGATGGGCTCGTTGATAGGCCGGGTGTGGAAGGGCAGTAATGTCTGCAGCTTACCGGTACTAATAGTTCGATCGGCTTGAATCGCTCTCATTATTGATTGTCATGATCAGTGACGAGTTGCGCAGATTGCAGAAAATTGGAAGACCTGATGTGCTCAGGCGAATGGCGAATGGTGAATGGCGAATTGGGGTGTAACTTCCCCATTCGCCACTCCCCATTCGCCATTCGCGTCCTCTGTTTTTCGCCGGCCTGGTGGCTTTGGCGGAGTGTCCATACCCGATCCCATCTCGAACTCGGCCGTAAATCGCTCCAGCTCCAATGGTACTTCGTCTTAAGACGCGGAAGAGGTGGTCGCCGCCAGGCCTGCGAAAAACAGAACTTCATTCATTCCCCGCATTTGCTTCGCAAATGCTAGAGATGACAATCAGTCACACAAACCCGCCCGCAGACATGCGCAGCGGGTTTTTTCGTTTTAGCCGCACTTGCAATTTCGGTATATTATAGTAATATACGTAGATGATCGACTGGCACCGGATCATTGGTTTTGAATGGGATGACGGCAATGCCCGCAAGAGTGTTGAGAAGCATTTTGTCGGTCAAGCCGAGGCCGAGCAGATCTTTTTGAACGAACCGCTTCTGATTGCCCCTGACCAGAGGCACAGCGAAAGCGAAAAACGCCTGCATGCGCTTGGGCAAACCGATGAAGGTCGCCTGCTACATATCACTTTTACACTTCGACGGAGTGAAACACACTTACGCATTATTTCAGCCCGAGACATGAACCGCAAGGAGCGCAGGCATTATGAGCAATAAAATAACTCCCGTTCCCCACTTCAGGACCGAAGCAGAAGAGCGCATCTACTGGGAAAGCCACGACTCCACCGCGCATGTGGACTGGAGCAAGGCCGAAAAAGTGCTGCTGCCCAATCTGAAACCGACAGCAACGGCAATTTCGCTGCGCTTGCCCGTCAGGCTGCTCGAACGGATCAAACTCGCCGCCAACAAACGAGATGTGCCGTATCAGTCATTGATCAAAACGTGGTTGGCGGAGAAGCTGGAGTCGTAAGCGCAAATGCCGAGCATCAATGGACCTTCGTGCTTCAAGACGCGGAAGAGCAGGTCGCCGCCAGGCCTGCGAAAAGCAGCACTTCATTCATGATGACAATCGGTCACCAAAAACCCGCCCGCAGAAATGCGTGGCGGGTTTTGGCGTTTTGAACTATGTCGAAAATTGGCTATGCATACGTGCGGTTGATCGTGGAGATTTTAAAGCGACATGGAAAGCGATAGCAACATAGAAGAGGACCGTCCCGCCACACTTACTGATTTTCGTGAGGAAGGTAGAAGAAATGGACTCAAAGCAGCCGAAGCTTTCGGTCGACTTTGTTTAGGCCCTGACCCGGCAAAATTAATGCCGCCGGATGTATGGTGGCGGGTGCACGAAGAAGAAGTACTTCCTGCAACACTCAACAAAATGAGAAGCGCAGGTGCTTCAAGTGAGGAACTTGATGCTTATTCGAGTGCGTTGAACTCAGAACTCGATCAATATTGCATGAATTTTGCTCAGCTCGGTTTATTTGGTATCTCATTACCAGGCGCCCAACTCTCTATTGATAATGTGTCCGAGTCTCATTCAGTTTCACCGCTTGATCAGAATTCTACGCTAGTTTCTTGCTCAATGCTGGGAGCGATGCATGGTAAAGAGGAGGCAATAGAGGATTCCCTCAGAGCGCAATACAGGGGTTACGAACTTGTCGGTGCTGAAAGAAAGAAAAAAGCGCATAAGCGAGTCGAGGACCTCTACTCGAGGGGTTTATTGGAGGATCAGGTGACCGCCTATATTGATGCTGCGATCAAAGCCGCGACCGAGGTCTTTGAAGCTGCGGCGATACGCACGAGTTGTTAGATTCGAATAGTCTCCCGTCTGATAGCGGAGCGCTTTCTTCATTGTTAGTTTACAGCACGGAATGAACAGCGGTGCTAGTGTGATCCTGTTCGTGGCAACCTCTTGATCTTCGCCTTCCCACCCTCCGGAAACGTCACCATCAACTGCAATTCCCCGCCCAACGCATGCACATAATCGCGCAGGGTTGAGACTTTTACCTCGGAGCGGCTCTCCAACAGCCACACGCAGATCTGCTTGCCGCCCAAAAATTTGGCGGCTTGTTCCTGGGTCAGGGCGCGGGATTTATGGATGTTGCGCAGGGCCATTTCCTTGGCGATCAGTGCCCTATCGTGGGTTTTGATCTGCTTTTTGCAGGGCTGGTAAAATCCGACGTTGACTTGCGTCAAGGGAATGGCGGTTTTCATATTTTCGTCCGTTTCTTCATTGCATCCAGTTTGGCCGCTTGAGTGCTATACTGCGGACCGAATCAACTGGAGACCACGGCCATGACACTGAATCTTTCGGCACCGACCACTGTGATGTTTGTCATTTCTGTCGTCATTGCCATCATCGCGGCCCTGGCGGCGTTGGGCGTCGTTTCCATATTGCCCATCCCATCGGTCTGGATCATGGGCATTGCCTTTGTGGTTCTGGCCGTGGCCTGCCTGTTCAAGGGCGCCTGATCCCTCACCTGCAACGTCACAAGGGTGTGACCATGCCCCACCCCCTCATCACCCCCGCCCACATCTCGTCTTACGCCAGCGATGGCGCTGTCCTGATCAAAGGTCTTTTCGCTGACCACGTTGAAACACTCCGCGCCGGCATTGCACGCAACATGGCGGAGCCGGGGCCCTATGCAGCGGAGAATTTGAAACCGGGGGACGCCGGGCGGTTTTTTGATGATTACTGTAACTGGTCGCGCATTTCTGAATTTGAGACTGTGATCAAAAAATCTCCGGCGGCGGCAGTGGCGGCTGACCTCATGTCATCAAACACCGTGCAACTGTTCCACGACCATGTGCTGGTGAAAGAGCCGGGCACAACGAAGGCCACGCCGTGGCATCAAGACGGGCCGTATTATTTTGTTGAGGGTAAACAGACGGTGAGTTTCTGGTCGCCGCTTGATTCGGTGCGGGAGGCGACGTTGCGCTGTGTCGCGGGTTCCCATCTCTGGCCGAAGCCGGTGCTGCCGAAGCGGTGGCTGGCGGATACGGCGTTTTATGCGGATGTTGATGCCTATATGCCGGTGCCGGACCCAGATGCCGAGGGCATGAAAGTGCTGGAGTGGGAGATGCAGCCCGGTGATGCTGTGGCGTTCAACTATATGACGCTGCATGGTGCGCGGGGCAACAATGCCACCACGCGGCGGCGGGCGTTTTCGCTGCGGCTGGTTGGGGATGACGCGCGTTATGTGGAGCGGCCGGGCAAAACCTCTCCGCCGTTTCCGGGGCACGACATGAGGCCCGGTGAAAAGCTGCGGGAAGACTGGTTCCCGGTGCTTTACCGCAGAAGCGCCTAAGCTCTCTCTGCAATCAACCTCAATCCATTCACGCCGGTAATTTTTACGCGCTCTCCCTTGGCCATGTCCGGTCCATCCACATCCCACAACGCGTCTTCAATCCGCACTTTTCCGGAACCATTGTTGATGGCCTGTTCCAGTGGTACAATGCGCCCGACATAAGCGGCGTGGCGTTGGTTGAGGTGGGGTTGGTCGGTCTTGGGGCGGCGGTTGTCCATGACCCAACGCCATGAGGCGAGGATCAGGGCTGCGGCGAGGATGCCGAAGGTTGCGACTTCGCCTTGCCAGCTGAAACCAAAAATCATGTCGGCCACGGCTGTCAGTGCCGCTGCGGCGGCAAGCCAAAGCAGGAAAATGCCGGGGGCCATGAGTTCGCCGATCAGCAGGATGCCGGCAACAATCCACCAGGCCCAAGGGCCGATCACGGGCCAGATATCACTCATGACAGTTCTCCTTGGCTGTTGTTTCGATCAGTCGGAAGCAATCCATAAATTGCTCCATCGGCTGGCTTGACCAGCCAACCCAGATTTTCCGCAGGCTGGGTGGGCGGGTCAAGCCCGCCCATGGAGGAAACAGGGCGTTCAATGCTTTCCATTGCCTCAAAGACTGGGGCCACGGCGGGGTTTGGGTTCGGGGTTGGTGCTG
This sequence comes from Hyphomicrobiales bacterium, assembly GCA_031430795.1. GTDB lineage: Bacteria > Pseudomonadota > Alphaproteobacteria > Rhizobiales > Aestuariivirgaceae > Aestuariivirga. Next base: position 7,964 of record JANPCE010000068.1, read on the forward strand.
CCACCGCTGCCAAAGGCTTCCCTGGCGATTTCGGCAATGCCGCCGATAGAGCCGAGGAGGGCTGTGGCATCCAGCGGCATCATCAGGATTTTCTGGTTGGGAGATGTTGCCAGCGCTTCCAAGGCCTTCACGTAATTGTTGGCGACGAAGTAATTGATGGCCTGCACGTTGCCCTTCGAAATGGCGTCACTGACCAGCTGTGTGGCCTTGGCTTCGGCTTCGGCGGAACGTTCGCGCGCTTCCGCGTCGCGGAAGGCGGCTTCCTTGCGTCCCTCGGCTTCCAGCACCACGGACTGCTTTTCACCTTCGGCGCGCAGAATGGCAGACTGGCGCGAACCTTCTGCTTCAAGAATGGAAGCGCGCTTGTCGCGTTCTGCCTTCATCTGGCGGCCCATGGATTCCACAAGGTCACGGGGTGGTGCAATGTCCTTGATTTCGATGCGGGTGATCTTGACGCCCCAGGGCTGGGCCGCCTGGTCCACCACATTGATGAGGCTGTGGTTGATGACATCGCGTTGCGACAACAGCTGGTCCAGGTCCATGGAACCCATGACGGTGCGGATGTTCGTCATCACCATGTTGATGAGGGCGAGTTGGAGTTCCTTGACTTCATAGGTGGCCTTCGGCGCGTCGACGATCTGGAAGAACGTGACACCATCGACCTTCACCATGGCGTTGTCCTTGGTGATGACTTCCTGCGGCGGCACATCGATGACCTGTTCCATCATGTTCTGCTTGGCACCGATGCGGTCGATGAAGGGCACGATCAAGCCTAGGCCTGGTTCGAGGGTGCGGACATAACGGCCGAAGCGTTCCACCGTGTAGTTGTAGCCTTGCGGCACCATGCGGATGGCGCGCAGCAGATAGAATACAATGACGGCTAGAAACACGAGGACGAATATTGATAGGCCTTCAAACATTGGTGCGCTCCCGAATCATTCCTGTCAGACAGGATGTAGGAACTCTTACCCTGAAATCCAGCCCTTGAGCTCACGTGATGTGAGCGACAGCAACATGGCGATGGAGCGGTCACTGTCGTTGAGGCAGGGCACAACGGCAAAGTCCTCGCCGCCGCTTTCCAGGAATGTTTCTTTCAGGCCGATGGAAAGTTCTTCGAGGGTTTCCACACAGTCTGATGCGAAACCGGGCGAAATGATCAGAAGTTTTTTGACGCCTTGGCCCGGTAAATCCTCAACAGTCTCCTGGGCGTAGGGTTTCAGCCATTCGGTGCGGCCAAAACGGGACTGGAAGACGACCTGAAGATGTTCCGGCGAAAGTCCCAGTTTTTGGCGCACCAGCCGTGCGGTCTTCTGGCATTGGCAATGATAGGGATCGCCCTTGTCGAGGTATTCGCGGGGCAAACCGTGGAAAGCCATCAGGATGCGGTCTGGTTTCCAGCTCAACGTCTTGATATGGGCGTCGAGGCTGGCGGCAATGGCTGCAACATAGGAGTCGTCGGCGAAATAGGGCGGCAGCACCCGGATGGCAGGTTGCCAGCGCATTTTCTCCAGCGCCCAGCCGACATTGTCCATGACCGAACCCACAGTCGCCGCCGAGTATTGCGGATACAGCGGCAGAACCAGAATGCGGTTGCAGCCCTGATCTTTCAACGCCTGCAAGTGCACGTCAACCGGCGGCTGGCCATAGCGCATGGCCCAGTCGACCAGCACTTCTCCACCGAGTGCCGCTTTGAGTTTTTCAGCCTGGGCGCGGGTGAACGTCTTGAGCGGCGACTCATTGCGTTCGTGGTTCCATATCTGTTCGTAGGCATGGCCGGAACGTTTGGGCCGGATAATGAGAATGATGCCATTGAGGATGAACCACCACAGCACACGGTTGGTTTCAATGACGCGGCGGTCTGACAAGAACTGTTTCAAATACGCCCGCATCGGCCAATAAGTGGTGGCCTCCGGCGTTCCCAGATTGACCAAGAGCACACCGACACGGCTGGGCGGGATTGGCGGATGGCCAGGGGGGAGAAGCTGTGCTGGCACGGTTGTGTTCATGGGCTTGCGCTTATCCCTTACGTTTTTGCGATGCCAGCGGTTTTCAAGCCCGTTCTTCCCTTCCTACATTTGCTCCCGGTCCCACGCCTGATCCACCGTCAACGGCAGTCTTGCAAATCGTTGCAGCGCTTCCCGCGTCAGCCCCACATCCCGCAGCATGTAATCATCCATCGCCAACAACCGCCGCAAGTCCTTGCGGTTTTTCCAGTTGTGCCAAATGCGCATGAGCATTGTCAGGCGGCCATAGGCCATTCTTTGTTCGGCTTGCATCATCACGTAGTTTCGCATGGTTGACTCCGATTGTATCTATTGTATTAGTCGAAATTCCCGCGATTTGCTTTGCATTTCTTGGAATACAGACATACTATCGATGCAATATAAAAACAATCGGAACATTGTACCCATGACAATCTGGCAGCCGTCCCTCGACCGTTCCAAGCCGCTCTACCTTGCCATCGCTGATGCGGTGGCGCGGGATGTGACGGATGGGATTCTGCCGGAGGGAGCGCGGCTGCCGCCGCAACGGGAACTGGCGTGGAAGCTGGGGGTGACGCTTGGCACGGTGACGCGGGCTTACCGCGTGGCGGAGACGCGGGGGTTTCTCAATGGTGAGGTGGGGCGTGGCAGTTATGTGCGGCGGCCGATTTCGGCATCGCCCCTGGCCGTGCCTGATGATCAGGGACTGGTTGACCTCTCCCATGCCGTGCCGCCGCCTGTGGTGAAACCGGAAGAGCTGGATGCGGCCATGCAGTTCATCATGCACGATCCGCGTAAAATGGATTTACTCGATTACTCCCCGCCCGAAGGCTTTCACATGCACCGTAAAATGGCGGTGACTTGGTTGAGGCTCAGCGGCATTGACGTACATGAAAGCCAGGTGATGATTTCGGCGGGCGCGCAACTGGGTATGATCACCGTACTTGATGCGATTGCTGAACCGGGTTCAGGTGTCATGGCCGAGAACATCAATTATGCATTGCTCCGCACCACCTTCAAAAATGCGCGGCTTGAGCCAGTTGGCCTTGCCATGGATGACGAGGGCATGTTGCCTCAGGCCATCGAAGAAGCCGCTGCAAAGTCCTCTGCACGGATTCTTTATGTGGTGCCGACACTGCAAAACCCCACGACCTCAACCATGACCCGCCGTCGCCGCGATGACATTGTGCATCTGGCGCGCAAGCACGACATCACGATCATCGAGGATGACATTTTCCGCCTGCTTGATACCCGCGTGCAGCCGCCGACCTTTTATGACCTCGCACCCGAGCGCACATTCCACATCACGTCGCTGTCGAAGACTTTGGCACCAGGATTGCGCATTGGCTTTGTGGTCTCGCCCAAGGGACAGGACCGGCTGCTGCGTGCCTTTGTGCGCAACATGGCGGCGCGTACCGTGGGTATCACGGGTGAGATCGCGCGGTTCTGGATCGAGAGCGGCATGAGTACTGGCATTCTTGCGCGCGGGCTGGAGGACATGGCGCACCGCCGCCAGATTTTCATGCAGGTGTTCAAGCACCATGCCTTCCGCTGCCAACAGGGGGCACCCTATGCCTGGCTCGAACTGCCAGCACACTGGTCACCGCCGCGTTACGCCCAAGCCTTGATGTCGCGCAAGATCAGGGTGACACCTTCCCACGCCTTTGAATTGGTGCCGGGGCAGCAGTCCCGCAATGTCAGGATGTGCTTTGGGTCACCCGCCAACACCGCCGTGCTGCGGCGTGCGTTGGAAACGGCGGAAGCCCTGATGTCTCAGCGCGAAGACGAAGATTATATGCCGGTGGCTTGAACCGTATGAGAACCGCTCCAGGTCAGTTTGCACAATCCCACATTTCCGTCATCCTCCGCTTCATGCGGAGGACCCATGGGTGGTCCGCATAAAGCGGACCATGACGAACTTTTTTCGGTCAATGACAGTTCAAACTAACCCGGAACCGCCATTGTCCACCGTTTCATCAAGCTCCAGCACATCATCCATATCATTGGACACTTGGCGCGCCTTCAAGCCAGCGGTCAAAGCCAAAAGCTGGGTGCGGAATTGTTCCAGGCCCTTTGCGCCCAAAATCTCCGCACACTCCATCTCAAGCCATCCCAGATGCTTGACAGCCAAGGCCTGCGCTTCTCCTCCGTGGGCCGTGACAGAAACGATCTTGTCGCGCAGGCTGTCGGGATGCGGCAGCAGCTCAACCACATTCAGTGCAACAAGCCGTTGCACTGAAGACTGAACGGCCTGGCGACTGATGCCGTAAACCCGCGCGATCTGCGCAATGGACCTTGGGAGCCGTGCGGCTGCGACAAAAACCCTCGCGTCCGACATCCGCACCTTTTCATAAGCCGTGCCAATTTTGAAATGGGCCACCCGTTGATCCAACTGTTGCATGACATCTTGCAGCAATCCCCGCGTGCTATCGGACGGGATGGGGTGTGGCATTTTATCAATCATGATTGTCAATTATGATACTTTTGTATCCACGTCAAGACATGCAAAAGTCGCAAAGCAGCTATTTAAAGGGCTTTGGAAGGTCGTTTTTAGGCGTTTTATGACGCAAATCGACTTCAATGGGTGAAATTTTTGACACCCCCGATTGACATTTTATCAGGCCTTACCTAACTCTCGATCGTCAATTGCGATTGACGGTTCCAGTCACGTCTGTCTTCCCCGGTCACCGGCCAAGCCCCTTGCTTGGTCTGTCCGACAGGCGGGCTGGAGCGTTCGGTGGCGGCGCAGGGGGCGACGTCGTACCGTGCCGGACCGGCGGTGCCCAGATCACCGCCGGTCATGGCACGTCGCCCCATCATCCCGATGTTGTGATCAAAACCTGCCGGATTCCCATCAGACTCACCCTGACGTGATTGGCGTGTGCCGGGGCATCGTGCCCATAGTATTGGCATGACACACATTCCATCCCTTTCACGCAGACACGCATTGGCTCTCGGCTTCGCTTCAGCCATGATGCCCCGCGCCGCATTGGCCAAAACCGGAAAATCACCCGTGCTGGTCGAACTCTTCACCAGCCAAGGCTGTTCATCTTGCCCGCCCGCTGACAAACTTGCCGCAACTCTGTCCAAACGCAGCGACGTGATCGTGCTGTCCTACAACGTGGACTATTGGGACTACCTCGGTTGGCGCGACACCTTGGCCAAGGCTGAATTTTCCCAACGCCAATATGACTACGCAAGGACACGCGGTGATGGCAATGTCTACACCCCACAAATGGTTTTCAACGGCAGCGCCCACGCAGTGGGAAGCCAGAAGTCTGCGGTTGACGCTGGCATTGCGGCAGCGGCGACCACGGGTTTTGAAATGAGCCTGGACATGAAAAAACGTGACATTGGCGTCACCATTCAAGCCCATGAAAAACCGCTTGAAGCGACACTTTGGCTGATGGCAGTGGCCGCGACCAAGAATGTTGTGATTGAACGCGGTGAAAATGCGGGGAAGACCATTACGTACCACAATGTGGTGCGCAACATGGTGCCAGCCGCCATGTGGAACGGCGAAGCCTATGGCGGCAAATGGATGCGCGATGCGGTAATGTTGCCGGATTGCACCCATTGTGTTGCGGTGTTGCAGCTGGGCAAAACCGGAAAGTTGCTGGCTGTCGCGCAAGGGTAGGCGCTAAGTGTATTCGCAGCACCGCGAAAAACTCTAAACTCTTGATTGCATGTGCGGCCCGTTTCGAGGACATTGCAAGAATGGTAAATACCCAAATTGCGGGATTGCGGGTCTCGGTTTTAAAGTGAAACATGCAAATTCCGGCCATCGACATTGATTGGCTGGGCTGAAAATGTTGAACTGATCATGAATCCCCGCAAAAAACTCTGGATTGGCACGAGCTGGAAAATGAACAAGCTGCGTGCCGATGCCTTGGGCTTTGCCAAAGCACTGCGCGCATCACCTGCTTCGCGCATTTCCAACATCCAGACTTTTGTTATTCCACCCCTTCCCTATGTGACAGACATCGCAAGTGCCCTTGCTGGGTCCGGTGTGGTGGTGGGCGCGCAGAACATGCACTGGGCCGACTCCGGCGCCTGGACGGGTGAAGTCTCAGCCCCCATGCTGTTGGATTGCGGCGTGGGATTGGTGGAACTCGGCCACAGCGAAAGGCGCAACCATTTCGGCGAAACCGACGAGACTGTCGGGCGCAAGGTCGCGGCAGCTGTCAAGCATGGCCTGACGGCCATTGTCTGCATTGGCGACAGCCGCAGTGAATATGAAGCGGGAGCGACCTCATCGGTTTTAGAACGCCAGGTGCATTATGCGCTGCAAGGCGTGGGCCGTGCGGCGGTGGGCAAAGTCATTCTTGCCTATGAGCCCGTCTGGTCCATCGGCGAAGGCGGCATACCGGCAGACCCGGATTTCGCCAGCGACCAGCACCGCCGCCTGAAGCAGCTCACGGCCAACATCACCAGTGAACCTCTGCCCATTCTTTATGGCGGCAGTGTCAACTCAACCAATTGCATTGAAATGGCAGAGCGCGCCCACATCGACGGTCTCTTCATCGGTCGTGCCGCGTGGGACGTTGAAGGCTTCATCAGGATTGTTGACATGGTGTCGAAGTCGCAACGCTGAGAGTGGGCTTCGGGTGAGTTTGAACCATCTCAAATCTCCGTCATCCTCCGCTTCATGCGGAGGACCCATGGGTGACCCGCATGAAGCGGGCCATGACGAATTTTTTGGTTGACGAATGTTCAAACCAACCCGGAACCGCTCTAAAAGTGCGCTTCGGACTTCAAGAATGCTTCTGCCCTTCGCACAGCCTCGGTGATGAAATATTCTGATCGCTTCTTGCCACTTTCATCGTTCATCCGCGGCACGATCCAGCCGACGTAGCTGAGGTGGCGCACGAAAATGAAAAGTGCGATGTCAGCCTCTTCCAGTTTTGTGCGCGAGGCATAGCCTTCCAGCAGCGCTGACTTGAGATCCTCATAGTCCGGCTCTTTACAGTGTTTGACAAGGGCCGTCGCGATATCCTGCAGGCGGAAGCCAACACCGCTGTCATCAAAGTCGATGATCGACAATCCCTTGTCACTCACCAAGAGATTTTCGCTCACGCAATCCGCATGGATGAGGCCCTGCTCAAAGCGCGCATCAGCAAGAACGACTCGTAACTTGTCGCGGGCGGCAATCAGAATATCGCGCTGTTTTGTCCGCAGCATGGGGTTTTCCCAAAAGCGGCCCCATGCGGGATTGTCTCCCACCAGCCCCTGCATATCAAGGCGGGGCCGCGCAAACCCTGGCGGCCTTTTCCAGCTGTCAAAAGCCTTGTGCATCTTGGCAACAAGTGCACCCAAAGCACGAAAAGTGCCGGGACGATCAACGAGGACAAGCGGCTCTCCGGTCGTGCCCAAAGGCTCACCATCAAGCCACGACAGCACCGACACCTGCGCATCATCGACGGTTTGCAGAAATTGCCGGTCATTGCCCGCCAGCGGGCGCGGCACAGACAGGCCGCGCGATTCCAGCATGGCCATCATGCGAAGTTCAGACGTCATTTCCGCCGTCGTTCTATAGCCGGGCCTGTGCAGGCGAAGCGCAAAAAACCCTTCATCAGCCTCCAGCATGAATACGGTGTTTTCACGTTGTGCAGCAAGCGTGAGGGACCGCACGCGCAAGGGCCAGCGGTGCGCCGCTTTTTTTGCCTGGGCCAGCATCAGATTTCACCCATCACATCATCAAGAGCATACAGCAGCATGTCAGCATTCACCTTTGAAAACACCATGGGCGGCCTGATCTTCAGCACGTTGCGGTGCAGGCCGATCAGATTGAGAAGGATGCCGCGCTGGCGCAGCAAATTGACGATGCGGAGTGTCAATTCGGGAGCGGGCGTTTTGGCCTCACGGTCCGACACCAACTCCGCCCCAAAGAAAAATCCATTGCCCCGCACATTGCCGATCATGTCATGGCGTGTCGCCAATTCGCGCAAGCCTTCCATCGCATAGTTCCCGACGTCCGCGGCATTGTATTGCAGCTTTTCCGTCAACACGATGTTCAATGTCGCCAAGGCCGCCGCACAGGAAACAGGATTGCCACCGAAGGTGTTGAAGTAGCGGGAGTGTTTGCGAAACTCCGTCATCAAGGCTTCTGATGTGACAGCCGCACCTACAGGATGGCCATTGGCCATGGGCTTTCCAAGGGTCACAATATCAGGCGCGATCCCGGCGCGTTGATAACCCCAGAAGTGACTGCCCACACGGCCAAAACCGGGCTGGATTTCATCTGCAATCAAAATCCCGCCGGCTTTTTTCACCACCTCAGCCGTGGGCTTCAGCCAGCCCGGCTCTTGCTCTGGAAAACCTTCGTTGGCAAAGATCGGACACAGCAGCAACGCCGAAAACCCATGTCCTGCAGCCTCAAGCTCCGCGATTTTTTCCGCCACAGATTGCGCAAAGGCCCGGGCGTCAGCCATGCCACCTGACGGGCGATAACTGTCTGGGGCCGGCACAAAGCGCACATTGTCAAAGGCTGGTCCAGCTGGCTTGCTTGTGGTTGAGAGCTGCGACACCGCAAGCGTGTTGCCATGATAGGTGTGGTTGGTGGCAATCACACCCGTCTTCCCCGTCACCGCCCGCGCCATGCGCAAGGCCAGATCATTGGCCTCTGACCCCGTGCAGGTCATGATCGCCATTGATAATGGCGCATCCATCGTCGCCATCAATTGATCGAGATAGTCCAGCATCAGGTCATGCAGATAGCGCGTATGCACATTGAGTGTGGCCGCCTGTTTCGCAATCGCTTCCACCACACCGGGGTGGCAATGGCCGACATGCGGCACGTTGTTATAGCAGTCGAGATATTTACGGCCCGCCGCATCCCACAGCCAGACACCCTCACCTTTGACGATATGGACGGGCTCTTCGTAGAAGGTTGCGACATTGGGGCCCAACAGGCGGGCGCGGCGGGCGATCAGTTCGGCATTGGTCATCGCCCCTTGTCACAGATGCGTGGGTGATCGGCAAGCGCAAGTATCTGTGGTGATGCGGAGCCAAGGGACCTCTCCCGCCCTTCGGGCACCCTCTCCGAAAGGGGAGAGGGACCTCTTGCAGCGACCTCCCATTTTACTCATCAGGGTGCTCGCACCACGAGTCCCTCTCCCCTTCGGAGAGGGTGCCCGAAGGGCGGGAGAGGTCCCTTGGCCTCAAGCTCAACAATTGGCAGTATCCGCAACTTGTGCCATGTAAGCGGTATGAGCAAATCAATCCTGATCATCAACGGCCCAAATCTCAACCTCCTGGGCCAACGCCAACCCGAAATCTACGGCCGCGAAACCCTTGGCGATGTGGAAAGGGTCTGTGCGTCATTGGCCAAGGAACACGGCTACGATGTGCAGGCGGTCCAGAGCAACGCAGAACATGAAATCGTCAACGCCATTCACACGGCGCGCGATGAGTCCATCGCCATCATCATCAACCCCGGCGCCTATTCGCATACATCGATCGCCATTCTCGACGCCCTCAACAGCTTTGATGGCCCGGTGTTGGAGGTCCACATCTCCAACATCCACAAGCGCGAAAGCTTCCGCCACCACTCCCATGTCTCGCTGCGCGCTGATGGCGTGATTGCAGGCTGTGGTGTGGAAGGCTATGAACTGGCGCTGCGCCGCGTCATCAGTCTGCTCAAGCAGGCCTGAGTGAAGCCTCAGCCGTCTTATCTACTGCCGTCATTGGCTGTGGCGACCTGCGGTGCCCTGTGGGGCATTTATTGGCTGCCACTGCATTGGTTCGATTCACAAGGTGTTGGCGGCGGCTGGGTCAGCGTCATCTTCAGCGCGGTGTGCATGCTGGCACCATTGCCCTGGCTTCTGTCACGCAAATCCTGGGGCGGTTTTGACAGGGAAGTAGTGACCGGACTTGTGCTCGGCACCGGGTTTTCACTCTACACCGTGAGCCTGGTGCTCACCGATGTCGTCAATTCCATTTTACTGTTCTATCTCACACCGATCTGGAGCACGCTCGCGGCACGCGTGCTCTATGGAACCCGCCTGTCCGTCCAGCGCGTTGCCGCCATTGTTTTGGGCTTTCTCGGCATGGGATTTGTATTGGGCGGCAAAGGCCAGCTCCCTGTTCCCCACAATGCCGGAGACTGGATCGCATTGATGAGCGGCATGATGTGGTCCTTCGGCAGCCTGCGCAGCTACGCCAAGCCCCACGCGGGAATTGCAGTTCCGGTGTTTTGCTTTGCCCTTGGCGGCTTTGTGTCGTCCCTCGCCATCCTCGCTTACGCCGCGTCTACAACACTGCCGCTGGCGGCAACAGGCGGCCTTTCCACCCTGTGGCCGTGGATCATTCTTCTCGCCCTCATCATTTTTGTGCCGCCAAATTTTTTGGTGCTGTGGGCGTCGCAACGCATTGATCCCGGCCGCGTCGGCATTTTGCTGATGACGGAAGTATTGGTGGGCAGTCTTTCCGCGGCATTCCTGTCGGGTGAAGCCTTTGGCTGGGCCAAGGCGGTGGGTGCCGCCATGATCGTAGGCGCAGCACTCATTGAAGTGTTGAGCCGTGTGCCTCAAGCCACCCGGTAAAAATCTTTCGCGGTGTCGCGGAACAGTTTGCGCTTTTCACCAACACTCGCCAACCGCACCACATCATCAACGATCGCAACCCAGCCCGGGTAGGTGCCAGCCAGTTCCTGCACATGCCAATCTGAGCCAAACATGGCACGGTCAAAACCGAAGCAGTCAATGGCGTGTGCCACATAGGGCTTGACCTGTTCTGGTGTCCACGTCTTGTGATCGGCTTCGGTGATGACGCCTGAAATCTTGCACCAGACATTCGGCAGTTTTGAAAGCGCCTTCATCTCCCGCCACCACGGCTGTGTGAGGCCCACCTTGATGCCCGGCTTGCCGATATGATCAAGCACAAAGCGCACGTCGGGGCATTGCCGCGCCAGTTCTGTCGCCGCCTCCAATTGGTGATGAAAAATGCAAATGTCGAATGACAGGTCATGTTTGGCCAGAAGTTTTACACCATGGACAAAATCAGGCCGCAGACAATAGCGCACGTCAGCCTCGCCTTGCAGCAAACGCCGCACACCGCGTACCAGCGAATTTTTTTTCAAGGCTATCAAATCGGCCTCAACGGCTTTGCCTCTCTGGAGCGGCGCATGCGCCACAATGGCACCAAGCTGCGGTGTCGTGTTTGCAAGCCCCTGCACCCATGCCGCTTCCTCCAGATGCAACGGCGCATCAACTGATACCTCCACAAACACAAACTTCTCGACGGCCACATTTTTCGCCGTCTTGAACAAATCAGCGGGAACGACATTGCGCCCCAGCTGCGGCGCACCCGCCGTCCAGCTGTATTTCAACGTGTCGATATTGCAAAGATGCACATGGGCATCGATGATGGGAAAATCAGGCATGTGTCCTCGCGTGTTCTGGCATGCACAAAATCACGCTTGAGGCCCACAGCGCAAGGCCCTATGAACGATGCAGCTCTCAACGGGGTGCCAGAACTGACTGGCTGAGAAGGACGTGTTTCGTCTGAACCCGCTGAACCTGATCCGGATCATACCGGCGGAGGGATTGTGGGCGGACGCTGCACGCAGTTTCCAAACCTCCCTATCGCCATTTTGGAGGTTGTATTGAAAAAATTTCTGCTCGCCACTGCCGCTCTGTTTGTCATGGCACTTCCCGCAAGCGCCAAGCCGTCGCTCACCATCTACACTTACGAAAGTTTCTTCTCCGAATGGGGGCCGGGCCTCAAGATCAAGCAGGCTTTTGAGAAGACGTGTGATTGCGACGTCGCATTTACAGGTGTCGCCGATGGCGTGGCCTTGCTGAACCGCCTGAAGCTTGAGGGCAAGAACACCGAAGCCGATGTGGTGCTGGGCCTTGATACAAATCTCACGGCAGAAGCGGCGGCAACAGGCCTGTTCGCCCCCCACGGCGTGGATGTCAGCAAGGCCAAGACACCCGTCGCCTGGACAGACACAGTCTTCATGCCGTTCGACTACGGCCACTTCGCGGTCATCTATAATTCCGAAAAGCTGACAACCCCGCCAGCCAGCTTGAAAGATTTGGTGGAAGGCGACGCCAATACCAAAATCATTCTGCAAGACCCCCGCTCGTCCACACCCGGCCTCGGTTTTCTGCTGTGGATGAAATCCGTCTATGGCGATGGTGCAGCCGAAGCCTGGGCCAAACTCAAACCCCGCATCCTCACCACAACACCCGGCTGGTCCGAAGCTTACGGCCTGTTCACCGCAGGTGAAGCACCCATGGTGTTGTCCTACACCACGTCACCCGCCTATCACGTGATCGCAGAGAACGACGGCAAGTACAAAGCCGCCAGTTTCAGCGAAGGTCATTATTTGCAGATCGAAGTGGCTGGTGTGATCGCAGGCACGGCGGAAGAAGCACTGGCAAAGCAGTTTATCGCTTTCATGATGGAGCCTGGTTTCCAAGATCAGATTCCAACGGGCAACTGGATGTTGCCTGCGGGTGCTGTATCGTCACCATTGCCAGGCGCGTTCAACACACTGGTCAAGCCAGAGAAGACGCTGCTGTTCACACCAGAAGAGGTGAATGCAAATCGCCGCGCATGGGTTGATGAATGGCTGAATGTGGTGGGGAAATGATGCGGGCAATCGCGTTTAGCCAAGGGACCTCTCCCGCCCTTCGGGCACCCTCCCCGGAGGGGAGGGACCCGCTCAACCACCTCCCGTTTGACTGTTCAGGGCGCGCCCACCACGAGTCCCTCCCCTCCGGGGAGGGTCCGGCGAAGCCGGGGGAGAGGTCCCTTGGCCATAGGCAATAAATTCCATGCTGCACCATTGGTTCTGCTGGTCATTGCATTTTCCATGAGCTGCGGTCTTGTTCCAATTCTTTGGCTTGGCATCAACAACCCCATCATCCCGTTCGACTCCCATACCCTCCGTGTCCTGACATTCACGCTTGAACAAGCCCTGCTCTCCACCCTTCTCTCACTCGTCCTCGGCGTTCTCGCAGCCCTTGCACTTGCCCGCCGCAAATTCTTGGGCCGCAACATCCTCATCAGTTTACTCGCCCTCCCCATGGCACTGCCGCAGATCGTCGTTGTCTTGGGACTCATTGGCTTGTTCGGGGCAGAAGGTTGGCTTGCCAACACCATCCCGCTTTACGGCCTCAGCGGCATCCTGCTCGCCCATGTCTTTTTCAATGCAGCGCTGGTGGCGCGACTTACGTTCACCGCTTTGCAATCCATCCCCACTGAGCAGTTCCGCCTTGCCGCACAACTAGGACTTTCAGACGGACAACACTTTCGCCACGTCGATTGGCCAGTCTTGCGCCACAGCGTGCCGGGCACATCCCTGTTGGTGTTCCTGCTCTGCGCCGCCAGCTTCACCATTGTGCTCACGCTCGGTGGCCCGCAAGCCACGACGCTGGAAGCCGCGATCTATCAGGCATTGCGCTCGGATTTTGATCCCGCCCGTGCGGCGGCCTTGGCGCTGATGCAACTTGCGCTCTGCGCCATTCTGGCCTCTGGCATCATTTGGTTTACTGTGAAGCCGGAGCAGCAAGTCGCCTTGCGCCTCAACCCCAAACGTTTTGATGGCCAGTCCCCATTTTCAACAATCTTCGACGCCATTGCACTTGTGGCGATAACCCTTCTTCTGCTTTTGCCCCTCGCAACACTCGTGGTGAAAGGCCTTCCCTGCATCACCATCAGCGCAAGCTTTGCAAACGCCCTCGCAACCAGCTTCACCTTCTCCACACTTGCTGCAACAACCACGTGCCTCATGGCCTACACGCTCGCCCATGCCGCGGCGCGCAGCACCCGCTTTGCAAAAGCAGGCCAACTCGCCAGCATTGCAGGTCTTGCCTTGCCGCCTGCTGTCATCGCAACGGGCTGGTTCATGTTGGCCATTGCAACGACAGGTCTCAACAGCATCGCGGTTGTTTTGATCGTTGCACTCAACACACTCGTGGCAATGCCTTACGCCTATGGCACACTTGCCCCACACATGCGCAGCATCGCCCAGCTAGATCGTTTGTCCGCAAGTCTCAATATCGCAGGCTGGAACCGCATGCGCATTGATGTCCGGGCACTCAGACGCCCGCTCACCTTGGCCTTCGCCATGTCATTCGTGCTGTCTCTCGGCGATCTCGCAGCCGTGTTGTTTTTCGGTGACGGCCACTACGTCACACTGCCTGCATTGATCTACCAGCAAATGGGGAGCTACCGCATGCAAGGTGCCATCGGCACTGCTCTTGTGTTGGCGGCACTGTCATGGCTCATTCTGTTTGCAGCCGAGAAAGTCTGGCAAGATGCTTGAGGTTAATGACATTCACTTCGCCTTTCCGGGCCAGCATTTTCACTTCAATCTGAAAGTCGAAGCCGGAAGCTTCACCACCATCATCGGCCCCTCCGGCGGCGGCAAATCCACACTGCTGCATCTGATCTCCGGATTTGAAACACCGGCAGCGGGAAAAATCACGTTCAACGGCGAAGACATCACCCAGCTTCATCCGGGCAAACGTCCACTCAGCATCATCTTTCAGGACAACAATCTGTTTCCGCATCTGACAGTCGAAGAAAATGCGGCACTTGGACTCTCGCCCGCATTGAAGCTCAATGCCGCACAGAAATCCCGCGTCATTGATGCGCTGAACAGCGTCAACCTCGAGGACAAGGCGCATCGCAAACCCGGCGAACTCTCCGGCGGCGAACGCCAGCGCGCAGCCATCGCCCGCACTTTACTGCGCGACAACCCACTCCTCTTGCTCGACGAAGCCTTCGCGGCCTTGGGCCCGGCATTGCGCCAAGACATGCTCTCGCTGGTGAAAACCCTGCATGTTCAACGCAACCTCACAACCCTCATGGTAACGCACCATCCCGCTGACGCCCGCGCCGTCGCTTCCCACGTCGCCTTCGTCGCAAACGGCAAAGTCGGCATATCCGGCCCCACCGCAGACGTGCTCGCAAACCGTTCACATCCTGAACTGCAAACCTATCTTGGCGAAACCCTTTGAAACCGCTAGGACGGCGACAACGGAGCGCACATGAAAAAGATATTCCCCGATGCCAGGGCGGCCCTTGATGGCCTGCTCAAGGATGGCATGTTGATCGCCGCAGGTGGCTTTGGCCTTTGCGGCATTCCTGAATTGTTGATCGCTGAAATCAAGGCACGCGGCACCAAGGGCCTCACCATCGCTTCCAACAACGCGGGTGTTGATGGCTTTGGCCTTGGCCAATTGCTGGAAGGCAAGCAGGTCAGGAAAATGATTTCGTCCTACGTCGGCGAGAACGCCGAGTTCATGCGCCAATATCTTGAGAAAGAACTCGAAGTCGAATTCAATCCGCAAGGCACGCTGGCCGAGCGCATGCGGGCAGGGGGAGCAGGAATCCCCGGCTTCTACACCAAGACAGGTGTGGGCACGATCATCGCCGACGGCAAGGAGCACAAGGATTTTGACGGCGTCACCTATATCCTCGAACGCGGCCTTGTCGCCGACCTCGCCATCGTCAAAGCTTGGAAGGCCGATCCCTCAGGCAATCTCGTTTTCCGCAAAACAGCGCGAAATTTCAATCCCGCCGCAGCCAGTTGCGGCAAGGTTTGCGTTGTCGAAGTGGAGGAAATCGTGCCACTCGGTTCATTGAACCCCGATCACATCCACCTGCCCGGCATCTATGTGCACCGCCTGATTCAAGGCATCCATGAAAAGCGCATCGAACAACGCACAACACGCAAGAGGGCCGCATAAGATGGCATGGGATCGCAATCAAATGGCGGAACGCGCCGCACAGGAACTGCAGGACGGCTGGTACGTCAACTTGGGCATCGGCATTCCAACACTTGTCGCCAACTACATTCCAAAGGGTGTTGAGGTCACACTGCAATCTGAAAACGGAATGCTTGGCATGGGGCCGTTTCCATTTGAAGGTGAAGAAGACGCAGACCTGATCAACGCGGGAAAGCAGACCATCACCGAACTGCCGCAAACCGCCTTCTTCGATTCATCACAAAGCTTCGCCATGATCCGTGGCGGTAAAATCAACATGGCCATTTTGGGTGCCATGGAAGTGTCCGAAACCGGAGACCTCGCCAACTGGATGATCCCGGGCAAGCTCATCAAGGGCATGGGCGGTGCCATGGACCTTGTTGCAGGTGTCAAACGCGTCGTCGTCGTCATGGACCACACCAACAAGGCGGGCGAAAGCAAAGTGCTGAAAGCCTGCTCATTGCCGCTCACCGGCAAGGCCGTCGTCAGCCGCATCATCTCGAACCTTGGCGTGCTCGATGTGGTGCCGGGTGGATTGAAAATTGTGGCGTGCGCTGACGGTGTGACAGAAGCAGACATCCGCGCCGCCACTGAAGCGAAGATCGTGAACTGAGTGGACGACAACCCAAAGCCGCTCGAGCTTTTCCTTGTCGCCACACCCGGCCTTGAAGACACCCTCGCACAGGAAGTGAAACGCCTCGGCTTCAAGGGCAGCAAGACACAGGAAGGTGGCGTGACCTTGAAAGCCGACTGGGCTGACATGATCCGCGCCAACCTCGAATTGCGCACGGCAACCCGCGTGCTGTTGCGCATCGGTTCCTTCCACGTCGCCCACCTCGCACACTTGGACAAACACGCCCGCGGCTTTCCCTGGAACAAGTGGTTGCGGAAAGAAGTGTCCGTGCATGTGGAAGCAAGTTGCGCCACGTCGAAAATTTATCACAGCGGTGCCGTCAAACAACGCATCGCCACCGCCATCACCGAAGAATACGGCGCGGTGACAGAAGACGGCGCCGACCTCCGCATCCTCGCCCGCCTCGAAGATGATCTCTGTACACTGAGCATTGATACGTCTGGCGAGTCCCTGCACAAGCGCGGCCACAAGCAGAAAATGCACAAAGCCCCGTTGCGCGAAACCCTCGCCGCCGCCTTCCTCATGCAATGCGGCTACACCGGAAGCGAAACCGTGCTTGACCCCATGTGCGGCTCCGGCACCTTCGTGATTGAAGCCGCAGAAATTGCCATGGGCCTCCGCGCCGGTCGTGCCCGACATTTTGCTTTCGAGTTGATGAAAAAACAGGAGGCCTTGGACTTGCAGGAAGAAGTGGCACAACCCACGCCCCACCGCTTTTTCGGTTTCGACCGTGATGCTGGCGCCATTGCCATGAGCCAACAAAACGCCACCCGCGCAGGTGTTGCGTCTGCCACCCACTTCACCCACGACGCCCTCACATCCCTCACCCCACCAGACGCACCCCCGGGCCTGATCATCGTCAACCCACCCTACGGCGAACGCATCGGCGACAAGCGCGAATTGTTTGGCCTCTATGGTGCGCTTGGCAAAGTGCTGAAAGAACGCTTCAAAGGCTGGCGCGTCGGCATCGTCACAAGTGACGCAGGATTGGCCAAAGCCACAACACTGAAATTCATGCCCACAGGAAAACCGGTGTTGAATGGCGGGATCAGGGTGAGATTGTTCCGGACGGCAACGCTGTAGTTCATTTCTCCCTTGTCCCGCGAAGCGGGATGAGGGAGTACCCGAAGGGGGAGGGAGTGTGTCCACAAGTCACCTGTCCTAGCCGACACACTCCCTCGGCGCTTCGCGCCACTCCCTCATTGCGCTTTGCGCAACAAGGGAGAAAGTAAACTAAAACGGCTTCCGCGCCCGCATGGCCTGCGTCAGCGTACCCTCATCCAGATAATCCAGTTCGCCCCCCATCGGCACACCGTGCGCCATGCGCGATGTGGTGACACCGTGGTGTTTCAGCCGCTCGGTGATGTAGTGCGCCGTTGTCTGCCCCTCGACAGTCGCATTGGTGGCCAGCACCACTTCCTTGACACCGCCCTCTGACGCCCGTTGCAAGAGCTGACCAATTGACAAATCCTCCGGCGTCACACCACCCAGCGCCGACAGTGTTCCACCCAGCACATGATAAAGCCCACCCCAGGCATTGGCCCGCTCCAGCGCCCACACATCTCCCACCTCTTCCACAACGCAGATCAGTGACCGGTCACGGCGCGGATCGGAACACACAGAGCAGGGTTGAATGGAATCAACATTGCCACACGAGGCACAAACTGAAACTTTCTCCTGCGCATCCTCAAGCGCCCGCGTCAGTGGCGTCAAAATTTTCTCGCGGTTCTTGATCAAGTGCAAGACCGCCCGCCGCGCCGAACGCGGGCCCAGTCCCGGCAGCCGCGCGAGGATCTGGATCAAGCGTTCAATTTCAACTCCGGCTTGACGTTTCATTATTTTAGAACGGTAATTTCAAACCCGGCGGCAATGGCAACCCACCCGTCATCGCCTTCATCTCATCCGCAGCCGACGCATCGACTTTGGCTTTTGCATCGCCAATCGCCGTCACCAGCAAGTCTTCCAAAATTTCGCGCTCATCCGTTTTCATCAGAGAGGGATCGATTTCAATGGCTTTCACAGCACCCTTGCCATTCATCGTCACCTTCACCAACCCGGCCCCGGATTGTCCCGTCACCACAACACTTTCCAGTTTGCTCTGCATGTCCTCCATGCGGCTCTGCATGGATTGCACCTGCTTCATGATGTCAGTGAGATTCTTCATCTGTGTCTTCCGTTATGGTCTCAGTTGTTGTGGAGGTGTCAAGCTCCCGCACCTTGACGATTTCAGCGCCCGGAAACGCCTTCAAGAACGCCTGCACATCAGGCCTTGCTTTCACTTCAGCAAGCGTTGTCGCTTCGGCTGATTTCTTCTGCTTGTGCAGCGTTTCGGCACCCCCGCCACGCGCCACCGACACCATGTATCGACGCCCCGTCCACATTTCAAGTTTTCGTCCAAGTTCGCCTGGCAAACCCGGAGGTGCTTCTTTTTCAAGCGCAATCTCCACTTTATTGCCATCTACGATGATGGGCCGCACAAAGCGCTCAAGCTCTGACTTCAACTTGACATCGCGCCGGTCAGCCGCCAGCGCCACAATCGCCGCGAAGTCTTTCAGCACCACGCTTGCTGGCGCGGATGCAACAGTTTCCGTGTCAGCCGGCATGCGTTGCGCAACAGGCCCGCCACCACTTGAAGCCATCACCTGTGGAGTTGGCCGCGACGCCTCGATGCGCGGTGCAGCCGGCGCTGCCTTCACCAATTTCACCAGATCATCACCACACGGCAAATCACTGGCATGGGCGAGACGTATCAACACCATCTCCGCCGCAAGATCAGGCCGTGCGGCCTGTGCTGTTTCGGTCGATCCCTTCAACAACATTTGCCACGCCCGCGCCAGATGCGGCAAAGAAAGTTTGGCTGCAAATTCCTTCGCCCGCGCCTTTTCCATTGTCGTGCGTGATTGATCCCGCTCCGAAGCCTCCGGCACAATCTTGAAGCGCGTCACGAAGTGTGTGAATTCCGCAAGGTCAGCCAACGTGGTGTGCGGATCACTGCCGCCCTGATACTGCGCCGCCATTTCATTCAGCGCTTTTGCAATATCGCCAGACATCACGGCATCAAACAAATCAATGACGCGCGTGCGGTCCACAATGCCCAGCATGCCAAGCACGTCTTCGGTCTTCACCGCATTCTCGCCATAGGCAATGGCCTGATCGAGAAGCGACAAGCCATCACGTACCGAACCTTCAGCCGCCCGCGCAATCATGCGCAGCGCCTCTTCCTCCGCCGCAACATTTTCCAACCCACAGATGCGGGCGAAATGCTGGGTCAGAAGCCCCGCATCCAGCCGCTTCAAATCAAAACGCTGGCAGCGCGAAAGAATGGTGACGGGAACTTTCCGAATCTCCGTTGTCGCAAAAATGAACTTCACATGCGGTGGCGGTTCTTCCAACGTCTTCAACAAGGCATTGAACGCACTCTTCGACAGCATGTGCACTTCGTCAATGATGTAGACCTTGATCCGCGCTTCGACAGGCGCATAGCGCACCGACTCGATGATCTCGCGCATGTTGTCGACACCAGTGTTCGACGCGGCATCCATCTCGATCACATCCATATGCCGCGATTCGAGAATCGCCTCACACGTCGACGTCATCTCCGGCATGTCAATCGCCGCACCCGGCGGATAATTCAACGCCCGCGCAATCAGCCGCGCCGTCGTCGTCTTGCCAATGCCGCGAACCCCAGTGAGCATATAACCTTGCGCAATCCGCCCCGTCGCAAACGCGTTCGTCAAGGTGCGCACCAGCGCCTCCTGGCCAATGAGATCAGCAAAGGTCTTGGGCCGGTATTTGCGGGCCAACACGCGGTAGGCGGGAAGAGAGGAGGATTCAGACATCAAGAATACCTTAGTCGACTGAGGCCTGAGCGGAAACACATGTTCTGGGGAAAAGTGGAAGGCTGGCGGGCAACCCGCAAAATCTCGTTAGGGCTGCTACCTTCCGGTCCTGACCCGGTTGGCGAGCCTCACGCCTGCCACCAACCTTCCGCTGGCGTATATGGTGGGTTTGGGCTGGAAAGGCAACCCTTCTCACCACGTTGGCGGGGTCATCGCTTCGTGCCAAGGGACCTCTCCCCCGGCTTCGCCGGACCCTCTCCGAAGGGGAGAGGGACTCCTGGTGAGACCTCCCATTTTACTGTTGATGGCGCTCGCACAACGAGTCCCTCCCCTCCGGGGAGGGTCGGGCGAAGCCGGGGGAGAGGTCCTTTTGGTTGACCCGAATACTGACCTCCCCTATTTCACCCCGCAATGACCGTCCAATCCATCATCACTCTCCCCGACGAGAAAATCCTGCGGCAGGTTTCAACGTCCTTGAAATCTGTTGACGCAGCCGCACGACAACTTTTCGATGACATGCTCGAAACCATGTATGCAGCCCCCGGCATTGGCCTTGCCGCAATCCAGGTGGGAGTTCCGCGTCGCATGCTGGTGCTCGATCTTGCCAAGGAAAACGAGGAGAAGCGCCCGCTGTTTATTGCCAATCCGCAGATCATCGACAGTTCCGTTGAACTCTCGGACTACGAAGAGGGCTGCCTCTCGATTCCTGATTTTTATGAAATGGTACAGCGCCCCCGCGACATCACAGTGCAATATCTGGACCGCAACAGCGAACCACACCAGATCATGGCCACTGGCCTTCTGGCCACGGTGTTGCAGCACGAGATCGACCATCTCAATGGTGTGCTCTTCATCGACTATATCTCGAAGCTGAAGCGCGACCGCGTCGTCAAGAAATTCCAGAAGGCCGCAAAACTGGGGAAAGCCTGAGATGCGCCTCGCCTTCATGGGCACGCCGGATTTCGCCGCCACAGCGCTGACAGCGATTTTGGCGGCAGGCCACGACGTGGTGTGCGTCTACTCCCAACCGCCGCGTCCCGCAGGTCGGAGGCTTCAACTCAAACCTTCACCTGTTCAAGCTTTGGCCAAACAACACGGCATCGAAGTCCGCACACCAAGTTCACTCAAATCTGCCGAAGAACAGGCCCGCTTCGCTGCATTGAACATCGATGCCGCCGTCGTCGTCGCCTATGGTCTCTTGCTGCCCAAACCTATTCTTGATGCCCCAACACACGGCTGCTTCAACATCCACGCGTCATTGTTGCCACGCTGGCGCGGGGCCGCCCCCATCCAACGCGCCATCATGGCGGGTGACGTGGAAGCCGGTGTCACCATCATGCGCATGGATGAAGGCCTGGACACGGGGCCGATGTTGTTGAAAACCACATGCGCAATCTCAAACGAAACCACTGCTTCCTCCCTTCACGATGAGCTGGCGGCAATTGGCTCAAGTGCCATGCTTGAAGTCTTGGAAAATCCAAATGCCCTTGGCCAGACACAAGCGGCGGAAGGTGCCAGCTATGCCAGAAAGATTGACAAGGCCGAAGCCCACATCAATTTCAACCAATCCGCCCAACACGTGCTCCGCCACATCCACGGCCTCTCACCCTTTCCGGGTGCGTGGTTCCAGCTCGGCGAAACGCGCATCAAAGCCTTGCGCTGCAAAATCACCGAAGCAACCGGCACACCTGGAATCTTCCTCGACGACCACCTGACCATTGCCTGTGCTGACCGCGCTGTTCAATTCACAACCCTGCAACGCGAAGGCAAAGCTGCGATGGACGCTGCCACCTTCACACGCGGCTTTCCCATTGCTGCGGGAACCAAGGTGAACTGATGCCGCGCTACAAACTCACCATTGAATATGACGGCTCCGGATTTTCGGGCTGGCAGATGCAGGAAAAACTGCCAACAGTGCAAGGCACACTTGAAGCCGCCCTTCAAAAACTCAACGGACAACACTGCCTTGTCTATGGGGCGGGACGCACGGATGCCGGCGTTCACGCCCTCGCACAAATCGCCCACGTTGATTTGCCAAAAACCTGGGATCTCTTTGAGTTGCGCAACGCCATCAACGGCAATGTCCGCCCCCATGCCGTGTGTGTGCTTGAGGCGGTGGAAGTCACCGAAAATTTCCACGCCCGTTTTGACGCCGTGGAACGCCGCTATCTCTACCGCATCCAGAACAGGCGTGCACCTCCAACACTCGACAAATCGAGGGTGTGGAACGTTGCAGCCCCGCTTGATTCAGACGCCATGCACGAAGCGGCGCAACACCTCATCGGCAAGCACGACTTCACCACATTCCGCGCCGCGTCCTGCCAGGCGCAGTCTCCCGTCAAAACTCTTGATATGCTGAAAGTCTCGCGCTTTGGCGAAGACATCGAGATCGAAGCCGCAGCCCGTTCCTTCCTGCACCATCAGGTCCGCTCCATTGTCGGCACTTTAAAGCAAGTGGGTGACGGCAAATGGACAGCCCGCGATGTGCAAAAAGCCCTCGCCGCAAAAGACCGGGCCGCCTGTGGCGCAGTGGCTCCGCCAGACGGCCTTTATCTCGTCGGTGTATCCTACACCAAAGACCGCATAAACTGACCCCCGTTCCGTCATGGTCCGCTTCAGGCGGACCATGACGATTTTTGGAGAGTCTAGATGCTCACGGTATTATTTGCTCAAATAGACCTGTGCCGTCACAGCCGTCTTCACGGCTTCAAACGCACCTGACAAATCATCCGCACTGTTGGCGACAAAGAAATGCTTGTCAGGTTCGGATGAACAATTCCGCAGGCGCTGGCGGGTCGACGTGTCATCGAGGTCAAATGCCATGGTGATCACCGTGATGCCATCGGCCTTGGCGCCGTCGCAGAGGGCAGTGAGGTTTTTTTCACCCTGTGTTACACTGCGCGTCGAACCCGAACCAAAACCAGGTTCCGTTTGCATGCCATCGGTCAGCACGACCAAAAATTTCTCCGTTGATGTATCATTCATCGCCGCACCTTTGGTGTAAGGCGCGTTCGGCGTCAGCATGTGATAGCCAAACTCAACACCAACAGCGATGTGCGTCCATGCATAAGGCTCCATGATATCCAGCTGGTCAGTGACAACATCAAAATCATCGGTCAGTTCGACCGTCATCAAATTGTTGTCGATATAGCCCTGGCAACCCTTGGCGATATGGACAGGTGCCTGTGGTTGGCCCCACTTCGTGGCGTTGTTGGCAGTCACCGGCGTTGCCGATGTCCGGTTGAATGGATAGCGCCGATCCTGCGTGCAGCCCGTCCATGGTGCAGACGGTGGCGCGCCCACAACGGTGTTGCCCGGCAGCGTGGTGTAGACATGGTGCGAAAATGGCACGAGTGCAAACTTCACCTTGTCGGCCGCCGCAGCTTCAAGATCATTGACCAATTTCGTGGCTGCTTCTTTCATGATCTCATACTTGACGCCGCCATCAATCGTTTCACCCATCGATCCCGAGTAGTCGAGGACCAGTGCAATCTCGGCTTTCTTGTTTTCTCCAAGACTTACTTCAGCACCACCGACAGCGGTCATCTCTTTGGGCCCCGCAAAGGAAATGAAAAACATGTCGACATCAACTGTTCCCTCAGCCACAGCCTTGCCATTGGTGATTTTCACGCCACCCGTGTGTGGCAGCTTCGCAGCGTAACCCTCAGCCATGTTGGCCACGAACATCGCATCGCCAGCCGCCTCACGTTGCGCATCGGTGGAAAGTCCCGGTGCTGCCGAAGCCAGTGCCGCCGCATCAAGTGAAGCCTGCAAGTGGGTCCGGGCAGCAGCATAGCGGCCAAAGTCCATGCCAGCACCGGCAGCCGCCAGAAGCGGGATGGCTGTCAATCCAAAAATGATCCCGGCACTGCCCCGCTGGTCGCGGGTGAATGTCTTAAATGCTTTTACGAAACGGTTCATGGCGTCTCTCCTGTCTCATTCCGGCACAAGGCCTGTGGTTTGAGGGGAGAGTTGCAAGCCAAAGCCCGCACAGGGCACATCAGGCAGCCGTCATGAAACAGTGGTTACGCCTTCGTTAACAGACAGGTTCAAAACTTGGGGTAGTTCCGGGTTAAATTGCAGCATCATTGACAATAAAATTCGTCATGTATGGACGGCCTCTTCTTGACAAGGGCTTTTCTCGCTTTGACGGCGCGTGGGGGTGGAGCGGTCATGTATACGGCCTCTGGAGTGCAGCACGTGGGCTGCGGGCCAAGATGTGTTCCGCAAGACCAGG
>JANPCE010000069.1:0-33256 GCA_031430795.1 Hyphomicrobiales bacterium
AAAACGATTGTTATTCAATATCTTAGACAACGCAGGAAAATGGATGTTCGCTCTTCGTCTATCCTCAAAAAAAGTGATTTTTCTGCACTTTTATCGCAACTCATTGAAAGTATTGGGAAAGATGTGTGAATCCCGTAGCCTCCGGGGAGGGTCCGGCGAAGCCGGGGGAGAGGTCCCTTCGGCCAAATACGACTGCGTGAACCCTCACGCCCCCCGTGGCATCAAGTCATACGGGTGCTTCCAGCCCTTCAGGTAGCGGATGGAGTCGAGCCAGTTTTGGACATGGGCATAGGCGATGAGGTCGAGGGGGATTTCTTCGCCGAAGTTGAGATAGCCTCAGAGCGAGAAGTTGGCGATGATTACGCGTTTGCCCAGCACAAAAGGCTGCAGCGCCAGATGGCCGCCGAGCACTTTCAGTGCATTGGTGCTGGGGGAGTTAGCCCAAAATTAAAAACACCGCATCACCCCAAAGGGTGATGTTTTGCGTCCCGCAAACGGTTAGTCTTTCAGCCTTGTCAGGGAGAGAACACATGGCAATGCGAAAATGGGGTGCTGAAACCCTTGTCAACACCACAACGGACAATGGTCAAACAGCACCTGTCGTCACGGCGCTGCAAAACGGTGGCTATGTGGTGGCCTGGACGGACGACATGGGGGCCGGGCAGAGCGTCGTCAAATTTCAAATCTACACAGCAGGCGGAATAAAGCTTGGTACTGAAAAGACCTTGCCAGTGAGCGATGGTGACGGCGATCAGGACCAACCAACAATCACCACCACAGCAAACGGCAATTTCATTATCGGCGTTCGGGATTTTGACAGCGCCACCGATCACGACACCATGGCCTATGAGTTTACGCCC
Source organism: Hyphomicrobiales bacterium (assembly GCA_031430795.1). GTDB lineage: Bacteria > Pseudomonadota > Alphaproteobacteria > Rhizobiales > Aestuariivirgaceae > Aestuariivirga. Next base: position 861 of record JANPCE010000069.1, read on the forward strand.
AATGCACCAAATCCTGGGCAACAGGTACGTGTGACGACACTGAATTCATCTGGAACTGCTGATACTGGTGCTCCTGCCGTGGCAAGCGTCGGCTCATCAACACTGCACGTCTACCGCAGCAGTAATGGCGATGTTCTCCTTCAGACGCTTACGGCCACAGGCACTGTGGGGGTTGCAGAAAATGTACTCTACACAACGAGCGCAACAACTTCTTTTACAGTTCCAACGGATTTGATTGCCATTGCGTCCAACGGAGACCGTTCGATGGTGATCACTGCAAACAACGGTGTATTGTTTACCGGTACGGAGCTTACGTTTAAGACCATACGTCCCGATTTCACAGGGGGGATTAGAGACACTGAATCGGATGCTCGTATCGACTCAATTTCTGCCGCCGCCCTTGCGGGGCAAATTCCATTTTCAGATGTCGCCTATGCATATTCTATAACCAATGGCACCATTCACGTTGGAAAAAGAGCATTTGATTTTCCTGACGACTTTGCCGAATCATTCATTGATCAAGCCACAAAACCAAACGTTGTCGCTCTCAACGATGGCATGTTCGCTGTCACCTATCGTTCGTTGCTTGATACTTCCCCAGCCACCATTGATGCCATCAAAATTCAGCTGTTTGACGTGAACTGCGTCAAGATCGGCAGCGCCGTGACCATCAACACCACCGGCTTGGACAGCAGCACAAATCCAGCAGTCGACATGTTGGCCGATGGCCGCCTCATTGTCACGTGGGCTGAAACAAGCGGCCTCGACGGCAGCGGGTCCGGCATCTTTCAGCAGATCATCGATCCCAGGGACGGCATCGTCAATGGCAGCAGCAACCCTCTGCTTGCCGAAATTCTCTACGGCAATGACACCTACAACGACGAAATCAACGCATACGCTGGCAACGACACCATCTACGGCCTCGCAGGCAGTGACGCCATCCATGGCGGTGACGGCAATGACTTCATCTTTGGTGGCCGCGGCGATGACACCATGTATGGCGGCGAAGGCGGTGACAACCTGACGGGCGGTGCCGGGGCGGATGAGTTCCATGGCGGCAACGGCACAGACGTCGCCAACTACAATGACGCCAAACTCGGGATTGTCGTTGCCCTGGATGGCAGTGTGGGATCGCAGGGCGATGCCGTTGACGACACCTTCATCGGCGTCGAGAACGTTTCCGGTTCGCGCTTCGACGACACCATCATCGGCAATGTCGAAAACAACTCGCTGTTCGGCGGCAAGGGCAACGATATCCTGCGCGGGCTGGACGGCAATGATGGCCTGCGCGGCGGCGAGGGTGGCGACACCATGGCGGGCGGGGCCGGCAACGACACGTTCTTCTTCAACAGCCAGATCGAAGCCAACGGTAGCGATGTGATCGTTGACTTCTCTTCAAGTGCGGCGCTCAACAACGACCGTGTGGCTTTGACAGGTGCGGCTTTCGGATTGACGGCCGCCAGCTTCACCGCCGCCAACTTCCAGTCCGGCACGAGCGCCACCGCCCTCGCCCCCGACATCCGGGTCTTCTATGAAACCGACACCGGCATCCTGCGCTATGACGCCGATGGCAACAGTGCCGGAGCCGCCATTGTGTTGGCGACGCTCACGGGTGCGCCGACGTTGGTGTTCAGCGACGTGGTGATCTTGTAGGTCCCGCCGGCATCAACAATGCAACCATGGCGTGCGCCGCTACAGCTTTTAAATGAGCCCTTGCAAATCCTTGCGTCTGTGCTTTGATTATAGGGCCAGGGGCGTGAACTTTAGGAAACGGCGAGGTCTGCGAAGACTTGCCGTGGGGAGTTTGCGATGGGTTTTTCTTTCAGTTCGCTTTTACTTGTGGGCGTGGCCCTTGCCGGCTGCGAGGCGGCGTCTGGTTTTGGCAACCGTTATGGGCCTGACCCGGCATTGCCCGCAAAAGTCATTTACGCGTCTGTCGACAATCAAATCGACATCATGGCCAAACTGGCGGAAGCGACTGATTGCCGGGGTGAGCAAGACAGCGAGGAGGCCACCAACGCCTGCCACTATCAAACCACCATCGTCGGGTTCAATTTTGTTGACGAACAGTGCGATGCTTATCTGCGCGAACTGTTTGCGCTGGATACTGAACGTGACCGGCTGAAAACAGTCATCGCCGGGGCCGACAAATTGACCAACGCCGTGCTCGCCGTGGCACCTGCATCGAAAGCCACCATGGCCATTGTGGCGCAGTCCTTCGGGTTGACCAGTGACTATGTCAACGTCGCGGCAGACAGCTATCTGTTCAAGGCTGACGCCGGCATCGTTTATAATGTCGTGTCATCACTGCAGGAGTCATACCGCAATGGTGTCGCCAGAAACCGGGAACAGATTGATTCACGGCCCGCCAGCTATTCGGCGATCCGCGGATATCTCAGACTGTGCATGCCACCCACCATCCAAAGCAAAATCACCACAACACTGGCGCGGGCTGTCGCGGAAGAAGCAGATGCAAACACCCCGCCCGGCACTTTGCAAAACCCGGATTTGGTAACTCAATAAGACTGCAGATGAATTTGCACCACATTTATCCCCCGCCCTGACAGGGCGGGGCCAGGGGTGGGTGGAGGCAAAAAGCTCCGTCGGCAGAACCTGCAGCCTCCATCCACCCCCGGCCCCGCCTTGTTAAGGAGGGGAGACGTGTTTCTCGGTGTGAATTGGCCTTCCACTTGCTTGGCTTGCGCTGAAACCACTTCACCTTGGAGTCCGCCATGCCCGCAAACACCACTGGAACCTGGGGTTCCCTGTTTAACTGGCCATTGATCGGCATCCATTCCATCCTGACGCAGGACGGGAAAGTGTTGTCTTTTGGCACAGACCTTGCCGGCAACCAGGGGGCGGCGATGTTCCATGACGTGTGGGACCCGGTCACCAACACCCACACCACGATCAATCACAACAGCGCAACGCCGACGGATATTTTCTGCGCCAACGGGCTGATTGTTCCGGGTACGGACAAAATCCTGATTTCCGGTGGTGATGCGCGGCCCTTGGGCAGCATCAACAATGGCGTGGCGGACGTCAACGTCTACAACACCAACACCAACCAGATTACATCCGAAGACCCGATGGCCTATGCGCGCTGGTATGCGACGGCGATCACCCTGCAGAATGGCCAGATCCTGCAATTGGGTGGCCGCGCCGGCAATGGAACGACAGTCACCACGCCTGAAATCTACACGCCGGGCGAAGGCTGGCATTCCCTCACGGGCGCTGTCGATCCCAACATTTCACAGAATTATGACCGTGCCTTCGTGCGGGGCGATGGCAAAGTGGTTTACACCACCTACAGCGGAACGGTGATGCTGCTCGATACGACAGGCACGGGTTCAGTGACGCAGATTGGCACGTTGCCTTTCGCCCACAATTGGGAATCCCCCGCCATCCAATATGCGTCCGGAAAAATTCTTTATGGCGATGCAGGCTCGGGCCTGTGGAGTGTTGACATCAACACTGTGCCGCCAACTTACACATCGGTTGGCAATCTTGGTGTAGAGCGCAATTTCGGCAGCATGACCGTGTTGGCGGACGGCAAGGTCATGATCAACGGTGGCTCCACCGTCACCAACAATGATGCCTTTGCCATCAAGACAGCGGTGATCTGGAACCCTGCCGACAACTCTGTGACAAGTGTCGGCGAAGAGGCTGTGCCACGCCTCTATCATTCCACATCGATCCTTCTCGCAGATGGCACAGTGCTCTCCATGGGTGGCGGTTCATTTGGAAACGGCCCCGGTCCATTCATGGCCAACCAGCAGAACGGCCAGATCTACAAGCCTGCCTACCTCTTCGACTCCGCCGGAAACCTGGCGACGCGGCCAAAAGTACTCGACGTGCCGGAACATGTGCAATCGGGTGCCACATTCAGCATCCAGGTCGACAATGCCGCAGACATCGGCAAGATCACCTTGGTGAAGTCCGGTGCCGCCACCCACGACTTCAACATGAACTCCGATTTCACCACGCTCTCCTATACAGTCGGCCCCAACAACACGCTCATCATCACCCTTCCCTCTGGCACACAAAGCGTTGATGCAGGCTCTTGGATGATGTTTGTCTGGAGCAACGCTGGCGTGCCAGCCGTTGCACCCGTCATTGAAGTTGATCCCTTCTTCAACACCGGAGCCGCCGTTGTTTCTGGCAATCTTCTGATCAACGGCAGTTTTGAAACGGCGGCGACAATCGCCCCAAATGGTGACAAGACCCTCGATGATTTCGTCGGCTGGCAATCCTCGCGCAACAGTTTCGAAATCTGGAAGACCGGCCACAATGGCGTTGTGGCCCGTGACGGTGCAACATTCATCGAAATGGACAACGGCCGCGGCACTGTTTCCCAGGACGTCAAAACCAAGGCCGGCCAGGTCTATGATCTCACATTTGATCTGGCGGCACGGGCCGGATACATCGCCTCATCGAAAGTCGATGTGTATTGGAATGGCGTGGTCATCGCAACTGTTTCACCCACTGACGCCGCATTCAAGGCCTTTACGTTCAAGGTCACGGGCACCGGCGGCAATGACATTCTGGCCTTCCGCAGTCCGCGCACCGATCTTGATGGCGCAGGCGGACTGCTCGACAACGTCGTGTTGAAAGCCGGTTCAGCCGCGCCCACAAACCTGATCGTCAACGCCGGTATTGAGCAACCCGTGCTCGCGGGCTCCGCAGCATGGCAGGGCTTTTCCAACGCAGCCATGCCGGGCTGGAAGAACGCCAGCAACACCAATGTTGTCGTCGTCAAGCAATTGGGATCACAGATGCTTGACCTTGATCCGGGTGGGGCAGCGGATGAACTCTATCAACTGGTTCAAACCAAAAACGGCCAGGCCTACACACTGAGCTTCGATGCAATCGCGACAGTCGCTGGCACGTCGGCATTTGACGTGTTGTGGAACGGCATCAAGATTGCAACGATTGATCCAAGCACCACGTCGCTGCAACGTTTCACTTTTGCTGTGAGTGGAACAGGCGGGCTGGACAAGCTGTCCTTCCGCGAGTTGTCAACCCAGAACGATTCCCTCGGCTCTTATCTCGACAATGTCAGCTTGATTGAAGGATCGGTCACACCGCCGACAGTCAACATCTTGCTCAATGGCGGGATGGAAAATCCGGTGCTGGCCGCGTCAGCGCTATGGCAGTCTTTCCGCAATGCGCAGACTGTGGGCTGGAAAAATGGCGGCACCGACAACGTTGTGTTTGTGAAACACATGGGTTCGCAAATGCTGGACCTTGACCCTGAAGGTGCGGCGGATGAACTTTTCCAGATTGTTCGCACAACAACGGGCCAAGCTTACACCTTGAGCTTTGATGCTGTGGGCACACAAGCGGGCTCTTCCGTGTTTGATGTGTTGTGGAACGGTGTCAAGATCGCCACCATCGATCCCAACACCACGACATTGCAGCACTTCACGTTCCGCGTCACTGGAACAGGTGGCCTTGACAAGCTGTCATTCCGCGAACTTGCGGGACAGAACAATTCGCTCGGCGCTTACCTCGACAACGTCAGCCTTGTGGCCAGCAACGCAGTCGCGTTGGCGGCGGCTGGTCACGAAGGCCATCATGTCGTGGGAACCGCTGCTGCGGACACGCTTGGTGGCACCGTGAACATGGACCACATCAAGGCCGGCGAGGGAAATGACACCATCAATGCTGCGGCGGGGGATGACGTGATCGACGGCGAAGGCGGCAATGACCTGATCGACGGTTCTTTCGGTGCGGACCAGATTGACGGCGGTCTTGGCACTGACACCGTGACTTTCCGCACCGCCGCGTCTGGCGTCATCATAGACTTGCAGGCGGGCGAAGGCTCGCGTGGTGATGCGATGGGAGACAGCTATACCGCAATCGAAAACATCATCGGCTCCGCTTTTGACGACGTTCTGGTGCTCAGCAATGTTGCAGGTCGCAGCGATGGACTTGCGGGCGACGACACGCTTTTTGGCGGCAGCAGCAATGACAGGCTATTGGGCGGCGTAGGAGTTGATTTGCTTGCCGGCAAGCACGGAACTGATGTGATGACGGGCGGCACAGGCAGTGACCGTTTCTGGTTTGACTCAAGCCACAGCGGCCAAACAGCCGGCACAGCAGACCGCATCACCGACTTCCAGAAAGGTGCGGTGGGCAGTGGCGACGTGATTGATTTCGTCAGCGGCCTTGGCGTTGGCGGATCGGGTGCAGCCGCAACTGCTTCACAAGCCAGCATCAACACCACAACAGGTGTCGCAAGTTTCGCAAGCGGTTCCGGCACAACTTTTAACGATGCGATAGTCGACATCGCTGGACGTTTTGCATCCGCAGGAGATGCAAACGGAGAATTCGCTATGTTCCAAATCAACAGCATCGGTGATTTCTATCTCTTTGTTTCCGACGGTGTAGCAGGTGTAACCATTGGCGACACTGTGATGCGACTGCAAGGCATAACCAGCGTCAGCAGCATTGACCTCACTGGTGGTGACCTCACACTCTTGTCTTAACATTAGGGCAATCGCTTGTAGCCGAATGACCTCTCCCCCGGCTTCGCCGTACCCTCCCCAGAGGGGAGGGAATCGTGGTGGGAGCGCCCTGATAAGTAAAAAGGGAGGTTGTTTGACAAGTCCCTCCCCTCCGGGGAGGGTACGGCGAAGCCGGGGGAGAGGTCCCTTGGCGACATGCGATGCCCCACACTCAAACCACACCCCTTTTTTCACCAGCCAGCATCAACCAGGCCACCAATGCCAGTGCAATCGCCGCTGGCGGCAGCAAGGCCCAAGACACAAAGTCCCAGCCCCACCAAGCGAGAAGCTGACCTGAACTGGAGGAGGCCACCGCCATCAGCAATGCGATGCCGAAGTCATTGGCGGCTTGCACTTTCCCACGCTCGGACGGCCTATAACAATCCGTCAACAGCGTGGTGCCGCCGATGAAGCCAAAATTCCAGCCGAGGCCGAGCAGGATCAGCGACACGGCAAAGTGCCCGAAGCTGATGCCCAAGATGCCGACAACAGCGGCAAGCATGAGAATGCCAAGGCCTATTGCCGTGATCCTGGGTGCGCCGTAACGCTTGATCAGTTGCCCGGTGAAAAAGCTTGGCACAAACATTGCCAGCACGTGCCATTGGATCACCCAACTCGCATCTGACTTGGTGAAGCCGCAACCGATCATTGCGACTGGTGCGGCTGTCATCAGCAAATTCATCAATGCATATGAAATCATGGCGGCGGCCATGGCAACGATGAGCTTGCGTTGCGACAGCAATTCACCCCAGCTTCGGGCAGGGCCATCAGCCACGTCGAGCTTGGGTTTGGGGATGTTCAACGTGGAGACGACGACAAAATTCAAAATGGCCAAGAACACCGCCGCTGCGTATGAGCCTGCAAAAGTGAAGGGCGTAAAAAGATCACTTGTGTAGTTTGAAATAAGAGTGCCCGCGACGGCCGCCACAACTCCCCCCGTCAGCACCCATGAGATGGCAATGGATTTTGTCGATTCATCCGCCGCTTCCGCTGCCGCAAAACGATAGAAGCCGGATGTGGCCTGAAACACGCCTTGCAAAGCTGTTGCAAAACAGAAGACCGGGAAATTGGCGTTGATAATGGCCCAAACTGCCAACAACGCTCCAAGCACGCTGACCACAGCACCCATCTGAAACACAGGCCTGCGACCGATCCTCTGCATGATCAATGATGCAGGAATTGTGGTAAACATGGCCCCCAGCACGAATGTGGTAATCGGCAGTGTTGCAAGCGCGGGCGAAGGTGCAATGTTAAGGCCAACAAGGCCAGCCGTTGCAAACACGGTGATGACGCAACACGAATACAGCGCCTGCGCGACAGCGAGGCGAAGGATGGTGTTGCGGGCGGTGGCGGCTTCGGCGCTCACGCGTCAAACTCTTCCGGCCTTCGCGCACGCGCCAAGGTATTCAACACACCATTGATAAATTGCAACTCATCGCCGCCATCAAAAAACGCATCAGCCACGTTCACATATTCTTTCAGCGCCACGCGCGACGGCACCTTGTCGAGGAAATAGAGTTCAAATGTCCCTGCCCGCACAATGGCGCGCACCGTGGCATCAAGGCGGTGCAGCGGCCACTCCTTGTCCAATGCCTTGTCGATATCAGGATCCAGCGACGCCTGTTCTCGCACCACGCCTTCAACAACGGTGCGCAAATGGTTGAAGTCCGCGCCCCCGGTTTCACCATTGTCAAAATTACCGCCACCCACACGCGACGAAAACTGCGCCAGCACCTCGCCCACGTCTGTTCCCGCAATATCCATCTGGTAAAGCGCCTGCACCGCGCCAAGCCTTGCGGCAGAACGTTCAGTGGGCGAGCGGCGCGGCGTGGTCATGTCTCAAGTACTTTCAATCAGCGAGAGCGGGGGCATAGCAGTGCGCGGCACCTCACGCCACCCCCCGCGCTGACATGCAGGGCCATCGCCTGCAGCCAGGGGACCTCTCCCGCCCTTCGGGCACCCTCTCCGAAGGGAAGAGGGACCTCTTGCAACAACCTCCCTGAACATTAGATGGAGAGGTGGTCGACAGAGGTCCCTCTCCTCTTCGGAGAGGGTCCGCGAAGCGGGGGAGCGGTCCCTTGGCTACACGCGGTGGCCCCGCCCGGACATGGCGTCCCTGCCGATTTGCGCGAGGCGGCGGATGGTTTCTTCGATGTCGTCTTTGGTGGTACGTGGATTAATGGTGCAGAGGCGCAAGACGGTTTGTCCGCGCAAGGATGTCGGGGCCACGAACGCGAAGCCCGAAAGGATCATCGTGTCGGCAATCGCTGTGTTGACGCTGTTGATGGCGTCCACGCCAGTCAGCCCTTCAACAAAACGAAAATTCACAATCCCCAGATTGGCGGGCGTCACAATTTCCCAGCAAGGGTCGGCGCGCAGATATTTTTCAACATCCCGCGCGTGTTCCATGCCGATATCAATGGCTTCACGGAACGCATCCACGCCAAATGCCTTGAGCGACATCCAGAGTTTCAAGGCGCGAAACCCGCGCGTCAGCTGCACACCATAGTCAGAGAAGTTTGGCTGCTCTGTGCCGCCCTCAAGAATCTTCAGATATTCCGCCGTCACCTTGAAGGTGTCTTTCAACAACGCCTTGTCGCGCACCAGCGCACAACCGATTTCATAGGGTTGGAACAGCCATTTGTGCGGATCAATGGCGAGAGAGTGGACCTTGTCCAGGCCTTTGAGCAGTGCCTTGCCCTCTTCCGTCAACGCCGCACTGCCGCCATAGGCGCCGTCAGCGTGCAGCCATAATCCCTCCTGCTCGCAGAATTCCGACAGTGCTTCAAGATCATCGACAGCGCCTGTGTTGGTCGTCCCCGCATTGGCAACAACACAAAACGGCACGAGGCCCTGCTGGCGGTCGCTGGAAATTTTGGCACGCAACGCATCCAAGGGCAATCGAAACTGCGCACCCGATGTGAGTTTGCGCAATTGGTGGTGCTGGAAGCCCAGAATCTTCAAACCCTTCGCCACTGATGAATGGGTCTGGTCAGAGAAATAAATCGTCGCGTTGTTGGCGTTGTCGCCAAGCTTGGCGTGGCGCGCCACGGACAGGCATGTGAGATTGGCCATGGAGCCGCCACTGACGAACAACCCGCCCGCCGTTTCCGGAAAGCCAAACAACTGCCGCAGCCATTCAATGGTGACAATCTCGATTTGTGCTGCCCCCGAAGGCCCGATCCAGGCACCGCAGAAAATATTGAAGGCCGATGCCAGGGTGTCCGCCACCGTGCTCACAAAATTACTTGGACCTGGCACGAAGGCGAAATTGCGCGGATGGTCGTTGTGGGTCATTTCGGCCAGCACGAAATTCTTCACCTGCTCCAGCACGTCGTGCACGGCCACAGGTTTTTGCGGCAAAGGCTCGTCCAAACCCAGACGCAGACTGGGCAAGGTCGAAGGCAGTGTCACCGGCTGCTTGTGCAGATTGACGTAGTGATCGACGATGATGTCCGAAACCTCGGCCATGACTTTGCGCATGTCGGCTTCGGAAAGTGTGAGCGGCGGAAGTGCTTGCATGGTCATGCATCCTCGCCTATTTGAATGGCGCTGGCGAGTGCCAGTTTTATTCTCAGGGCGGGGTGCAAGTCCCCACCGGCGGTACAGCCCGCGAGCGGTCCCGCATTCCTTTGGAATGCTGGATGTCAGCAGATCAGGTGTAATTCCTGGGCCGACGGTATAGTCCGGATGAAAGAGAATGTGACCGTTGTTTTGCTTCACGCATCTCGCGTGGGCATGCGTTGTCACATGTCGTCCTGATTCATGTTTGAAGAAAGGACAACCCACATGAATCAGATCACCCAAACTTCCAACCGCGCCTATCTTGGCGCATTGTACATGGTGCTGGCGGGTATCACCTTCGCCATCATCAACGCCATCACCTTTATGATCACGTCTCCCGCCGAATACGGCGGCCTCGGCTTCAAGCCGCAGTCTGACACGTTCTGGCAATATGCCATAGCGCTGGCTTGCTCAATACCCTTCCTGTGGAAATCAGGTGTGCTCACTTTCAAAACCAATCAACCCATCCCCCACCTCATCCGCGTTGTGTTATCCGCCGCCGGATTGCAAGCCTTCGTCATGGCTATCTCGAAAGGTGTGCCGATCTGGCAAGTTGTGGCGCTGACAATGACAGCACCGTTCTTCGTGCTGATCGGTGCCAAGATCTTTTTGCGCGAAAACGTGACGCTCAACCGCTGGATCGCTTCCGGCGTTGGTTTTATTGGAGCATTGATTGTCACCAATCCATTGTCGGAAGCCTTCAACATCTACTGGCTGCTACCCGTTATCGCCGCAATCCTGTGGGGTGCCGCATCGTTGCTGACAAAATATCTCAGCCGCGAAGAGTCACCGGAAACGCTGACGACGTGGTTGCTGCTGTTGCTGACCCCCATCAACCTGTTCTGGTCTGTGGGTGTGGGCTTCGAAGTGCCAACAGGCAACATCCTGTGGCTCCTCATCATCGGTGGCTTCCTGGTGTTCCTCGCGCAGTATTTCCTGTCGAAATCCTACGCGACAGCAGACGCCAACTTCGTGCAGCCCTTCGATGACCTGAAACTCATCAGCAACGTTTTGATCTATGGCCTGTTCTTCGGCTATTGGCCAAGCGGCATCATCTGGCTCGGCCTCGCCCTCATCATGGCAGCATCGGTTTTCCTGCTCCTGCAGGAGAACCGACACAGCGACATGAATCTGAAATCGGCGTGATCATCTGCGTTTGCATAGGGCAGTCGCGTGCAGCCAAAGGACCTCTCCCGCCCTTCGGGCACCCTCTCCGAAGGGGAGAGGGACCCGTGGCGCGCGCGTCCTGAACAGTAAAACGGGAGTTCTCACCACGCGTCCCTCTCCCCTTCGGAGAGGGTCCGCGAAGCGGGGGAGAGGTCCCTTGGCTGCAAGCGAGTGCTCCATTGAAATCACGCTGATCCCCACCATCTATCAGCCGTCGTCCCTGCGCAATCCGGGATGACTTATGTTTGGGGGAAGCAAGTGTGAATACTGCCAATCAAATCGACCGCACCAAAACCATTGCCCGCCTGACCCGGCTTGCGAAGCTCATGGACACGGCCTGGGGCATCCCCTTCACCAAGTGGCGCTTCGGCCTCGATTCTGTGTTTGGACTCGTGCCGGGTGCCGGCGACGCCGTGAACTTCGGCATCTCCGCCTACTCGATCTACCTCGCCCACCAGATCGGCGCACCCAAAGGTTTACTGGTCAAAATGCTCGCCAATGCCAGCATCGACTTCGGCTTGGGCAGTATTCCGGTCGTGGGCGACATCTTTGACTTGTTCTTCAAGTCGAACGTCAGAAACTTGAAGTTACTGACTGATTTCATTGGGGAAAAATAGTTCTGGGTTTTCAATTTCAATTTCCGCCCAAATTGGCCATAATGGTCAAAATGACCAGGAGTTGTCCATGAAAACCATGACTGCAGCCAAAGCCAAAACCAATTTTGGCGAATTCATCGACATGGCTCAGCGTGAGCCAGTGATCGTCACCAAGAAAAACCGCCCGGTTGGTGTGATGTTCTCGATGCAGGATATCGAAGACACAGTTTGGGGTGAGCGCGCCCGAACCGCACACGCTGAAGGATATCTGACGTCAGAAGACTCCAAATCTATCCTCGACAAATACCGCGATGCATGACGTTCGCCTGCACAAACAGGCTGCTGCGTTCCTCGACAAAATCCCAGACAAACATGCGCGGCAGATCGTCGAACGCATCACAGCGATGCAGGTCAATCCATCGACTGTCCTCACAGAAAACCTGAAAGGATTTGCGCCCTTCAAGCGGTTCAAGTCCGGTGAGTATCGTGTGGTGTTTTTTATAGAGGACAACATCCTGCACATCCCGGTCATCGGGAAACGCAATGATGATGAAGTCTATGACCTGATCAAAAGGTTTCTAAAATAGAATCCAGTGCGGTTCCGTATTAGTTGGAATAGACCCAAATTTCCGTCATCCTCCGCTTCATGCGGAGGACCCATGGGTGGTCCGCATGAAGCGGACCATGACGAGTTTTTGGGTTGTTGATTGTGCAAACACACCCGGCACCGCTCTAATCAGCATAAACCACCCTACCCCCCATCACCGTGGCCACCGGTTTCGCCACCGCAATCTCCGCCACATCCACTTTCGTCACATCCCGGTCCATCACCACGATATCCGCGAGATAGCCTTTCTTCAGAGCACCCTTCTCGTGCTCTGAAAATTCTGCGTAGGCACCCATCACTGTGTAGCTGTGCAGGGTGTGCGCCAGCGTCTGCCGTTGCGAGGGTTCATCGCCATAGGTGCGGCGTGTCACAGCCGAGTGGATGGCGCGCAAGGGGTTGACGTCCGACACCGGCCAGTCCGTTCCAAACACCAGCGGCACTTTGGCTTTTCGAAAATTCTGCCATGCGTACGCATATTTCCATTTCGCTGGCCCGATTTTCGAAAGCGTTGGCTCCAGCGGCAATCCAGACATGCCTGGCGCATGGCACGTCTGCATCGATGCCAGCACGCCCAGCGATTTAAAACGCTTCATGTCATCGGGGTGGTAAATCTCGATGTGTTCGATGCGGTGGCGGCTGTCGCGTTTGCCGTTGGCTTTGCGCGCCGCTTCATAGCCGTTGAGCGTCATCCGCACCGCGCCATCGCCGATGGCGTGGACAGCGATTTGGTAGCCCATTTTATCAACCGCTTTGGTCACGGCGTTGAACTGCTCTTGCGAGAACAACGGATCGCCACGCCAGCCCGGCTTGTCTGGATAATCATCAAGCACCACAGCCGTGCCCGAATCCAAGACACCATCCATGAACATTTTCACCATGCCGCCTTTGAGCAACGATGAATTGTAACCCAACGTCATCAGCCGTGCGCGCTCCAGCGCTGCCAGCCCCATAAAGGGTTTGAAATGAAACGGCACTTTGGCCCGCGTTGTGAGCTGGTTCCGCTTTTCCAGCGCATGCAAAAGCTGCATGGTGTAGATGTTGCCATCCATGTTCTGGAATGAAGTGATGCCGTGCCTGGCCAAATGGGCAAGGCCTTGCCGGATGATTTCAAGATCAGCCTCGAATTCCGCGTCACTGGGATGCGGGTCAACCTCTTTACCCTGAAGTGCCGCCCGGGCCCGGTCGTAGTCTGTGGCTGTATCAATGACGGGCGCAATCGCCTGCGGCTCACGCAGTTCACCCGTTGCCAAACCATCGGCACCCATGACAATCTCGTGGCCGGGTGTCAGCTTCCGGCCTTTCAAGATGCCGCCAAGTTCAAGCGCTTTTGTGTTGGCCCACGCCGTGTGATGGTCGGGCGCGTAAATCATCAAGGGCCGATCAGGCAGACATTGGTCGAGATCATGCCGCGTCGCCGCACGGCCATTGCCAAAGGCAACATAGCTCAATTGATTCCCAATCATGATGCCATCGCCGGGATGCGACTTGGCAAAGGCTTGCACCGCCTTGCGAATGGCGTCCAGACCGTTCAACCCATCGACGCTGAGCATTGAAAGTTCCAGTGATCCCGGCACAATATGCATGTGCGCTTCAATGAAGCCCGGCAACACCGTGGCGCCCCCGGCATCAATCAGCTTGGTCTTGCGGCCCTTCAAGGCCTGCAAATCCTTGGACCGCCCCAGTTTGATAATCCGCCCATCCTTGACGGCAACAGCCTCTGCCCGGGGCTTGGCCGGATCTTGCGTCAACACCACGCCATTCACAATCAACAGATCGACAGACATTGCAATTCCCTTTCGTTTTCCAACAGACTAAAGAACCCGGCGAGACTGTCAATTCCGGTATGAGCGTCGATGAAACTGAAGTGGATTTTCATGTGGGTGAGCCTGGTGCTGGTGTCTGGGCAGGCACTGGCGCAGGAACGCGTCTGGTCGCTTGATGCTGCGGGCGAAGACGCATTTCTGGTTTACGGCGTGCCCGAAAGCGAAGATGTGGGGATCAGCTTCTGGTGCAAGATCGGCACCGACAAAACCTCACTTTATTTCCCAGTCACATGGACGACCTTGAAGAACGAAGATGTTGTTCCAGTCGCGGTCAAACTGGGCGACGTGGATTTCAATCTCGACGGCAAAGTGACCGCGGGTGAAGCATTTGAAGGCAACAGCATCGAGGCGAATATTCCGTTTGGCCAGTTGTTCTTTGATGCGGTGAAAGCTGCAGACCGCATCAAGCTCACAGTGATCGGGCACAAAAGTGTGTACCCGCTGGCCGATGTCCAGGTGGATGGATTGCTCAGCCTTTGCCAGCAATCCGCTGCGGCACAGTAGCAAGCAGACGCGCCAAGGTGCTGCGCGTTGATGCATCTGCAATGCCGTCCACTCGTGCTGGCCGGAAGTGGCGTTGAAACGCCTCCACCACACTCCGTGTGCGGTCATCGTAGACACCTGAAATCCCAATGCCGTAGCCATAACGGGCCAGCAGCACTTGCAGGCCTTTCACGTCATGATCTTTTTGATCTGGAAGTGAATCAGTCACGTCTGGCGCAATCCAGTGGCCAACTCCTGCGCGCCACAGCCTTTGCCAATCAAATTTCTCGCCCGGATCAGTCTTGCGTGCCGGCGCCACATCAGAATGTCCAAGCACGTTTTCCGGCGCGATGTCATGACGCAAAACAATATCCGTACACAGATCAATCACGGCCTCCATTTGCGCGTCGCCGAAATCAGGATAGTCACCATTGTGCCCAATGTTCTGGATCTCAATGCCAATGGACGCAGTGTTGATGTCGGTTACACCGCGCCACGACGAGGCCCCCGCATGCCACGCCCGCATGTCCTCATCGACCATCTGGATGATGTGGCCGTCATTCTCAACGAGGTAATGACAGGAAACTTTTGAGGCGGGGTCACACAGCCGCTTGCAGGCAATGGCGGCACTTTCCATGCCTGTGTAGTGGAGCAGCAATATATCAGGATTGATGTTGTCAGGCCGCTTTTCAAAGTTTGGCGACGGCACCACGTCGTGGCGCAAGCGCGTGCCCCTCACGTTGCCGCACCTTTGCTGATGGCGTTGTAAGCGGCGTTGATGCGGGCCAGCCTGTCACTGGCAATCACCACCAGTTCAGGCGGCATGCCTGCGGCCACCTGCTTGTCCGGGTGCAGCTCGCGCGCCAGTTTGCGGTAATGCTTTTTGACCTCATCGATGGACGAGGTTTTGGGCAAGCCAAGCACCAGCCAGGGGTCATCTTCCAACACCACATGCCGCGCGCGGATGCGGTCAAATTCCTGGGGCGCGAAACCGAAAATTTCCGCCACGCGGGCAAGAAACGTCAATTCATCCTCGTGCACGGCCCCATCGGCTTTAGCGATATGGAACAGACCATCCAACACGTTTTCAAGTGTGCCAGCACCTGCGCCAAACAATCCGGCGGCCTGCTGGGCATATGATTCAAAACCCGCAACATCCTGCTGCGCCAGGTTGAACACCCGCTCCACCGATGCCCGGTCATGCTCCGGGACCTGAAACACTTCGCCGAAAGCCTTGACCTCGTCGCCGGTGACAACACCATCGGCCCGCGCCATCTTGGCCGACAAGGCGATCATCGCAATGGTGAAGGCCACGGTTTTTTCCGGCGGTTTTTCGCCGCCACTGAACGCGCCCGCAATGGAGCCCGTTACATTTGCCGCAACGTCAGAGATGCGAGACCAAATCGACATGCCTGGTTCCTCACCGCTTTCCGCTGCAAACGCTTAAGCCGTTTTCCGGAAATAATGGAACAGCGAAAACACCGGCTGGTCCATGTCCTTGCCCGAAGCCAGACGGCGCTCCAAATGCCACGCCCGGCCCGCCGTCCAGATGGTGACCCACAACACCGGAAGCTCAAACAGCACAATCAATCCGTAGAGCAGTTCATCACCAAACCCGAACAGCTTGGCAATGGCCCACGCCGAAATGGCCGCCGCTGTACCCAGCAGACACAGCATCATTGCCGTCATGCCGGCAGCGGCCAGAAAGCAGTTGAATGAACTGGACGTGCGGTCATGCTGACGCGGCACATAATCGGGACGGCGGATTTCTTGTTCCATGGTGGGCGGTATATGCGCTGGCAGACGTGATTTTGCAACTTCGCTTGTGACAGCGACCGAGCACATTGCCAAAGTGCACCGCACTTTGTGGCAGGGCCATCGCTTGAAGCCAAGGGACCTCTCCCCCGGCTTCGCCGTACCCTCTCCGAAGGGGAGAGGGACGCGTGGTGAGACCTCCTCTTTTGCGATTCAGGGAGGTCGCTGCGAGAGGTCCCTCTCCCCTTCGGAGAGGGTGCCCGAAGGGCGGGAGAGGTCCCTAGGCTTCACGCGATTGCCATGGACAAGGGAGAACGGCAGTCAAAATCCTTGAAGATCGGTTTTACCTGCAATAAGCCCCACCACTCCGGTGCGCCTGCAGGTCAAAATGGAAATGGTCCTTGTGGTGGCGGTCACTCCCCGGCCCCAGCACGGTTTTGAAGCGGCCACAGGCTTCCTGCCTGACTTGCCGCAGGAATTTTTCTTTTTTGCGTGACCCATTCCAGTCTGAAAGCACAGACACCCGCTCTCCACTTTCAAGAATGAAAGCCGACACGTCAATGGCATTGCCACGCGCATGTTCACTCAGCTTGGCCCCGCGCTGGCTGTTGCGGGTGCGGCATGAATAGGCGGAGGGCACTTCGATCTTCACAACCTTCTCGCCGAACCAATCCTCAGCGGCAGGCTGCACCACGTCTTGCAGCCAGAGTGCCGTGGTGTGCACCGTCTGGCAGTTGAAGGTCGAATCCTGGTTGAGGGCCACGCCGGCAATTTTTCGCACTTCCCAGGCATTGCGCACATGGCAACTGCGGGCATTGCCAAAATCACTGATCTTGCGGGCATAGGCATATTTTGTGAGGTCAGACGGGCAATAGGCCGCACGTGAAATCGGCGGGTCTTCGCGCCGGGCTTTTTCTTTCTTGCTGGAACACGCCGTCAAGACGACGCAAAGCGCCAGCAGCGCCGGGCCCACAACCTTGTTACGCATACACACACTCACTCAAGGCGTGTGTTATGCTTCGTCAACCTTAACGTGGAGTTATTGACTGGGCTTACCCGTGCAGGGCCTTGATCAGGCGGTTGATGTCGCCTTGGTACTTGTCGAGGAAGGCCACGAACTCGCGCTTCTGGAAAGGTGTCAGCCACAGGATGACTTTTACGTCGCGCACTTTGTAAGTGCCGCCGCGCCAGACCAATTGCCAACCCACCGAATAGGATTGCCCGGTGACGAGATAGACTTTGCTGTCGACAATGACATTCTTGTTGGCGTCCACCTTGGCTTCGCCCACTTCATATTTGGCGATGGTGTATTCCCTCGACATCAACGCAAAATAGCGGGCCATATAGGTGGCAACAGCACGCTGGTACTGCGGCTTTTGCCCACTTTTCAGTTTACCCTCGTATTTGCCAAGCGAGAATTGTGCGATTTCAGGAACGTCGGCATAGCGTTGGATGACACGCAGGAATGCCGCTGTGGTGCCCTTGCGGTGTGCTGCCAGAAGTTCCTTGCCCACCTGCCGCGTGAAACCCACAGACGGATGCTCCGCCGCCGCGGGCGCAACGCCCAGCGCAGAGAGTGACAGTGCCAGCAGTGTCCGCCGTGTCAGCATGATTCGTCTTTCCAAGCCCGGTTTGGGTGTGCGGCGGTTAACATGGCGTTAACCACGTTGCCAGCTTTGACCTCACCACGTTTCCGCTTCCTCCAGAAAGGCATAAAGCTGTTTGAAGTCGCCCTTGGATTTGCGCAGCTCCCTGGTGAAGGCATCACGCAAGGCCACTGACAAGCGCACACCAAGGATGCTCAGGTCTACAACCTGATACGACCCGCCCTTGGGCGACAGGAAGAACACAACTTGCTCACCGCTGACGCTTGATTTCATGATCCGGCTTTTGACAACAATGAAATTGCCCTGCTTTACCGTGCTTTCGACTTCAAATTTCGAGCCCTTGAACTTGTCCACGTAATAGACAAACAGGGCCGCCGCATAAAGCGTCACCAAACCCTGCAATTTGCCTTTGTCTCCGGGAGGCAGTTTGCTGCGCCATGTGCCAAGTGATGACGTCGCAATGTTCCAGAGATTGACATGCCGCCCCAGTAAACTGGCAAATTTACCGCGCAACGCCGTGCCCTTTGTCCCGCCATTGGCCAGCGACAACACGCTGTCTCCAATGTTTTCAACATAGGATTTCGCAGCCGGGTCAATGGCCGCGTGTGAAGCAGGTGAAAGCGGCAGGGCAGCACCCGCCGCAAAGAGGGAAAACAGACTGCGCCGCGTCAAATGATAGGTCATGGTTCGTCCCGGATCGTTATGTCGCAGACACGTGCCCCATCGGTCTTGACCTGCATCGTTATAGCGTTTGCGCCGTGGCAAAATCAAGACAAGCAATTGTGAAAGCCTGGAAGCGACTAATTTACTGGCAAAAGCGAATGGCCTTTGCAATCTATATAAAGATATGTTTATATAGGTTTATGGAAAGTGCTTTGGATGAACTTTTGGCGGGCCTCAAGGCGGTGGCGGAAACCACCCGCATCCGCATCCTTTTTGCGCTTTCCCACGGCGAATTCAATGTTTCCGAACTCACCTATGTGCTTGATCAAAGCCAGCCCCGGGTCAGCCGCCACTTGAAGCTGATGGCAGAAGCTGGCCTGTTAAGCAGGCACAAGGAAGGCAACTGGGTGCTGTTCCGCCTGCGCCATGAAGGCCTGGGCGGGGCAGTCGCCCGCGCCCTCGCCGACATGTTGCCCAGCCGCGACGCCGACCTTGCAGAAGATCTGCAACGGATCGAAGCCGTGCGCCGCCAACGTGAAGACAAGGCGCAAGCCTATTTCAGCGCCAATGCCGCCCAATGGTCACGCGTCCGTTCGCTGCATGTGGATGAAGTCAGCGTTGAGCAGCGCATGCGCGATTTACTGGGCGGGGAGTCATTTGGCACCCTGGTTGACCTCGGCACGGGCACGGCCCGTGTGCTCGAAGTTTTTGCAGGCCAGGCCAAACAGATGTTCGGCATCGACTCAAGCCACGACATGCTGTCCATCGCCCGTGCCAATGTGGAGCGCGCCAACATCCGCCAAGCCCAACTCCGCCACGCCGATATTTACGCATTGCCCCTCGCCGATGCATCGGCCGATGTCGTGACCATTCATCAGGTCTTGCACTTTTTGGACGAGCCGCAAAAAGCGCTTCTCGAGGCGCGCCGCATCTTGAAGCCCGATGGCAGACTTTTGATTGTGGATTTTGCGCCCCATGATCTCGAGGAATTGCGCGAACAGCACGCCCACCGCAGATTGGGATTGGCAACGGAGCAGATGTCCGGCTGGTTCACCCGCGCCGGCCTCAGCCTTGAACGCCATGACGTGCTTGATCCGCCCTGGCTCAAAGACCGCGAAGGTCTCACCGTCAGTTTCTGGCTGGCGCGCCCCAAACAACCCGCTAAAATTTCAGCACCAAGGCAACGTGTAACCTCATGAACAGCAGTACACTCCGCATCTCTTTCGAATTTTTCCCGCCCAAGGGCGAGATTGACCAGACCTTCTGGTCCACCGTGAAAAAACTCGAAAGCATCAATCCGGATTTCGTCTCTGTCACCTATGGCGCGGGCGGCACCACGCAAGACCGCACCTTGGCAACACTGGGCCGCATTGCAGCGGAAACCACTTTGCCCGCCGCCGGCCATCTCACCTGCGTCGGCAAATCCAAGGACGAGGTGAACGACGTCATCCGCGCTTTCAAGGCCGCAGGTGTCAATCACATCGTGGCTTTGCGCGGCGATCCGCCTGAAGGACTCGGCGCGAAATTCAAACCACACCCTGCGGGATATCAAAACGCCGCTGATCTGGTGCGTGGCATTCGGGAAATCGGTGAATTCGAAGTCAGCGTCTCCGCTTACCCCGAACGCCACCCGGATTCTGTGTCAATCGAAGAAGACCTCGCCTTCATGGCCGACAAGGCAGACCATGGCGCGACACGGGCGCTGTCGCAGTTCTTTTTCCACAACGCGTTCTTCTTGCGCCTGCGCGACCGCATCGCCGCGCGCGGCATCAAGATCAATCTTGTGCCGGGCATTTTGCCGATTACAAATTTCGCCCGCGTGTCAGAGTTTGCCGGAAAATGCGGTGCGTTCATTCCGCCGGAACTGGCGCGGCGTTTCGCAGGGCTTGAGAATGAACCAGAGACCAGAAACCTGGTTGCAGCCATGGTGGCGGCAGAACAGGTGCAGGCCTTGCAGCGCGAGGGCGTGGAGGATTTCCACTTCTACACGTTGAACAGGTCAGAGCTGGTTTATGCGATTTGCCGGGTGCTGGGATTGGGTGCGCCAGCGATTGAGGAAGCGGCGTAGATTATCTGCGCCAGAGCGGCGGGCGATCAGGTAAGATCAAACCCCATATTTCTCCATCGGCGGCCTTGAGCCGCCGAACCAGACTGCGGGTGGTTCTGGGTAGGCGGGTCAAGCCCGCCTATGGAGGACAAAAGGAAAATCGTGAATGCTGTTGAGCGCCCGATGCGCTAGAGCGCTTTTCCCCTCCCTGTAAAAGAGGGGCCAGGAGTGGGTGGGAGCTGACGCAGGGCTATCGCTTGAAGCCAAGGGACCTCTCCCCCGGCTTCGCCGGACCCTCTCCGAAGGGGAGAGGGACTCGTAGTGACACCTCCCCACTTACTGATCAGGGCGCTCGCACCACGAGTCCCGCTCCTCCGGAGCGGGTCCGCGAAGCGGGGGAGAGGTCCCTTGGCTTCAGGCGATTGCCCTTTGGGGCTGGAGGCTCAGGCCTCTTCCACATCCTCTTCGACCATCTTTTGCAGCTCTTCGCGGCTGACGGTTTTGTCGGTGACGGTGGCTTTTGAGACAATGTGATCAACCACTTTCGCCTCAAAAATGGGCCCACGCAGTTCAACCAGTGCGCCCGGGTTCTTGCGGTAATGGTCATAGACCAGTTTTTCCTGGCCGGGGAACTGGCGCACCCTTGCGATCAGGGCCTGCTGCAATTCCTGCTCGGTGATGGTGATGCCTTGCTTGTCGCCCATGGTGCCGAGCACCAGCCCCAAGCGCACGCGCCGTGCCGCGATGGCGCGGTATTCTTCACGGGCTTTTTCTTCCGTGGTTTCCTCGTCGGCGAAACTCTTGGAGGCTTTTGCCATTTCATTGGTGAGGGCCTGCCAGATGCCGTTGAATTCGGATTCAACCAGCTTGCCGGGAAGTTCGAAATCATACTGCTTGTCGAGCGCGTCAAGAACGTCGCGCTTCATCTTCATCTGCGACATGCGGTCAAATTCGCGGCCAAGGCTGGTCTTGAACATCTCGCGCATGGCCACAAGTGTGTCGAAACCATACTTCTTGGCGAAGTCATCGTCGATCACTGCACCGGCGGATTTTTCCACCAGTGTGATCTTGGTTGCGAAGTCAGCGGGCTTTCCCGCCAGTTCCTTCACGCCATATTCTTCGGGAAAGCGGACGTAGACCGTGAGTTCTGTTCCAGCGGTCTTGCCCATGAGCTGGTCTTCAAAGCCAGGGATGAATTGGTTGGAGCCAAGTTCGAGGGGAATGTCTTCGCCTTTGCCGCCTTCAAATTCCTTGTCGTCCATTTTGCCGACGAAAGAGATGGTGACACGGTCGCCTTTTTCGGCGGCACCGTCTTTGGTGGACCATGACTTCGACTGTGAACTCATGCGCTCCACAGCTTCGTCGATGTAGGCGTCCGATGTTTCAACCAAATGCTTGGTGAGAACAAGGCCGGACGCGTCCTTGAGTTCGAATGTTGGAATGACTTCGGCTTCAACGTTGAAGGAAAGATCGCGGCTGCCATCCATGACGGCATTCACTTCGCCTGCATCTTCCGGAAGCTTCACGTCCGGCTGATAGGCTGGTTTCAAGTTGCGGTCGGCGAAAACAGCGCGTGATTGGGTGTCGACCGTTTCCTGGATGATTTCGGCCATCACCGATTTTCCATACATCTTTTTGAGATGGGCAACAGGCACCTTGCCGGGACGGAAGCCCTTGAGCTGGGCCTTACCGGCGAGGTCCTTCATTTTGGCGTCTGCCTTGGCGGCAAGGTCTGCGGCGGGAACCGTGACCTGGAAGGCGCGCTTGAGGCCGGTATTGATCGTTTCTGCAACCTGCATGGTGTCTCTCACATTTCAAATTTCAGTAAACCCGTTTCGGCATGAAGCATGGTGCGGGCGGAGGGACTTGAACCCCCACGGGTTTCCCCACAGGAACCTAAATCCTGCGTGTCTGCCAATTTCACCACGTCCGCGCATGCCAATGAGGTGCGAACCTCGTCGGGGTCTTGTGTTGGGCGGGGGCTTAGCAGAAGGGTTTGGGGCTTCCAAGCGGGAAATCAGGGCGCGGGCTTTCTTGTTTGTTCGAGGGCCGAAGCGCCGATGCCAGCCAAAATCAGTGCGGCACCACACCAGACAAGACCCGGATAGGTTTCTCCGAAGACCAATGTTCCCACGGCGAGTCCAACGGCGGCGGCAAAATAGCCGATCTGGCTGAGATAGGTTGGTCCGCCCACCCATTGCAGGCGGAAGAACAGCAGGTACATGCAGATGGACGCCAACCATTGGGCGAGGGCAAGCGGCCATTGGGCGAGAATGGGGCTGATGTCGAGGCCGCCGTTCCACGTTGACAGGGCGAGCAGTGGTGGCACTGATAAAAGATTGGCGGCGGCTCCCGCTTGCATCGGCTTTGCGTCCTTTGGCCAATAGGCCGTGCGGAACACATTGCCGACGGCGAGCGAGGCGGGAACCAGCAAGGCAATCAACAACCATGTTGGCGCTGACGGCAATGCAAGGCTGTTGCGGCCAGCCACGATCAATATGGCGCCGACAAATCCCAGTGCGACAGCAACAAGCAAAGCGCGGTTCGGAGGCCGCACTTTGAGCGTGATGGAGAGAACAGCTGTGATCACCGGAGACAGCGCAAACATCAATCCCCCAAGACCACTGCCGATGTGCGGGATGGCAAGAAGCAGAATCGAATTCGGAATCACATTGGCGAAAAGCCCGGCACCCAGACCAAAACCCAAAAGATCGGCCCTGCCCCAGTTTTCACGGCGCGAAAGCCAGAGCAGAAGCAAACCGGAGATCAGCAAAAACACCGCGACCCATAAAAACGGATCAATGCCGGCTTGAAGCGCGAGTTTGCCAAGTGGTGCGATGGCGCCAAGCGTGAGGCCCGTGCCAACCAGCAGGAAGAAGGGATTGTTGAGCAGCTTGTTCACGTATCCAGCGCTTCAATCAAATCTTCCGCGATGATGCTGCGGCGGGGGATGCGGGTTGCGGCATCACCATGCAGCCAGACAGCGGCACAGGCGGCACCATATTCGTCCATGCCTTGCGCAATCAAACCCGTGACGAGGCCTGCGAGCACATCGCCACTTCCCGCAGTTGCAAGCTTTGCTGATGCGTTGGTGTTGACCCATGCAAAGCCGGAGCGGCTGGCGATGACCGTGTCTGAACCTTTGTAAATCAATGTTGTGCCGGAAAGTACTGCGGCGGCTTGTGCCTTTTCAATTTTGCTGCCGGTGGCGTTGGGAAAAAGCTTTGCAAACTCTCCTTCATGCGGTGTCAACACAACAGCGCGCCCGGGCTTTGCCTTGATGGCGGCGAACAGTGTTTCAGAGTCTTCAGCAAAACTGGTCAGCGCATCAGCATCCAACACAAGAGGCATGCCAATATTCAGTGCACGGAGGACTCTCTTGCGCGTATCCTCACAAACACCTGCGGCGGGGCCGATGCAGACGGCGGTGATGCGTTTGTCCCGCAAAAGCTCTGTGTACTGATCAAGTGTGTCCGCTGGCTTCAACATGATCGAAGACACATGCGCCGCATGCACCATCAGCGCATCACGCGGACCCGCGATGCTGGTCAGCCCTGCCCCGCTGCGCGCCGCCGCCATGGCTGCAAGCCGCGCGGCTCCCGTGGAAAGCGCGGAGCCAGACCAGATGACAGCATGGCCGCGGTTGAATTTGTGGAACTGTTCGAGGACGACAGGAAGATGCGGCTTGCCGTTTTCGTAAATGCGGATGGGCAGTTCATCGGCGATGTCATCTGCAATGCCGATGTCACAGACCACGAGTTCACCGCACAGCCTGCGGCCTGGTTGAAGCACATGGGCTGGTTTTTTACGGAAAAACGTCACGGTGAGTTCTGCGATCACGGAGCAGTGCCGTTGTTGCCCGGTCAGTCCGTCAACACCTGAAGGCACATCAATGGAAACCACCCGCGCGCATGATCCGTGAATGGTGTCTGCGAGCAAACCCGGAAAATCGCGGTTGAGTCCGGCACCATAAATGCCATCGACGATCAGTCGCGGCCCTTTGCTGCCGCCAATGGATTTTTCGAAATCACCAAAATCGCCGATGGCCCCTTTCCATTTGGCGGCCATTTTTGCGGCGTCGCCTCTCAGTGCCTTGCGTTCGCCGATTAGAAACACCCGCACCGGCCATTTCTTTGCGGCCAAAAGGCGCGCCACCACAAACCCATCACCGCCATTGTTGCCCGGACCGCACAGCACGGCAACGGGACACTTGGCATAACGCTTGAGAATTTCAGCCGTGACAGCCTTTCCAGCATTTTCCATCAGCGTCAGCGAAGCCGTGCCGCGCTTCAAAGCAAGCCCATCGGCGGCAAGCATTTGCTGGGGGGTGAGGATTTCGTGCATTGTGCGAGTGTGAACGATTGAGCTTTCCAGCGCAATGCGGGCCTTGCAAATTACCGTTCCTAAAAACTGTTTAAAGTCAATATACTATAAAAAATCTAATTATATGATTTTTATGCTTGACACCGCGCTGTGGATCGGCTAGTATTCCAGACAATCCACAATTGGCTTCGAAAGTCCGCGCCCTCAAAAAAAATTCCGTCACGGACCGCCTGAAACCTACTATATGCACACATCTTTCTTATCGTGTTCTTGCAAGAGCAAAACTCCAGTTTTCCAACAAAAACCGTCATCCCGGCGAAGGCCGGGACCAGGCTTTTTGCGCGCGCCGCCTTTGGTCAGCCTCGTTCCGGCCTTCGCCGGGATGACGGAATAATGAATTAAAACAATAGTTGGTGACTAAATAGAAAAGCCGATTTTCAATCGTACTTGTGTCACAAAAAAATCTGTGAATCTTGTAGGCCTGAAGCGGGCCATGACGATTGGGAGTTGAGGCATTCAGACAATTCAAAACCAGAAAGGACCGCGACCAATGCATCAATTCACCGCATCCACCTGGCGCAGCATCACCACATTCCATGCTAAGCTCTGTGCCACCCTCTTCATCTTCTTGAGCACCTTCATGACCGCACACGCCACCACACTGCATGACTTCAGCCTCACGGGCATCGACGGCAAGCCCATGCCGCTTGCGCAATTCAGGGGCCACGTCGTGTTGTTGGTCAACACCGCATCAGAATGCGGCTACACCGGCCAGTATGACGGGCTTGAGAAATTGTGGGGCGCTTACAAGGACAAGGGCCTCGTCATCATCGGCGTGCCGTCAAATGACTTCGGCGGGCAAGAGCCGGGCTCGGTGGAGGTGATCGCCACCTTCTGCAAACTCAATTATGGCGTGACGTTTCCACTGGCGGACAAAACCGTGGTGAAAGGCACAGGCGCGCACCCTGTCTATGTTTGGGCGGGGGATGCAGCAAGCAAGGTCGGCAGGCCAAAATGGAATTTCCACAAATACCTGTTCGGGCGAGACGGAACATTTGTGGATTGGTTTGCAACGACGACGGAGCCGATGAGCGGCAAAATCACCGGGGCGGTTGAGAAGGCATTGGCCGCATTGTGAGCCCCACACCGCAACAACCCGTCACCGTGTGTTACGACGGCTCTTGCCCCTTGTGCCGGCGTGAAATCGGATTTTATCGCCGCGCAGAAAACAGCGCGGAGGTGGAATGGCTCGACGTCAGCACGAACGCGCCGCCTGAAGGCCTGACACGCGAACAGGCCATGGCGCGTTTTCATGTGCGTAAAGCAAACGGTGAATGGGTGAGTGGGGCGGCGGCCAATATCGCGCTGTGGCACAATTTGCGGGGCTGGCGCACCTTGGGCAAAATTGCCAGTGTGCCGCCCATGCCTTGGATGCTCGAAATCGCCTATCGCGCGTTCCTGCCTGTGCGCCCAGCCCTGCAGTGGATGGCAAGGCGGATGGAGAAGTGGAATTGACGTTGGCCGGGATCATTGATGAGCTGGTTGATGGTGAGATGGTTCAGCCGGGTGCGGTTTTACCTCGCTGACACACCCCCTCCCCCGCGTTCCGCGGGTACTCCCCCACCGCTTCGCGGCAGGGGAGTTAAGTGGAGTGTCACCGTTATCCAACCTCCTTGCCGCGCAGCGGTGGGGAGGTGCCCCGAAGGGGCGGAGGGGTGGTGCGGCTGGGTTCGATTTTAACTTGCTGACACACTCCCTCCCCCGCGTTCCGCGGGTACTCCCCCACCGCTTCGCGGCAAGGGAGTTAAGTGGAGTGGCACTGAAACCCCGGTGTTCATGCAGACATCTGCGAATTCCGCGTGAGGAAGTTAAGTAACCTCCTCGGCGCGGAACGCGACGGAGAGGTGCCCCGAAGGGGCGGAGGAGTGGTTCTGCTGGGTGCGGTTTCAACCTGCTGACACACCCCCTCCCCCGCTTCGCGGGTACTCCCCCACGCGTGCCGCGTGAGGAAGTTAATTCAACACCTTCCCCATTGGCTGGCCCACGTCTTTCAGCAATGCGGCAAACCATTTCTCTTGCACGTCAAAGGCTTTGCCGCCCTTGATCCTTGGGAACTCGATGGCGCGTAAAGGTGCGCCCTTCATTTCTTCGTCGTGGCCGATGACGCCTGAGACTCCCTTCAAGCCGTTCTTCACGGCTTCGGTGCACATCAGCTTGATGAGGGCGAGGTCGTGCTTGTTGGCTTTGGCGCTGCGGGCAAAATAGCCGCTTTTTTGCACCAGGGTTTTTTCGGCACCCACCATGTCGGCGAAGCGTTTGGCGAACCATGCGCCGGGGTTGATCTTGTCGATCTTGACGTGGCCGAAAGCGTCGCGTTCCGGCTCTTCGCCTCTGCTGCGCATTTCAGCGACGATGTCGTCAACGCCGCCCCCTTCGCTGAGAAAGATGGTGACGCAATCTTCTGCGTCCATGACTTTGCGCAGGCGCTTTGCTTCTGCTTCGAGATCAACGGAAATTTCGGGGACGTAGACAGCGTCGATGTCTTTATACGCCATCGGCAAACCAAAGCCGGGCACGAATTTTTGCTTCTTCAGTCGCTTGCGATACGTTTCCGCCGTTGCTGCTGTGAGCCAGCCGCAGTTGCGGCCCATGACTTCGTGGATGAGCAACATGCGGGGATTGGTGCTCTGTTCGTTGATCGCGTTTTCCCAGAAAATCGCACCCTGCTCTGCTGCGGTCACTGCACCCAGGGTTTGCTTGATGGGGATCACGTCGTTGTCGATGGTTTTGGGCAGGCCGACAACGGTGAGGTGGTAATTGTTTTGGGCGAGATAGGCGGCAAGATCAGCTGCTGTAATGTTGGTGTCATCACCGCCGATGGTATGCAGGATGGTGATGCCGTCTTTCACCAATTGCTCCGCTGCCACGTGCAAGGGGTTCTGCCCCTCCTGCACCAGGCCGCGCTTAATGCAGTCTTTCACGTTGGTGAGTTTCACACGGCTGTTGCCGATGGGGCTGCCACCATGTTGCGTCAGGGTGAGTGCGTTTTTGCGCGTGACCTTGTCCACCTTGAGGGACCAACCTTTCAGCAAGCCCATATAGCCGTTGCGATAGCCGATGATCTCTGCTTTCGGCAGCTTCTTTGAATACATATCGATCAGGAAACCGACTGACGCTGAAAGGCAGGGTGCGAGGCCACCGGCGGTGAGCAAGGCGATTTTGTGCTGCTTGGCTTTTGCCTTGGGTGTTGCTTTGGCCATGATGTGCGCTCCTCAGATTCTGGTTGGCGCTTCCTAACGGAGATGCATTGCAGCGGCAAGGACCCTTGAAGCGCAGGCGTGTCATCCCCAAGTGTTGAATGTTAGAAACCGGAGGCTCGACACATGAATACAACTGCCACTGCCGACACTGCTGACTTCGGCAAACACGAACACAGATCCTGCAAAAAAACCCGCAAGTGGTCATCGCTTGAAATCGCCACCATGATCGGGGGCTTCGTGGTGTATTGGCCGATTGGCCTGGTTGCACTCGGCGTCAAACTGGTGAAGGGCGAAATGTGGCCGGGTGCCAAGCATAATGTGATGCCGTGGACCGCGTATCAAAACTGGCGCACGGAAAAAGGTGATAAACCTTTTGGCTTTGCCGCACCCAACTGGAATGCATCCAGTTGGACACAAAGCACCTCCGGCAATGCCGCATTTGATGCCTACAAGAAAGAGCAGCTGGACCGCCTCGAAGCCGAGCGCCGCAAGCTCAACGAAGAACAAAAGGCCTTTGGCGATCACCTCGCCAAGCTGCGCCGCGCCAAGGACCAGGATGAGTTCGACCGCTTCATGAGCGAGCGCAACGCGCCAAAGCCCGCTGAAGGCTGAGCCTACAAGGGGTCCGGCAGAAATGCCGGGCCCTGCTCACCTCACCAGTTCAATTTTCACGCCCAAATCAACGTTCGCCCAGGCCCGGTCTGCCGTCAACACAGGCAAACCTTTTTGCAGTGCGAGTGCAAGGCAAGCACGGTCTCCGAGGGAGAGTCCGAGGTGGCGGGTGGCGCGGCGCATATTTCCCGCCAATGTGGCTTGTGCTTGATCGAAAGGGATGGCCGGTATGTTGTATTCGCCAAGTATTTCGTCAATTTGATCGGCCTCATATCCGTGGTGATTCATGATGCTCACGACTTCGGCGAAGTTGACGCTGCCCATGACGCACTGCGAAACCAGACTCCGGACTTTTTCAGAGCCTTGTTCATTCTGTATCAGTGCAAGAAGCGCTGAACTGTCAATCACAGTTTCAGTCATTCTCAATCGCCCCGCTTGGCCGCCTCGCGCCGGTCTGCGATAAGCGCGTCAACCATCGAGCCAGTACCTTTGCGATACTTCGCGGCAATCGCTTGCGCCCGCTTGATGCCAACAGCCGTGGACGTCAGCTGAAGTTGACCTTCCACCACTCTCGCATTGACCACGCCGTCTTTCGAAAGCTCCATCAGCGCCCGCGCCGCAGCAGGAATGACGACGCGACCGTCTGTCCCGATTTTCAACCGCCAACGCTGTGGCGATGATGCCGCGAGAAAAGGCGTTTGCGCCTCTTCAGCGAAACCTTCTTGATCTGCCATTTTTTTAGAACTTGCCATAATCAGAATTTATGACAAAAACCGCATTGTTGTCAATCACCAGCAGATAAAGCCGCCATCCACCACCACAATACTCCCCGTCATCAAACTCGCGGCGTCTGAGGCGAGGAAGAGCACGGCTGATGCAATCTCGTCCGGCTTGCCCATGCGGCCCATGGGGGTGCCGTCGATCCAGTGCTTGCGGATATCTGGGTCTTCCGCGACTTTCTGTGTGAGTTCCGTGACGATGTAGGTGGGGGCCACCGCATTGACGCGAACGCCACGTGGTGCCCATTCGGCGGCGAGTGACTTGGTCAGGTGATGCACGGCGGCCTTTGACGCGTTGTATTGCGCCTGCTCCTGCGGATAGTTGACGATGATGCCGGACATGGAACCGATGTTGACGATGGCTCCCGATTTTCGTTCCAGCATGTGCTTGCCGAATTCACGGGCACACCAGAATGTGCCGTTGAGATTGACATCAAGCACGGAGAGCCACGTGTCATCATCCATGGTTTCGGCTGGGATGAAGGACTTGGCGATGCCCGCATTGTTGACAAGAATATCGACGTGGCCATGCTGGCTGATGATGCTGGCGGCGACCATGGTGACATCGGCTGACACCGTTACATCCATGCGCTGAAACGTGGCATTGCGCCCCTTTGCCCTGAGGGCATCAGCAGCAATCTGGCCAGCTGTGTTGTCCATGTCCGTGATGACCACATGGGCACCCGCTTCTGAGAGCGCATCGGCACAGGCAAAACCAATGCCGCGCGCTGCACCCGTGATCACAGCGATCCTGCCATCCAAATTGAATTTATCAAGATACATCATTGAAATTCCCTGGTTTTTCTAACCCTCTTGTTTGCCTTCCAAACGCTTCGCATGTCGCAATGCCGGGAACATGTAACTCCACAGCGCGGCAACCGCCATGGTGCCAATGCCGCCCATGGCAACGGCGGTGACGGCCGTGAATTTCGCAGCCACGGCCCCGGCCCTGAATTCACCCAGTTCATTTGATGCGCCAATGAACACCCGGTTCACCGCATTGACGCGGCCCCGCACTTCGTCCGGCGTCCACAGCTGCATCAGTGTTTCGCGCACATAGACAGACACCATGTCGAACGCCCCCATCATGATGAGCGCAAAGATCGACAGTGGAATCCACGTGGAATAGCCGAAAACGATGGCGAAAAAGCCAAAGCCTGCAACGCAGAGAAAGAGAATGCGGCCCGCGTGATTTTTGATGCCGTATTTTGCCAGCCATGCCGCCATGATGACGGCGCCAATGCCGGGCGCTGAACGCAACATGCCCAACCCAAGTTCATCAGCTTGCAAAATGTCCCGTGCATAGATCGGCATCAACGCGGTGGCACCGCCCAGCAAGACCGCGAACAGGTCCAGCGAGATCGCTCCCAACACAATCGGTTCAGACTTGATGAAACGGAAGCCGGCCAACAAGGTGCTGATGCTGGTTTCTTCCACATGGTTGTCCTGCTTCACCGCGCCAATCCAGAACACGGCACAGATTGCGATGAACAACAACGCCGCCGCAACCGCATAGGCAAAATGCCCGCCCAGCCCGTAAAGCAACCCGCCCAGCACCGGGCCTGTGATTGTGGTGATCTGCCAGTTCATGGATCCGAGCGAGATGCCATGGGGGATCGCCGCCTTGGACAAGAGATTGGGCGAAAGCGCATCCGACGCCGGATTGAAGAACGCCCGCGCCACGCCCAGCAATGCGAGGAGGCCGAAGATCGGATAGACACTGGTTGGAGATGACAGCGTGAACCAGACCAGCCCCACTGCAACAACCAGTTCCAAGGCCAGACACAAGGTGAGGATCAGACGCCGGTTGAAACGGTCCGCCACCAGCCCCGTCACCAGCACGAGACACAGGGCCGGAAGAAATTGTGACAAGCCAATCAGGCCAAGATCCCATGGGTCGCGCGTGATGTCATAAACCTGCCACCCCACCGCCACCACCATGATCTGCGCCGCAAAGCCGTGGGCCAGCAGTGCGGATAGGTGTTTTACAAAGCGGGGATAGTGGAGAGCATTGGCTGAGGGGGCAGTCGAAGATTCCGTCATGCCCCATGGGTGCCACGCGGGCGAAGTGGTGTCAAAGCATTGCAGACATGCTATTGTCGGCCATGACCCTCGAAGACCGCCTCTCGCTTGCACTCGGTCCTTTTCCGACGATCCGCAAACGCATGTTCGGTGGATTGTGTTTCATGTTGAACGGCAACATGTTGATGGGCACGTTCCGGGGCGGACTGATGGCGCGTGTGGCGAAGGAAGACCACGAAAAAGTGCTCAAGATTTCCGGTGCCTCGGAAATGGTGATGAAGGACCGCGTCATGCTGGGGTTCATTTTGATTGATGCTGACAGTGTGGAAGAAGACACGGCCTTGCAGCGCTGGGTGGATTTGGCGCTGGCCTACAATGCGACACTGCCGGCGAAGGCCACGAAAAGCGATTGAACGAAATCACTTGATCTTCGAAGGTAATCGCTTGAAGCCGAGGAACCTCTCCCCCGGCTTCGCCGGACCCTCCCCAAAGGGCAGGGACTCGTGGTGCGAGCGCCCTTCACAATAAAATGGGAGAGGTCGTACAACGAGTCCCTCTCCCCTTCGGAGAGGGTCCGGC
>JANPCE010000070.1:0-2467 GCA_031430795.1 Hyphomicrobiales bacterium
CGGAGAGGGTCCGCGAAGCGGGGGAGAGGTCCTTTGGCTTCAAGCGATGGCCGTTGACTTCAACAATACTTGCAGCCGTTGCTGCGGACTTCGTTGACGTAGCCTTGGATGTCGTTCTGGGGGATGTAGCCGGGAACCACATTTGTATCGATGATGAAAGCCGGTGTGCCGTTCAGGGCCAGTGACTTTGCGAGGTCGTAGTTGGCGGCGATGGTGTCCAACACTTCGGGTGACTTCATGTCGGCTTCGAGTTTTGCCATGTCGAGGCCGAGGCCCTTGGCGGTTTCATTGACGACGTCCTTGGTGACCTGGCCTTCGTGGGCGAACAGGGCTTGATGCAGTTCCCAGTATTTGCCTTGTTTTTTGGACGCAAGTGCCGCACGGGCCGCGTGTTCTGAGTTCTCGCCGAAAATCGGGAATTCCTTCATGACGATTCTGAGTTTTGGATCGGCGGCGACAAGGCTGGCCACTTCTTTCACGGATTTTTTGCACCAGCCGCAATTGTAATCGAGGAACTCAATGACTGTGACATCGCCTTGCGGGTTTCCGACAACGGCATCGCCGGCGAGTTTGAAAATCACATCCTTGTTCTTCTCCAGACCTTCGGTGCGGGCTGTCTGTTCGGCATCACGGTCTTTGGCTTCAAGCTTCTCGGCCATTTCGCGCAGCAACTCGGGATGCTCCAGAAGATAGGCGCGGATCACGTCTCCCATCTCGGTTTTTTGCGCGTCGGTGAGGGATTGGGCCTGAACGGCGAGTGGGGCTGTCATCATAACGGCAGACAAAAGCAGGGCTTTCAGGCGCATGGGTTTTTCCTTGGATGCATCGATTTGGACTGTCTTAGCCCTTCTTGCGCGAGGCTGCATTCAAAAGATCGTTAGCACGCAGCCATTCGGGCGTGCCTTTTTTGAAACGCTTGGTGGAAGCACGGGCTTTTTCGATGGCCAGGCCCTTGTCGCCAACAGACCAGGCGTATTCAGCGGTGGCCAGCTCGGCACGGGGCACGTCGTTTTTCAGGGCGTAGGCTTGCGCTTGCAACTTGAATATCGCCGGTTGGGTGCCTTCGGTTTTCTTGGCCAATATCAACAGCTTCAAGGCTTCATCTGCGACGGCACTTGAATCTGTGCCCAGAAGAATTTGCGCATGCATGATTTGCAGCAGGCCGTTGTTGGGCAAGAGTTTGCGGGCTTGCTTGATGGCGGGGATGGCGGCTTTGGATTGGGCGTTTTCGTGCAGGGCCTGGGCCTTCAACTCCCAGAAGTATGGGTTTTCCGGCATCAGTGCTGTCAATTCATCCAGAACCGGAAGAGCGTTTCTGATGTCGCCCCGGCGCATCATGGCGATGGCGCGGGCGTAGTTGGCGGGCAGCGAATCGTCGGATTTCGGATAGCGCTGGAAGACGCGCTGGGATGACTGCATGAAGCCTGCAAGTTTGGCCCGCACCAGCTCGTAGCGCAGGACCTGCCCTTCTGAATCAGGCTTGCCGAAATAGGGGGACTGACGTGCCTCGACCTCAAGATTGCGGATGCGGTCCAGTGGCATGGGGTGGGAGAACATGTAGGGGTCGGCGTTGGCGAGGGCTGCGATATTGTCGTTTGCCAGGGTTTGGAACAGCGTGATCATGCCTTCCGGGTTTTGTTTGGTGGCCTTTAAATAGCGCAAGGCAGATTGGTCTGCCGAGGCTTCCATGGAGCGTTGGTAAGTAAGGAAGTTGCGCTGGGCGATGCCTTGGGTGCCCAGCATGACGGCGCTGCCGATTTTACCCGCCTGATCGCTGCCGGATAATGCAGCACCCACACCTGCGGCGGCTCCCAGCAGCATGCCTATGATGCGTTCGGTGGAGGCTTGGCCCAATTCGCTGTTGAGGCGTGAGAGATGACCGCCTTCGATGTGGCCGGTTTCGTGGGCGAGAACGCCGATGACTTCGCTGGGGGTTTTGGTTTTGGTGAAGAGCCCGGTGTTGACGAAAATGCGCTGGCCACCCGCGACGAAAGCGTTGATGCTATCATCGGCGATGACATAAACGCTGACGGAAGCCGGATTGATGCCTGCGACTTTGAAGATGGGCCGCGTGTATTGGCGCAGCAAACCCTCAATTTCGGCATCGCGGATGAGATTTGGGCCACGGCGCTTCTTTTCAGCGGACTCAGCCATGGGAGCGGCAAGTAAAGTTGCGGCGAGAAGCGCGCACAGGAATTTGGCTATGGTCTTGGGTTTCAGCACGCTGGCGTCATCAGGGGAAAATGCGGCGGAGGTGTGGCTGCGGTGAAGGGACCTCTTGTATCTGGACAGTTGGGTTGCAATCGTTGCAGTTTGAAACCTGCGCGGGGCTGGTTGCAACCAGCCCCCGCGCGCGGCGATGTCGCCCGGGACCTCTCAGGTTTTGCAACCGTGGGGGAGCAAGGGATCTTCGTCGCATCTTCACGCACAATCGAACAGTCGGATGTTTCCAGACGCAAAGACAAGG
>JANPCE010000071.1:0-8103 GCA_031430795.1 Hyphomicrobiales bacterium
CCTTGTCTTTGCGTCTGGAAACATCCGACTGTTCGATTGTGCGTGAAGATGCGACGAAGATCCCTTGCTCCCCCACGGTTGCAAAACCTGAGAGGTCCCGGGCGACATCGCCGCGCGCGGGGGCTGGTTGCAACCAGCCCCCGCGCAGGTTTCAAACTGCAACGATTGCAACCCAACTGTCCAGATACAAGAGGCCCCTTGGCTGCAAGCGATTGTCCTGGTTGCACGGCCCCTCTCCCTCACGGCTTCGCCGCAAGGGAGAAGTTACTCAAACCGTTGCGGACTGTAATCTTCCTTCGCCAGATTCTGGAACTTTGTCAGTTGTGCCTCGAATTGCAACTCCACAATGCCCGTCGGGCCATGGCGTTGTTTGCCGATGATGACTTCGGCGCGGCCGTGGGCGCGGGCGGCTTCTTCCTGCCATTTGGCGTATTCGGGTGTGCCGGGGTGGGGTTCCTTTTTGGAGAGGTAATATTCTTCGCGGTACACGAACATCACAACATCGGCGTCTTGTTCGATGGAGCCGGACTCTCGCAAGTCAGACAGTTGCGGGCGCTTGTCGTCGCGGGATTCAACTTGGCGTGACAGCTGGGAGAGGGCGAGAATGGGAACGTTGAGTTCTTTCGCCAAGCCTTTCAGGCCGACGGTGATTTCGGAAACTTCCTGCACACGGCCTTCGGCGGCTTTGCGGGCAGAGCCTGCGAGGAGTTGCAAATAGTCTACGATGATGAGGCCAAGGCCGCGCTGGCGTTTCATGCGGCGGGCGCGCGACGCGAGTTGGGCGATGGTCAGGCCGCCGGAGTCATCTATGTAGAGCGGGAGCTTTTCGAGTTCCTGGCTGACTTCAACCAGACGGTTGAATTCATCTTCCGTGATCTTGCCGCGGCGGATGCGTTCAGAGGCGATGCCGGATTGTTCAGCGATGATACGTGTGGCCAATTGCTCTGACGACATTTCGAGTGAGAAGAGACCGACCACACCGCCATTCAAGACTTTCAGCGAGCCATCAGCTTGGTGTTCGGCTTCGTAGGATTTTGCGACGTGGTAGCCGATGTTGGTGGCGAGGGCTGATTTTCCCATGGCGGGGCGGCCGGCGAGAATGAGAAGGTCTGATGATTGCAAGCCGCCAAGTTTTTCATCGAGATCGCGGAGGCCAGTCGACAGACCGGAAAGATGCCCGTCGCGCTGGAAGGCGGCGGCGGCCATGTCGATGGCGTCTGTGAGGGCAGAGCGGAAGTTCTGAAAGCCGCGTCCATATTTGTCGACTTCGGCCATGGCGTAAAGTGTCGACTCGGCTTTTTCGATCATGGCGCGCGCGGAATTTTCAACGTCGCCATCAAAGGCTTCGTTGACGATGTCTTCGCCGACGCCGATCAGTTTGCGGCGCTGCGAGAGCTCATAAATGGTGCGGCCATATTCTTCGGCGTTGATGATGGTGGTGGCGGAGGCGGCAAGGCGGGCGAGATAGGCGGGGCCGCCGATTTCCTTCAGGGTTGCGTCCTGGTCGAAGTAGGATTTGAGCGTCACAGGGCTGGCGAGCTTGCCCATGCGAATGAGGTTTGCGGCGGCGTCATAAATGCGGGCGTGGACGGGTTCGAAAAAATGCTCGGGTTGCAGGAAGCTGGTGACGCGGTCACAGGCTTCGTTGTTGACGAGGATGGCACCCAGCAAGGCTTGTTCCGCCTCCAGATTGTGGGGCGGTTGGCGGTAGCTGGCGTCGGCGGCGTCGCTTGAGGTTTCGACGGCGCGCAAAAGGGGGACGGTGTTCATGGTGATCCAAGTTTAGCAAGAGGCGAATGGGCTGGGGTGGGCGAATCGGGCTTGTGAACGTTATCCACAGGCGGTGCGGCAAATGAAAGACCAGTAACTCCCTTGCGCGGAACGCGCGGGGGAGTACCCCGAAGGGGGGAGGGGGGGCTGGCACTTGGCTGTCTTTTTGAGATTTGCATGTGTGGATAAACCCCCTTCCCCCTCCGGGGGCTTTCCCCCGTCGCTGCGCGCCGGGGGAATTAGAAACGGTTGATGCGGAATGCTGTCAAATCAGTGTTCGTTGGCTTTTTCGTCATGATTTCCGATAGAAGCCGACCCGTCGTAGGCCCCCATGTCAGGCCCATGTGGCCGTGGCCGAAGCCGTAGAAAACGTTGGAGTGGGTTTGGGAGGGGCC
This sequence comes from Hyphomicrobiales bacterium, assembly GCA_031430795.1. GTDB lineage: Bacteria > Pseudomonadota > Alphaproteobacteria > Rhizobiales > Aestuariivirgaceae > Aestuariivirga. The sequence continues at coordinate 2,166 of JANPCE010000071.1, forward strand.
GATGACGGGCAGGGAGTCTGGTGTTCCGGGTCTGCGGCCCATCCAACGGGTGGCGCTTTCGTCGGGTGGGCGAAGGCCGGGGAGGGCGCGTTTGAAGACGTGGTAGAGGGCGTCTGCGCGTTTCCAGTTTGGTTCGGCATCGAGGCCTGCGAATTCGTCTGTGCCTGCGAGGCGCAAGCCTTTGTCCATGGGTGTGGCAGCACCCGGTGTTCTTGCATAGGTGATGGAGCGGCTGAGGTTGACGCCGGAATTTGGCAGCATGATGTGGTAGCCGCGTTCAGCCTCAAGCAAGGTTTTTTCGCCGAGTTGCCTTGCGAGGAGGTGGGAATATGCGCCCGCGCAAATGACCAGCTGGTCAATCGTCAGGCGCGTGCCATTACCGAGCGCGAGCGCTGTGACGCGACCATCCGCTGTCTCTATGTTTTTGACGTCATCCTTGATTATGGTGCCGCCGTCGCGGATGATTTGTGTGGCGATGGTTTTGACAACGCGTTCAGGATTTTTCACGAAGTACCAGCCGCCGTGGGTTGTGGCGTGGGTGATGGTGGGGGAAAGGTCATTCTCCATTTCGCGGGCTTCATGGCCTGAATAGATTTCAACTGGAAACCCGTGGGCAGCTTTTGTGTCGCGTTCGGCTTGTTCACCGCGGAACTGGCCTTCGCTGTCGAAGACGCGGAGTGTTTCGCGGGTGACCATGAGATCATGGCTGCCCGCTGATTTCAACAGGGTTTCGAAATCAGCAACGGCGCGCAGTCCCAGAAAGGCGCGGGACTTGGCGATTGCGGCGATTCGTGACGGCGTGGTGTTGCGGGCGGCGGCGAGAAACCACGGCAGGGCCTTCGGCAGGTGACGCCAACGGATGGTGAGGGGGCCAAGCGGGTCCATCAGCCAGCCCGGAATTTTGCTGAAAATGCGGGGGTGGATGGTGGGCATGATTTCCGCAAAGGCGATGCCGCCAGCGTTGCCGAAGGAACAACCTTCGCCAGGGCCGACACGATCAATGAGCGTAACCTGATATCCTTCCCGTTGCAGGAAAGCGGCTGTCGAAACACCAATGATGCCTGCGCCGATGATTGTCGCGTGTGGTTGGGATGTTGGTGACATAGCTGTTGATCTATGGAAAACATTGGGCATGATCAAGACCACGCTCATCAAACATGCCCTCGTCGTTGCCACCATGGACGAGACGCGCCGTGAAATCAAAGACGGAGCGGTGTTGATTGAGGGCAACCGGATCAAGGCTTTGGGTGCGACGGCGGATTTACCGACTGTGGCGGATGAAGTGATTGATGCTGGGGGCCATGTGGTGTTGCCCGGTCTCATCAACACCCATCATCACATGTACCAGTCGCTGACGCGTGCGGTTCCGGCGGCACAGAATGCCAGCCTGTTTGAGTGGCTGAAAGTGCTTTATCCAATCTGGGCGCGGCTCACGCCGGAGATGATCCGGGTGTCGACGCAGACGGCGATGGCGGAGTTGCTGCTGTCAGGATGCACCACGTCGAGTGATCATTTGTATCTATTTCCCAATGGTTCGCGCCTGGATGACTCTATTGAAGCGGCGGCGGACATTGGCATGCGGTTTCATGCGGCGCGTGGGGCCATGAGTGTGGGGGAGAGTGCCGGAGGATTGCCGCCGGATTCTGTGGTTGAGGATGAAGGCGCGATTTTGCAGGACATGCGGCGGCTGGTGGAGACTTACCATGATGCTTCTGAATGCAGCATGTGCCGTGTGGTGCTGGCGCCGTGTTCGCCATTTTCTGTGAGCAGGGATCTAATGCGCGAGAGTGCCGTTTTGGCGCGGACGCTTGGGGTGTCGCTGCACACGCATCTTGCTGAGAATGATGATGATGTGGCGTATTCGCTGGAGAGGTTCGGCTGCACGCCTGCGCAATATGCGGAAGACTTGGGCTGGGTTGGACGGGATGTTTGGCATGCGCATTGTGTGAAACTGGACGATGACGGTATCGGGCGTTTTGCGCGGACGGGGACTGGGGTGGCGCATTGCCCGTGTTCAAACATGCGGCTGGCTTCGGGCATTGCGCGGGTTGGGAAAATGCGGGCGGCGGGTGTGACAGTGGGCCTTGGTGTTGATGGTTCGGCTTCGAATGATGGCGCTCATATGCTGGGCGAAGCGCGGCAAGCCATGTTGCTGGCGCGCGTTGGATTTGGCCCCTCTGCGATGACAGCGCGGGAGGTTTTGGAGATGGCCACACTTGGCGGTGCGCGGGTTCTGAACCGGGGAGATATTGGTGCGCTCAAGCCCGGCATGGCGGCGGATATCGCCATGTTTGATTTGCGCGGGATTGAACATGCGGGGGCGTGGCATGATCCGGTTGCGGCTCTGGTGTTCGGTGCGCCGACACGGGCGGCGTTCACGATGGTGAATGGGAAGATGGTGGTGCGCGAGGGGCAGTTGGTGACGGTGGATGAGCGCGATTTGGCGGCGCGGCATAATGGATTGGCGGCGCGGTTGGTGGATGGGTGATTGTAACGCGGCCCTCTCCCGTCTCGCTGCGCTCGCCACCCTCTCCCGCAAGGGGAGAGGGAAGATTCTAACCTTCGCCCCTTGCGGGAGAGGGTGGTTTGCGAAGCAAACCGGGAGAGGGGAGTCTAAATTTCCAACTCAATCAGAAACGGATGTGGCGACCTGAAGCTTTGCTCTATCAATGCCGCACAATCCTCCAGCGTGGTGGCCTTCGCTCCTTCAACCCCCATGCCATTCGCCATTTTCACAAAGTCCAAATCTGGGTTTCCAAGGTCGAGCATGTTCATGGCGGTGGGGCCGGGGTTGGCGCCGACGTTGGCGTATTCGCCGATGAGGATTTGGTATTTGCGGTTGGAGAGGATCACTGTGGTGACGGGGAGTTTTTCGCGGGCTTGGGTCCACAGGGATTGGATGGTGTACATGGCGGAACCATCTGCTTGCAAATTGATGACGCGGCGGCCTTTGCCCGCAACGGCGGCACCCGTGGCGCAGGGCATGCCGAAGCCGATGGCGCCGCCTGTGACCATCATCCAGTCATGGGCGGCAGCACCTAGCGTGTAGGACGCGAAGGCCCAGCCAAAGCTGACGGACTCATCTGCGATGATGGCTTGTTCCGGCATGATGCTGGCAAGCATTTGTCCAAAGGCTTCGGAGGTGGGTTGGCCTTTTGGTGTTTCGGGTTTTGGTATGTTTGCAGGGCTTGCAGGTTTGGCCTTCAACTCGTCGGCCAATGCGGCCAGTGCCGCTTCGGCATCTTGCCCGACTTCGCACAGTGAGATGATTTTGGCCTGTGGCGCGTGGTGGTGTGAGGGCAGGCCGGGGTAGGCGAAAAAACCGAGGGGAGCGCGGGCGCAGACGGTGATGATGAATTCAAAACCTTTCAGCCGCTCGATGGCTGTGGCCGCGTTGTAGGGCACGCGGTGCAAGGGCATGCGGCCTTGGCCGCGTTGGTGGAAGCCGTTGATGGATTCGGCCATCACCTTGCATTTGGTTTTTGCCTCGATGGCGCAGGCGTGAATCTGGGGTGCAGCGCGCAGGGCGTCTTTACCCAGCAGCAACAGCACATTGGATTTTTCGTGCAGGATTTTTGCGACTTTGCGCACGGTGGCAGCACTGGTTGCCTTGGGTGCGGGAACAGCCAGGGGCTTGGCGATCAGGCCGCCTTCGTTCCAGGACGCATCTGATGGCAAAATCAGGGTTGCGATTTGGCCGGGGGCGGTGCGGGCGGCGCGGATGATTTCGGCGGCGTCGCGGCCCACATGTTGGGCTTTGCGTGAGGTTTTGGTGAGGTGGGACACTGTCTTTGAAAGGGCAGCAGTGTCTTGCGCCAGTGGCGGATCAAAATTCTTGTGGTAGGTCGCCTGGTCGCCGACAATGTTGACCATCGGCACGCCAGCTTTTTTGGCGTTGTGGATGTTGGCCAAGCCATTTGCGAGGCCAGGGCCGCAGTGGAGCAGATTGACGGCAGGCGTACGGGCAATGCGGGCAAAGCCATCGGCCATGCCGGTGACGACGTTTTCCTGCAATCCGGGAATGCAGCGGATGCCGGGGATGCGGTCCAGCGCTGCAACAAAATGCATTTCGCTGGTGCCGGGATTGGCAAAACACGTGGTGAGGCCGTGGCCCACAAGCGTGTGGACGAGGCTTTCAGCGCCGTTCAGTTTGGGTTTGTTCATGGGGACAGAATAAGGTCTGCGGCTTTTTCTGCAATCATGATTGTGGAGGCATTGGTGTTGGACGATACAACTTGCGGCATGATCGAGGCATCGACGACGCGGAGGCCTTGAATGCCGTGGACTTTCAGGGCGTCATCGACGACAGACAGGTCAGAATGCCCCATGGCGCAGGTGCCGCCGGGATGGTGTTGGGTTTTGGCCATGCCGCAGGCATAGGCGAAAAGTTCATCGTCGGTTTTGCAGTCCGGGCCGGGAATGCGTTCAGCTTCAATGAAACCGGCGAGGGCGGGCTGGCGGAGAATTTCACGGGACAGCTTCAGGGCTTTCAAGGAAATTTCGCGGTCGTAAGGGTCGGCCCAATAGTTGGGGTCGATGAGTGGGTGGCTGGCGGGATTGGAATCTTTCAGACGCACCGTTCCGCGTGAGCGTGGACGCATCTGGGCGGAGTTGAGGGTGAGCCCGCTGTTTTTGAGTTTTGAAATGCCAGCTTCAATGCCCGAACCCATGCCGAGGTGCCACTGGGCGTCGGGCATTTCGGCGTTTTCATCAATGCGCCAAAAGCCACCGCTGTCGAACAGGGAGGAGGCGGCAGGGCCTTTGCGGGTGAGGAAATACTGGAGCCCTGCGAGTGCCCCCCAGAAGGGTTTGCCGTACTTGTCATAGGTGTGATCGCCGGAACATTCGCAAATGATGCAGAGGTCAACGTGGTCTTGCAGGTTGCCGCCGACACCGGGGAGGTTGTGCAACGTGTCGATGCCGACTTTTGCAAGTTCGGCTTTTGGGCCAATAGCGGAGAGTTGCAAAAGTTTTGGCGAACCGATGGCACCCGCGGAGACAATGACTTCACGTGATGCGTAAAGAATGGTCTCTCCAGCGCCGTCCGCGATCGCAATGCCGATAGCCTTTTTCCCCTCCATAACAATGCGTTTGGTCATGGTGTTCATGCGTATGGTGAGGTTGGAGCGGGACTTGGCGGGCTTGAGGTAAGCTTGGGCTGTGGAGGAGCGGCGGGCGTTGCGTTGGGTGAGTTGGTAAAAACCGAAGCCTGTGGGGTCTGCTGACACAAGATCGTTGTTGCGCTTCATCCCCATGCCTGCGGCGGCTTCAATGAAGGCTTTGGCAATGGGCAATGGAGCGGATGGTTGTGACACGCCCATGGGGCCGCCCCGCCCATGTGTTTCATTGTCGAAAGTGTCGTTGTCTTCGGATTTGCGGAAGTAGGGGAGGATGTCTTCGTAGGACCAGCCCCTGCAGCCCATCTGCGCCCAGGTGTCGAAGTCTCTTGCATTGCCGCGTGTATAAATCTGCGCGTTGATGGATGAACCGCCGCCAATGACCTTGGCTTGCGTGTACCAGAGCACGCGGTTGTTCATGTGCTTTTGCGGCACGGTGGAATAGCCCCAGGAGCCGATGCCCTTGGTCATTTTCGCAAAACCCGCCGGGATGTGATAGAGGATGTTGCGGTCTGCGCCACCGGCTTCGATAAGCAGGACTTTGCAATGGGGATCCGCTGAAAGGCGATTGGCCAGAACGCAGCCGGCGGAGCCGCCACCGACGATGATGTAGTCATAGGACTCCGACATGGCGTTGCCTTATAGTGGTGCCGGGTTGGTTTGAACCATCATTGAACAAGAAAGTTCGTCATGTATGGACGGCCTCTTCTTGACAAGGGCTTTTCTCGCTTTGACGGCGCGTGGGGGTGGAGCGGTCATGTATACGGCCTCTGGAGTGCAGCACGTGGGCTGCGGGCCAAGATGTGTTCCGCAAGACCAGG
>JANPCE010000072.1:0-55245 GCA_031430795.1 Hyphomicrobiales bacterium
GGAACCTGGTCTTGCGGAACACATCTTGGCCCGCAGCCCACGTGCTGCACTCCAGAGGCCGTATACATGACCGCTCCACCCCCACGCGCCGTCAAAGCGAGAAAAGCCCTTGTCAAGAAGAGGCCGTCCATACATGACGAAGTTGGAATGTGAGTGTGATTCAGGATAAACCGGAACCGCCCTCAAACCGATCAGTTGTGGGTGTCGACAATCAGCTTTGCCAGAGACACGATAAGCTTGCGCTTTGTCGAGGTGTCTGCTTCGCGGAAGGTCTTGGCCAACTGGATGCCTTCGGTCGTCATCAGGGCGGATGTGAAGTCATCTGCCTGAGTGGTTTCCTTGAGGCCCATGTCATGTTCCATGCCGGGCAGGCCTTCAAAGAAAAACTGCACAGGCACGCCAAGCGTTTTGGCCGTGTAGAACAGGCGGCTCGCGGAAATCCGGTTGGCGCCCTTCTCATATTTCTGCACTTGCTGGAATGTAATGTCGAGCAACTCGCCCAGCCGCTCCTGGCTCATGTTGATCAATTGCCTGCGCATGCGAATGCGTGAGCCGACGTGCACGTCAATGTAATTGGGGTCTCGTCTTGCCATATCTTCCTCAGAGTTGACCTTAGGGGGGTCAAATTCCCGATTTTCGCCTGTCCCCCCGGACCCATGGCAAGCTGCAAATCAACTTGACGTTATCTAACGCAGGGAAGATTTCAAATCAAACAATTTGTTCGCACGTTGAAATGAATCTGACTGAGTATTTAATGGATTATTGCACCAATAGGCAACCGACAAAAACGCCACGAGCATGGTCAAAAACGACAACCACAATCCAAAGCGCGCAAAGAGTGTGGGTTGACCTGCCTTGGGCAAAAAACCTGTTACAACTGTTTCCACACCAAGTTCTGATCGTGCAACATATCGACCCTTGCCATCCAAGATGGCAGAAATGCCCGTGTTTGCGGCACGCGCGATGGGAATATTGTTTTCAACTGCCCGCATCCGCGCCTGCGCCAAATGTTGGTATGGACCGATGGAGCGGCCAAACCAGCCGTCATTGGTGACATTGACCAGCCACTGCGGCGGGTTGTTCGCGTCGACAAGCTTTTGCGGAAAAATGACTTCATAACAAATCAGAAATCCTGCAAGCCCGGCACCGGGAACTGCAATGCTCCGGCTGCCGATACCTGGCGTAAAACTTTCGGGCACATTGACGACTTTGCGAAAACCCAACGGCTCCAGCAGCCAGGCCAGGGGCAAATATTCTCCGCCCGGAACCAGCCGCCATTTGTCGTAGGTGTCAAGCACAGTGCCTTTGTCATCAAACACCAGCATGCTGGTGAAGTAGTCCTCGCCGCCATCGACCCCGGCTTTACGTCTGACTGCACCTGTCATGAGAATTTGGCCTGCTTGCAACTGGGTCGCAATCTGGGCCTTGGCACCCGCACTTTCATCCAGCAGAAAAGGGACCGCGGATTCGGGCCAGATAATGTGCGTGGGCGGCTGGCCTTCGGATTTGCTCATGCGCATCAGTTGTTGAAAGATCGCACCCGCATTTTCACTCTGCCACTTGTCATCCTGCGCCACATTGGGCTGCACCAGCAGCAGCCTGACACCCGGAACTGTTGCATCAGCACCACCACCTGCACGCCAAGTTCCCCACACAAAGGCACAAGGCAAAATCGCCAGCAAAACCACGGCAGTGATCATTGACTTTGCGCCATGTACATCGCGCAACAGCAATGCGACCGACAGACTGGCCCACAGCAGCAGCCAGAATGTCAGGCCTTGCATGCCAATGAGGCTTGCCCCTTGCAGCAGGCCGCCCATGCTGTCCGCAACAAGGCCGGGCGTAGCCCATGGAAAACCCGTGAACTGGATGCCGCGCAGGATTTCAGCTGTGGCGAGAGAGAAAGGAAAAGCGGCAAACCACGGCACCCGCCAGTTCATCAGCAGGCGTGCAACGAAAAACGCGAGGCCCCAGTAACACGCCATCAACGCCGACAGGCCGCCGACGGCAAACGGCATCATCCAGAGATAGGCTTCGGCATCAACCAGAAATGCAACGCCAATCCAATGCAGGGCAAAGCAGAAATAGCCGAGACCCGCCGCAAATCCGGCAGCCGCTGCACATCCCGGCGAAAGCCGCCTGGCCAGTGCAAAACTCAATCCCAGCCCAAGCAGCAAAGGCCACAGGCCAATTGGCGGCAGGGCGAGTGCCGCAATCAATCCCAGCAAGACGTGGAGTGCCCAAGCCTTGAGACGTGCGGCAGTCAATGCTTTTTGGGGCGTTTCTTCCATCCGGCAAATCTGATAGTAGCACGACGGGCGATTCACAATTGCTTAAGCTTCGAATGACATTCCATCATCAAAGCGACCGGGGACAACATGACGACACGTGACGATGCGCAAGCCAGACTTGAGCAGATACTTGCAGTTCTGAAAACGCCGGCTGGCTTCAGCAGGCTCAATCCGAACCAGAAGAAATTTTTGTTTGGCGTGGTGCTGTCGAGTGTCGTGCCGTCGGACCGGGTTGTGAAAGCCTGCGAAAAGGCAACTTTGCAGAATCAGCTCAACCAATTTCTGCATTTGCACCGCGAAGCGCAAACCGAAGCCATTGCCTTGTCCGACATGCCGCCGTTGAATCCGGTGAATGTTGATGACATGGCGCGTGCCCTCACAGACCTGCTCGGTGTACATGACCGCGCCTTGCTGGTGCGCCACCTTTGGGAACTGGCGCTGTGCGACGATGAACTGCACGCGGAAGAAGAAAAACTGATTTACCGCATTGCCGATGTGGCAGGTGTGCCGCGCAAGCAAGTGGCGGAGCAACTGGCCTGGGTGTCGGCGCAGAGTTAGCGCGGTTGCGGTTTTCTTGGACGCGCTTTCACACTTTAAGTTTCGTCATGGCCCGCTTCAGGCGGACCAGCCATGGGTGTTCAGTCATGGGGCTTGGTGCGTCAAGCGATCAAGTGGGATCAAATCCCATATTTCTCCATCGGCGGCCTTGAGCCGCCGAACCAGACTGCGGGTGGTTCTGGTTAGGCGGGTCAAGCCCGCCTATGGAGGACAAAAGGAAAATCGTGAACACAGTTGAGCGCCCGATGCTCCAGCTGCGGGAGAATTGACTTACTTCTGGAACCCATGGGTGGCCTGCCTGAAGCAGGCCATGACGAAATTTGGATGACTGGTGAACATTTGGACTGTGGTTCAAACTCATCTGGAACCGCTTTAGCGCCGCGCCGCCACTGCCTTCGCCATCACGCAGAGAATTTCGAACATCATCGTGACCCCCGCATAGGCCGTGAGGCCAGATGCATCAAAGGGCGGCGAGACTTCGACGACGTCGGCACCGATGATATTGAGGCCGTCCATCATGCGCAGCATGCTTTGCGCCTCGCGTGTGGTGAAGCCACCGATTTCGGGTGTGCCTGTGCCTGGTGCATAAACCGGGTCCAGCATGTCGATGTCAAAGCTGACATAGGTTTCAGCATCGCCAACGATGCGGCGCGCTTCATCCATGATCGCCTTCGCACCTTTTTCGGCAAATTCCTCGATGCGGACCAACCGCACACCCATTTTCTTGCCGTACTCAAAATCTTCGAGATCATACATGGAACCGCGCAGGCCAATTTGAATGGTGCGCCTTGGATCAAGCACACCTTCTTCAATGGCGCGGCGGAACGGCGTGCCGTGGGTGTATTTGAAGCCGCCGAAATAGCTGTCGTAAAGATCAGTGTGGGCATCAAAATGAATCATGCCCACGGGCTTCTTCTTGCCGAGTGCGCGCAGAATCGGAAGCGAGCAGAGATGATCCCCACCCGCTGACAGGGGGCGAATGTCCTTTGCAACCAGCTTGTCAAAATAGGCTTGCACACGCGCCAAGGCATCATCCACATTGGCCGGATTGACAGGCGCGTCCCCCAGATCGGCCACATTGGCAAGGTCGTAGGGAACGGTATGCGAGGTCTGATGCATGCGACGGACCATGGAGGACTGATCCCGCATCTGGCGGGGGCCATGGCGGGGGCCGGGGCGGTTGGTGGTGCCGCCATCCCAGGGCACACCGACGATGCCGATGTCAAGGTTCTCCGCCTCTTCAAGCGGAACATGGGGCAGGCGGTAGAACGTGGCGACACCGCCAAAGCGTGGCGTCACAAGGCCTGAAACGGGTTGGTGAAATTCCTTTGTGTTTTTCATGTTCCTGCCGCAGCCAGAGTTTTGTTTCGGCCCAACATGCACTAAGCAGGGATCATGCTCAAGACAGACTTCCTCGTGATCGGGGCCGGAATTGCCGGCGCATCGATTGCCGCCCATCTGGCCCAAAGCCACAAAGTGATCATCTGCGACATGGAGGACCGGGCAGGGTTCCACACCACGGGACGTTCAGCCGCGTCGTATGAGCCCAATTATGGACCAGCCCCAATGTTGGCCTTCACCCGGGCCAGTGCACATTTTTTCCACAACCCGCCCACGGGTTTTGCCGATGCACCGCTTCTTGCACACCGGGATTCGCTGTTCATTGAAGCCGAAGGTCAGCAGCTGTACACGGCAAAACTGCTGTCGCTCGCATCGGCACTTGATGAAATCAGTATCGCCCAAGCCCACGACGTGATCCCAGTCTTGCGCGATGGTTACACCAAACGCGCCTTTCTTGACCGCCAAACCGCCGACATGGATGTCGATCTCATCCATCGGGGGTTTCTCAAAATGGCAAAAGCGGGCGGTGCTGAAATGCTGTTGCTGGCACCCGTCACATCAATTGACCGCAAGGCAGCGGGTTGGCAGGTGGTTGCAGGCGAACATATCATCAGTACACAGACGATTATCAATGCTGCCGGGGCCTGGGGCGACGTGGTCGCCGCGATGGCGGACGTTTTGCCAATCGGACTGATACCCAAACGGCGCTCCATTGGCGTCATTCCCATTGATCGCCCAGACAACTGGCAGGCGTGGCCCATGGTGACGGATGTCGGCGAGACGTGGTATGCCAAACCCCAGAGCGGGAAGTTGATTGTCTCTTCTGCCGATGCAACGCCGGTTGAACCCCATGACGCCTGGGCTGATGACATGGCGATTGCAGAGGGCGTGGAGCGCTTGATGAACGCCACCACACTGGAGGTGACACATCTCGACCACAGCTGGGGCGGACTGCGGACCTTCGCCACCGATGGCAATCCTGTTGCCGGATTTGATCCGTCTGCGGAGGGGTTTTTCTGGCTGGTCGGACAAGGCGGCTATGGCATCCAATCAGCGCCAGCCTTAGGTGCAACAGCCGCCAACTTGGCGCGCGGACGCCCCGTCTCCACGGATATCATTGACCTTGGCCTCAATCTTGGGGACATCAAACCTGAAAGGTTTCGGACATGAGTGAGACCACAATCGGTGAAGCCCTTGTTGGCTTGCTTGAGGCTTACGGCGTTGACACCATTTTCGGCATTCCGGGCGTGCATAATGTCGAGATGTACCGCGCTCTGCCACGCTCACGCATCAACCACATTCTCACCCGCCATGAACAGGGTGCAGGCTTCATGGCAGATGGCTATGCGAGGGCCACCGGGAAACCGGGTGTGTGCTTCACCATCACCGGGCCGGGCCTCACCAACATCATGACACCCTTGGGTCAGGCCTGGTCGGATTCCTCGCCCGTGTTGGTGATATCGACTGCACTTGATCTGCCTGATTCAGCACAAGGCCGGGGCCGCTTGCATGAAATGATCAATCAGCATCAGGCCGCGTCATCTGTCACAGCAAATGCCTTTCGCACCTATACGGGGTCCGATTTGCAGGATGCCGTGGCGCGCAGCTTCGCTTCTTTTGCTTCGCAACGCCCGAGGCCCGCCTATATCGAGATACCGCTCAATGTGCTGACGCAAGATGTTGGCGAAGCGTGGACGGCGCAGGCCCTGCCCGCAAGGCCCCAGGCCGGGGGTGCACAAGTGGCGCAAGCTGTTCAGATGTTGAAAGCCGCACAGCGGCCTGTGATCGTTCTGGGTGGGGGCGCGCTTGATGCAGGTGATGCCGCGCTGCGCATCGCTGACACCATTGCAGCCCCCATCCTCACCACCACGGCGGGAAAAGGTTGCGTGCCTCATGCAGCTGAAAAACACTGGGGCTACAGGTTGGGTGATCCCGGCGTACAGGACATGTTGCAACGGTCTGATTGCATTCTGGCCGTGGGCACTGAACTATCGGAAACTGATTTCTGGACCGGCGGCTTCCGGCTGACCGCACCGATGATCAGGATCGATCTTGATCCGCATGTGCTGGCACGGCCCCATCATGCAACCCTGCCCATTCTCGCTGAAGCAGCACCAACTCTGAATGCAATCGCAGGCTTTTTCAATGCAAAGGCAGCCATGAAGGTTGCCCCACCACCTTTCGCAGAAGACGAATTGCGTCTGATGATGACGCAGGTACTGAATGTCATCCGGGATTGTCTGCCGCAAGACACGGTGATCGCCTCCGACATGACGCAGATCGCCTATGCCGCTAATGAAATCTTCCCGGTCTCAAAACCGCGCACCTGGCTGCATCCTGTGGGTTTCGGAACGCTGGGTTTTGCGTTACCTGCGGGCATTGGCGCAAAATTTGGCGTTGGTGAAAGGCCTGTTGCCGTGCTGGCCGGAGACTATGGTTTTCAATACACGCTGAATGAACTCGGCACCGCTGTTGAACACAAGCTCCCGATTCCCATTCTGTTGTGGAACAACAATGCCCTCGGCCAGATCAGGGACGACATGGTGAGGAAAGGCATTCAGCCAAATGCGGTGACCCTGAAGAACCCGGACTTCATCATGCTGGCAAGGGCCTATGGTGCGCGGTCAGAAAAACCGGACACGCTGATGGCGCTTGCGAAAGCCATTCGCCTGGCGCTGCGGGCCGACGGGCCAACTGTGATTGAGATGACGCCAGCGATGCTGCGCTGAAGGACCTCTCCCCCGGCTTCGCCGGACCCTCCCCGGAGGGGAGGGACTTGTGGTGCGAGCGCCCTGAACAGTAAAACGGGAGGTCGTTGCAAGAGGTCCCTCTCCCCTTCGGAGAGGGTACGGCGAAGCCGGGGGAGAGGTCCTTGGGCTGCAAGCGATGGTCCGGCGGTTGAAGCGACCGCGCTTGACCCGCACCCCCCAAAATGTGAACCCCAATGCACCACCCGTGTTTCGCAAGGATTCTCCCATGCAGGCCCAAGGCCACAGCCAATTTGCCCTCCTGAAAACCCGGCGCTTCCTGCCACTTTTTGTGACGCAAGCGCTTTCGGCCTTCAATGACAATGTTTTCCGCTTCTCGCTGTCCATTCTTTTCATTGTCACGCTGGGCAAAGAACAGGGCGGTGTTCTCAACACCATTTCTGCGGCACTCTTCATTCTGCCGTTCTTCCTGTTCTCGGCTTTTGCCGGCCAATTGGCGGACAAGTTTGACAAGGCCTGGTTGGCGCGGCGCATCCGATTTGCGGAAATCTTCATTGTGGCACTTTCGGCCTGGTCACTGTTTGCGGGCAACACCCAGTTCCAGCAGGCTTGCGTGTTTCTGGCGGGCTGCCAGGCCGCGTTTTTCGGTCCGATCAAATACGGCATCCTGCCGCAACATCTGGAAAAGGAAGAACTGCTCGGCGGCAATGGCATGGTGGAAATGGCAACCTTCATCGCCATTCTGCTGGGCACCATTTTCGGCACCATCGTCATCAACATGGAAGGCGGCAGATACACCGTGGCCGCTGTGATGATCGGCATTGGCATTGTCTCGTTCTGGACATCGACAAAAATTCCGGACGCACCACCGGCACAACCTGATCTCAAGCTCAATCCCAACATCATCGGCGAGACCTGGAACGCCGTCAAAATGGTGCGGCAAAGGCCGGAGGTGTTTCAGTCCATCCTCGGCATTTCATGGTTCTGGTTTCTGGGCGTCATCTTTGTCACGCAAATTCCGCTGTTCACCTTCGACAGTCTCAAGGGCACAGAGTTCATTGCCACACTCATTTTTGCGCTCTTCTCCATCGGTATTGCCGTTGGCTCAGTCTATTGCAACAAGTTGCTGAAAGGCCAGATCACCGCGAAGTTTGTGCCGCTCGCAGCCTTGCTGATGAGCCTGTTCATGATTGACCTTTATTTTTCGGCTGGTCGCGCCTCCACCATCGTTGCAGAAGGGTCCACCGCAACCCTGGGCGACATTCTGCTGACCCTTCGTGGGTTGCATGTGTTGTTTGACCTCTCCATGGTCGCCATTCTTTCGGGCCTCTATGTTGTGCCGCTGTTTGCCATCATGCAGGCAAGGACACCCTATTACCTCCGTGCACGGACGATTGGCGCCAACAACATCATCAATGCCATTTTCATGATTGTCGCAACGCTGTCATCGGGTGTGTTGCTGGCGATGGGACTTTCTGCACGGGGACTGTTCCTCTGTCTCGGCCTCGCCAATCTCGTCGCTGCGATCTATATCATCAGGCTGCTGCCCCATGATTTACTATCGGCCATCGCCCGCAGTATCTTCCGGTTTTTCTACCGGGTTGAAGTGAAGGGCCTCGAAAACCTGGAAGCAGCGGGGCGCAAAGCCTTGATCGTTGCCAATCATACGTCGTTGCTCGACGGTGCATTGCTCTCGGCGTTTCTGCCGGAGAAGGCGAGTTTTGCCATCAACACCCAAATGGCAAAGCGCTGGTGGGTGAAGCCGGCCTTTGCCTTGTTCGAGCTTTGCCCGATGGACCCCGGCAACCCCATGTCGCTCCGCACCCTGGTGGACCGCCTGAAGCGGGGCAAGCGTGTGGTGATTTTCCCGGAAGGACGCATCACCGTCACCGGTGGTCTCATGAAAATCTACGAAGGCCCCGGTGCCATAGCCGCGATGGCGAAAGCCAAGATTGTACCTGTGCGCATCGACGGCGCACAATTCTCACCCTTCTCACGGCTGCAGGGTGTTTATCCGCGCCGGCTGTTTCCGAAGATCACGTTGACGTTCATGCCCCCGGTTTCATCAGCGTCACCGGAAGCCTTGAAAGGCTCGGCCTTGCGTGAACATCAGGCGGAAAAACTTTACACGGTGATGACGGACATGGTGTTCAAGTCTTCGAACATCGACCAGACCCTGTGGCAGGTGCTGATGGATTCGCGCGATGTCTATGGCGGCAAGCGCATCATTCTGGAAGACATCCAGCGCGTGCCCATGAACATCAACCGCCTGATCCTCGGAAGTTTCATTCTGGGGCGCAAGCTGGCACAACAGACGCAAGGGCAAAAACACATCGGCATTCTGATGCCAAATGCCATTGCAACAGTGGTTTCGATTTACGGCCTCTATGCCTATGGCAAGGTGCCCGCCATGTTGAATTTCTCGACGGGTGCGGTCAACATGTCGGCGGCCTGCACGGCGGCCGAAATCCGCAGCATCATCACCTCGCGCAAATTCATTGAAGCAGGTGAGATGGAAAACGACATCGCGCTGTTGGGCAAGACCTGCAAGATCATCTATCTCGAAGACATCCGGGAATCCGTTGGCAGTTTCGACAAGCTGCGCGGGTTCACACAACGCGTCTTCACTTCCGCATCGCTGCGGGCCACAGGTGCGGCGGCGGATGCCAACACGCCTGCCGTGATCCTGTTCACCTCGGGATCAGAAGGTGTTCCAAAAGGTGTTGTGCTGTCTCACCGCAATGTGAATGCCAATCGTCACCAGATTCTGGCGCGCATTGCGCTTCAACCCGACGACATCATGTTCTGTGCGCTGCCGATCTTCCATGCCTTTGGATTTTTGGGCGGCGTGTGCTTCCCCACCATGCATTGCATGCGCACCTTCCTGTATCCATCGCCGCTTCATTACAAGATCGTGCCGGAACTGGTTTATGACACCGATGCGACGATCCTGTTTTCAACCGATACATTCCTGCAAGGCTATGCGCGCACCGCTCACCCTTACGATTTTTACAATGTGCGTTTGCTGGTCGGTGGTGCTGAACGGGTGAAACCGGAAACGCGCCAGCTCTATATGGAGAAATTCGGGTTGCGCATCATCGAAGGCTATGGCGCAACGGAATGCGCGCCAACGATTGCGGCCCAGACTTTCATGCACAACAAGCCCGGCACCGTGGGCCGCATCTTTGATGGCATGGAATGGCGGCTGGAACCTGTAGAGGGCATTGCCGAGGGCGGACGGCTTTGGGTGAAGGGTCCCAACATCATGATGGGCTACCTGCGCGCGGACAATCCCGGCGTACTCGAAGCGCCAAAAGACGGTTGGTATGACACCGGCGATATCGTCACCGTCGATGAGCTTGGCTACGTGACGATACAGGGACGCGCCAAGCGCTTCTCGAAGATTGCGGGCGAAATGATTTCCCTGACGGCAATAGAAGCGAAGTTGGGTGAACTGTACCCGGAAGCCAACCATGCCGTGGTGGCGGCACCTGACGCCAAGAAGGGCGAGCAATTGGTCTTGTTCACAACCCTTGCAAAACCAGACCGCAAGGAAATTGCAACAGGTCTCAAGAAGTTGGGATGTTCAGATTTGATGATTCCCAAAAATGTCTTCAGCGTTGAAGCGCTTCCCGTGCTCGGGTCGGGGAAGACGGACTATGTGACGCTCAATCGCATGGGACGCGAGAATGTTTCGGAGTAATGCTCCGGTATCATGAAATTCGCTTCAATTACAAACCGCCTGGCAACGCTGGGATCAGACAAATGGGCCGTGCACTCGGAAGGCCGACGTCGCGCTGCTGCCGGAGAGAAGCTGATCTTTCTTTCCATAGGTGAACCCGATCTGCCGCCGCCCGAAGCCGTGGTCAATGCTGCAAAGGATGCGATGCGTGCGGGACGTCTCGGTTATTCTGACGGTGCCGGCAAAAGCAATGTGCGCGAGGCGCTGGCCCGGCATTATACGCGGACTTGTGGCCGCGTCATCAGGCCCAGCCAGTTCCTGTGTTTGCCGGGTACGCAGAATGCGCTTTATCTGGCAATGCAGGCGATTGTCGAGCCGGGGGATGAAGTGCTTCTGCTTGATCCCTATTACGCGACCTATGAGGCGGTGGTAATCGCACCTGGCGGTGTGCCAATTGCTGTGCCGCTTGATCCAGACCGCAGCTTCCACATCGATTTCAAGGCACTTGAAAAAGCTGTCACACTGAAAACGCGTGCGATCCTGCTCAACACGCCTTCCAATCCGACGGGGGCCGTCTTTGATGCCGACGAAATCAATGAATTGGGTACTATCGCCCGCAAGCATAACCTGTGGATCGTCAGTGACGAGGTTTACGCGTCCATTGTGCACGGCCATCATGTATTTGCCTCGCCCTTCCATCAACTGGAATTAGAAGAACGCACGATTGTGGTGTCGTCCATTTCGAAATCCCATTCGCTGCCGGCATTCAGGGCGGGATGGATTGCAGCTTCTGAAGAATTTTGTGCAAAAGCATTGCCAATCTCGGATACCATGTTGTTCAGCCACCACGGCTACATTGAAGACGCGTTGACTGCTGCACTTGATGGTGTATTCGAAGAAACACGCGTTGCCAAACATGCCTATGCAACGCGTGCCAAGGCGTTGGTCGATGGCATCAATGGTTCAAACCGCGTCAAGGTCCATATGCCGGAAGGCGGCATGTTCACCATGCTGGATGTCCGGCCAACCGGACTCTCAGGCGAGGCCTTTGCGCGCAAGCTGTTGGCCGACGAGGGTGTTGTCACCATGCCCGGTGAAAGTTTTGGGGCCGGCGGCGCGGGACACCTCAGAATTGCAATGACGGTTGATGACGCAACCATGAAAGAAGCCGCTCTTCGTATCAGAAGACTGGCGGATAGGATTTAACCTATTTTTTGAAGTTTTCACTTGACATTCTGCCTATGAATAGGTAAATACCTATTCATGAGCAAGACGCAAGACCAATTCCTGTCCGACATCGACGCCTTCCTGGGTGAATCCGGTTACGAGCCCACCGTACTCGGCAAGCAAGCCATGGGAGACCCCAACTTTGTTTTTGACGTGCGCAAGGGCCGCGCCCCCTCTGCGCGCACCATGGACAAAGTAAAGGATTGGATGTCGGAAGAGCGTTCAAACCTCGAAACCAAATCAGCAAAACGCGAGGCGAAACCTGTGACGACATCAATGTTGACGGCGAAGCCCATGACTCACCTCGACCGCCTCGAGGCTGAGTCGATCCACATCATCCGTGAAGTGGCGGCGGAGTGCGAGAAGCCGGTGATGCTCTACTCCGTCGGCAAGGACTCCGCCGTCATGTTGCATTTGGCAATGAAGGCGTTTTACCCTGCAAAGCCCCCCTTCCCGCTGATGCATGTGGACACCCGCTGGAAGTTCAAGGCCATGTATGATCTCCGTGACGCGACGGCAAAGCGGCTTGGCCTCGACCTCATCGTCCACATCAACCCTGATGGCATTGAAAAAAACGTCAACCCGTTTGACCATGGTTCGGCACTCCACACACAGATCATGAAGACCGATGGCTTAAAGCAGGCGCTGGACAAATATGGTTTCGACGCGGCCTTTGGTGGTGCGCGCCGCGACGAGGAAAAATCCCGCGCCAAGGAACGCATCTTCTCCTTCCGCGACAACAAACACCGCTGGGACCCGAAGAACCAGCGGCCTGAGCTGTGGAACATCTACAACGCCCGCAAAGCCAAGGGTGAATCGATCCGTGTGTTTCCGCTCTCGAACTGGACCGAACTCGACATCTGGCAATACATCCACAAGGAAAAGATCGAGATCGTGCCGTTGTATTTCTCTGGTGTGCGCCCCGTGGTGGAACGTGACGGCCAGCTGATCATGGCGGATGATGAGCGCATGCGCTTCCTGCCCGGCGAGAAACCGATGATGAAAAAGATCCGCTTCCGCACATTGGGCTGCTACCCGCTGACGGGAGCCATTGAGAGCAACGCCGAGACACTCCTCGACATCGTTGAGGAAATGCTGGTGGCGACATCGTCTGAGCGTCAAGGCCGGGTGATCGACAAGGATGCGTCGCAGAGCATGGAAAAGAAAAAGCAAGAGGGGTATTTCTGATGGTTGGTATTGCTGCATCAAAGGGACCTCATCCGGCGCTTCGCGCCACCTTCTCCAAGGAGAAGGGACAGTTTCCAAACATCGTCCCCTCTCCTTGGAGAGGGGGGACCCATTGCGAAGCAATGGGGGGTGAGGTCCTTTCATGACGGGCCGTTTTGTTGAATACCAGGGCGGTGGCGTTGAGGCTTATCTTGCGGCGCAGGAACAGAAAGATTTGCTGCGCTTCATCACCTGCGGCTCTGTTGATGATGGCAAGTCCACGCTGATCGGGCGGCTGCTTTATGAATCGAAGATGCTGTTCGAAGACCAGCTTGCGGCGTTGGAAGCGGATTCAAAAAAACTTGGCACGCAAGGTGGCAATCTGGATTTTGCATTGTTGGTGGACGGCCTTGCGGCAGAGCGCGAACAGGGCATCACCATTGATGTGGCCTACCGCGCCTTCGCCACTTCAAAACGCAAATTCATCGTGGCCGACACACCGGGCCATGAACAATACACGCGCAACATGGCGACGGGCGCGTCCACGGCTGACCTTGCCATCATTCTGATTGATGCGCGGCGTGGTGTTCTCACGCAAACCCGTCGCCACACCTTCATTGCCCATCTCCTTGGCATTCGCCAATTGGTTGTCTGCATCAACAAGATGGACCTTGTGGACTACAAGCAATCGGTGTTCGAGCAGATCGAAGCGGATTACCGCGCATTCGCAGCGGGCCTTGGCATCAAGGAAGTGACCCTGATTCCGGCGTCTGCCCTCAAGGGCGACAACATCATTGACCGCTCGTCCGCCATGCCTTGGTATCGTGGGGCCACATTGATGGCGCATCTGGAAACCGTGCCTGTGGGCAACGAAGATGATGCAAAGCCCTTCTTCATGCCCGTGCAATGGGTGAACCGCCCGAACCAGAACTTCCGCGGATTTTCTGGCACAATCGCTTCAGGTGTGATCAAGCCGGGTGATCAAATCCGTGCATTGCCGTCTGGCAAAACATCGAAGATTGAACGCATCGTCACTTATGACGGTGATCTGGAGTCGGGTCATGCAGCGCAAGCTGTCACTTTGACATTGACGGATGAGATCGACATTTCCCGTGGCGACATCATCTGTGCGGCAAAGCAGCCGGCTGAAGTGTCGGATCATTTCGAAGTGCAGTTGTTGTGGATGGGTGCGGAGCCGATGTTGCCGGGCAGGCCCTATCTGTTCAAGGCGGCGGCGAAAACGGTTTCAGGTTCTGTCGAGCGCATCAAGCACAAGATCAATGTCAACACGCTGGAACATACGGCGGCGGAAACTTTGGCCCTGAACGAGATTGCGGTTTGCAATCTTGAAGTCGATGAGCCGATTGCCTTTGCGCCTTATGATGACAACAAGGCACTTGGTTCCTTCATCATCATCGACCGATTCACCAATTCCACCGTTGGCATGGGCCTGATCCGCTTTGCGCTGCGCCGTGCTGCCAACATCCATTGGCAGGCAACGGATGTGAACAAGGAAGCGCGTGGGCGTCTGGTGAAACAGAAGCCGTCTGTGCTGTGGTTCACAGGATTGTCTGGTTCCGGTAAATCAACAATCGCCAATCTGGTGGAAAAGCAGCTGCATGCGAAGGGCCATCTCACGTATCTCTTGGATGGCGATAACGTGCGGCATGGGTTGAACCGTGATCTTGGCTTCACCGATGCGGACCGCGTCGAAAACATCCGCCGCGTGTCTGAAGTCGCAAGGTTGATGGCAGACGCGGGCTTGATTGTGCTTGTGTCATTCATCTCGCCGTTCAAGGCTGAACGCCTGATGGCGCGGGAGCGTTTGGACGGTGGTGAATTTGTAGAGGTGTTTGTCGACACAACATTGGCCGAAGCGGAGAGGCGCGATGTGAAGGGGCTTTATGGAAAGGCGCGGCGCGGCCAATTGAAGAACTTCACCGGCATTTCGTCGCCCTATGAAGCGCCAGATGCGCCTGAGATCAAGATTGATACGGCAGAGACAAGTGCCGAGCAGGCGGCGTCAGCGATTGTGGCGTATCTGGCAGCGGCTGGACGGTTGAAGGGGTAACAACACGCCCCTCTCCCGGTTTGCTTCGCAAACCACCCTCTCCCGCAAGGGGCGAGGGAAGGAAGGATTGTGCAATACCACTTCCCTCTCCCCTTGCGGGAGAGGGTGGCGAGCGTGAGCGAGACGGGAGAGGGGTGTCAGAGATTGAGATACGCTCCAATCACCCGCCCCGCCGCAAACGTGGCCTTCTCCAGTTTCGGGTCAACAAAATCCGGCCATGACGAGAGTTTGGCAATCACCATGTCGTGCTTCCACGATATGTAAATCCACTGCCCGAACACACCGCGCGCGATGAGGGAGCGGTCTTGTGGGTCCTCGATCCAGAACTGGTTGTGGTAGGCCCCGTCCGGCAATGACAATGCATAGCGCCCTGTGAAGCGCCCGTGCTGGCCGTTGCGGGTGGTATTGATCCATTCTGGCGGAATGATCCCGCCACCACCTTCAAGCCAGAGTTGGCCAAAGCGGGCGTAGTCTCGAAGCGTTGCGTTGAAGCCACCATCGGCAAGGGCATAGCCTGCGGGGTCAACGGTGAAGCTGGCATTGTGTTCAGCGCCCATGGGTTGCCAAAGTTCTTCCGACACAAGTTGTGCCAAGCGCTTTCCCGTGGCGCGTTCCATGGCGAAGGCGAGGACGTCGGTTTCAATGGAACGGTAATGGAATTCCGCACCATGGCTGCGGATCACGTCTTTCAGGCGAATGATCAGCTCCCACATGTGTGGTGGCCAGACAAATGCAGGATCGCCCCCCGGAGGCACAGGTTTCCAGCCCGTGGCCACATCGACTTGGCCAATGTCCGAGTATGGGTCTGTGTACGCTTCGGAGAAATTGACACCCGTCGTCATGTCAAGGACGTGTTGGAGGGTGGCACCCTTCCAGGCGGTGTATTGAAGTTCAGGCAGGTAGCGCGAGACGGGTGCTGTGACATCAAACACGCCACGGCCCACGAGAATGCCGGCGACTGTGCCTGTGATGGATTTTGCAACGGACTGCGAGAGATGCAGCGTGCGTTCGTCCATGCCGTTGAAATAGTGCTCGGCAACAATGGCACCCTTGTGCAGGACGATGAAGCCATCGGTGTAGGTTTGGTCGAGAAGCTTGCCGAGTGTTGTGGTTTCGCCATCAACGCCGCTGACGGCGAGTTCATCCAGATTGCGTTCAGCCGATGAAAGTTGGCGCACAGGCCCACGTCCGCGCCAGACTTCAATCGTCGGCAGGATTTCGCGGATGTGTTGAAACGACCAGCGGTTCCATGGCGGGCGGTCCCAGTCGTCACGGGGTGGGCGAGGGTCGGCGTGCATGGTATGTCCTTCAAACTCCCCTCACCCGGCGCGTGCCGCGCCACCCGCTCCCGCAAGGGGAGCGGGTTAAGTGAAAACCCTCTCCCCTTGCGGGAGAGGGGAGTCCGGGTTACTTCATCACCTCAGACCAGATCTGCGAATAAACAGCTTGTGTCTCAGCTTTGCAGGTCAGCGAGAAGTGGCCCTTGGCGAGCACGTCGTCTGCAATGTTGATCTCAGGAGCCGCCTTGAGTTCTGCGCTGTAGTAGGCTTCGGAACCCTTGATGCCGTCACGGTAGAAGGCGAAGTTGGAGATCAAAGCGGCGTTTTGCGGGTCCATGATGAAGTTCTGGAACAGCTTGGCATTTTCGAGGTTTTTCGACCCTTTCAAGACGGCGACATTGTCCATCCAGATCGGGAAGCCTTCCTTGGGCGCGGCCCATTTGAGGTCAGCGTTGAGAACGCGGGCACGGGCGGAATAGCCGTTCCAGTTGACACCCGCGGAAAGATCGCCCTTGGCGTAGCTTTCGGGCGAGGCGTATTCCATTGATACCCACTTGGTCTTGGCTTCAAGCAGCTTGTCGCGCACCTTTTTCAAGATGTCCTTGTCATCAGTGCAGGGCTGGCCACCGAAATAGAGCACGGTGAGCATGATGATTTCGGTGAGCTCCGGCACCACGTTGATTTTGCCTGCAAGTTCGGGCGGGGGATCAAGGAAGATGGCGGAGGTGTTGATGTCGCCTTTGTAGGTCTTGGTGTTGACGATCACACCCGTGGTGCCCCATTGCCAGGGAACAGAATACATGCGGCCCGGATCAAATGGCGGATCAGTCCAGCGCGCATCCATGTTTTTGAAGTTTTCCATCGTGTGTGGCATGGTGGCTTCAAGCAGGCCTTCCTGCGCGTAGATTGGAATGAAGCTGCCGGATGGCACGACAATGTCATAGCCGTGGCCACCGGCGCGGACTTTTGCGAGTGCCGTGTCATTCGAGTCATAGTCGGTGATGGTGACCTTGACCTTGTAGGCGTCTTCAAACTTCTTGATCAACTCCGGGCTGGTGTAGTTGCCGAAATTGTAGATGTTGAGTTCGCCGTCAGCCAGCGCCACTGTGGCACTGAGTGCCAGGGCCGCCAGGCCAACCGCAATTTTGGAAAGTGCTTTCATGTTTCCAGTCTCCTTGTTCATTTCATCACATCGGTCCAGATTGCGGTGTAGAGTTCGTTCACTTCACGCGGGCAGGCGGAGGTGAAGGCGAATTTGCCTTTCATGCTGTCCGGCAATTCCAATTCGGGAGCGCCTTTCATGTCCGCGGGCATGAATGGTTCTGATCCCTTGATGGCATTGGCATAGCGCGCGAAGGCCGAATTCATCGCGGCATTTTCCGGGTCGAGGATGAAGTTCATGAACAGTTTGGCGTTCTCGATGTTCTTGGCTTCCTTGAGGATCACGACGGTGTCCTGCCAGATGAAAGTGCCTTCTTTCGGAAAGCCGTACCTGATGTCCGGATTCTGCAGGCGCTGGCGGAGCGCTGAACCGTTCCAGTCGGCTGTCGCCAGCATGTCGCCCTTCACCATCGCCTCTACTGTCGAATACTCCATCGACATCCAGTTGGGCTTTGCGGCCAGCAGCGTGTCCCGCGCTTTCTTGAGGATCGCCTTGTCACTTTCGCAATACTTGCCGCCATGATAGGCGATCGCCGTGTAGATGATGTCATTCATCTCGGGCACGACATTGATCTTGCCCTTGAGTTCCGGCGGCGGATTGAAAATGATGTCCCACGTGTTGATGTCACCGCTGTAGGACTTGGTGTTGACGACCGTGCCAAACGTGCCCCAGAGCCAGGGCACGGAATATTTGCGGCCCGGATCGAAAGGCACGTCAATGAAGTCTTCACGCAGGTTCTTGAAATTCGCCAGCTGGTCGGGACGCGCTTCAATGATCAGACCTTCATCGATCCAGACCTGCAGGAAATTGCCCGAAGGCATGGCCATGTCGAAGCCGTGGCCGCCCGCGCGGACCTTGGCCAGTGCCGTGTCGTTCGAGTCGTAGTCGGTGATCGTCACCTTGACCTTGTGTGTCGCTTCGAATTTCTTGATCATTTCCGGGCTGGTGTAGTTGCCCCAGTTATAGATGTTGAGTTCACCGTCGGCGATGGCGGCTGTGGCAAAGAGGGCCATGGCAGCAGCTGTTGAGGCCAGTGTTTTGAGAAATCTCATGTTCTTTCCCTTATGTTTTGCGGCGGTTGATGATGAAGAAAATCGTGACCAGCACCACCGACAGCAGCAGGAACACTGTTGCAATGGCATTGATTTCCGGTGTCACCACCCGGCGGAGCTGGCCCAGCATGTAAGTGGGCAATGTCTCCTGGCCCCCAGATTTGACGAATTCGGTGATGACGACGTCATCGAGCGAAATCACAAAGGCCAGCATGAAGCCTGCGATGATGCCGGGTATCAGAAGCGGCAGCGTCACGCGTTTGAAGGCCAGCAACGGCGTTGCATAGAGATCAGCCGCCGCACGCTCCAGCGTCAGGTCCATGCTTTCGAGGCGGCCCCGGATGGGGAGGTAGGCAAACGGAATGCAGAACGCCGTGTGCGCAGCCAGCATATAGCCCATGCCGGTGTAACCCGTCCAAACCTTGATGCGGGAAAACACGATGAGCAAGGCCACCGCCGTCACGATTTCAGGCACCATCAGGGGCTGGTTGATGAAGGCATATTTGAACGTGAGGCCCCTGTAGGGGGCTGTGCGGGTGGTGGCGATGGCGGCCATGGTGGCGGTGATCGTGGCGAAGGTCGCCGCAAAGGTTGCGACATAAAGCGAGCGGAATGACGCTTCCATCACCTGCTCGTTGTACCATGCCGAAACAAACCAGCGCAAAGAAAAACCTTCCCAGATCGCAACAGAAGTTCCGGCGTTGAAGGCATAGACCACCAGAATGACGATTGGCAGGTAGAGGGCAACAAAGCAGAGAAGTGCGACGGTTCCAAAACCCGTTTGCGACCTGATGTTAAAGGCGCGCTTGGTGCTAATGGCCATGTCCGCCTCCCGACTTGGTGGCATTGCGCACATAGACCAGCAGCGCCAGCGAGACGATCACCAGCAAGGTGATGGACAGGGCCGCACCCAGCGGCCAGTTGCGTCCCTGCCCGAATTGCAGCTCAATGAGATTGCCCAGCATCATGTTTTTGCCGCCACCCAGCACACGCGGCGTCACATAGGCGCCAAGCGCCGGAATGAAGACAAGAATGGAGCCGGCGATGAGACCGGGTTTCACCAGCGGAATGATCACCCGCTTCAGAACCTGAAACTTGCTGGCATAAAGGTCATAGCCCGCCTCGACGAGACGGAAGTCGAGCTTTTCCATTGAGGCATAGAGCGGCAGCACCATCAGCGGCAAAAACACATACGTCATGCCGAACATGACGGCCCAGCTGGTGTACAGAATCTGGATCGGACTGTCGATGAAGCCGAGCCCCATCAGCGCGGAGTTGATGACACCTTCGTTGCGGATGACTTCCTGCATGGCAAAGGTGCGGATGAGGATGTTGGTCCAAAACGGAATAGTGACGAGAAAAATCAGCAGGTCACGCATTCTCGGTGATTGCGTCGAAATGTAATAGGCGGTCGGAAAGCCCAAAAGCAGTGTTGCGAAAGTGGTGGCCAGGGCAAGGCCCACGCTGCGGACAAAAATCGTGGTGTGTGCGTCGGCGAAGGACACGGTGTCGTCGAAGATATCCTTCTCCAGAAACACACCGAACCAGCCGTTGCCGGAGAACTGCCAATACTTCACATCGCCATAGTCCCCCTTCACCATGAAGGAAAACAGCAGCACGACAGCCAAAGGCCCGATGGCGGCAAAGAAAATGATCACGAGGGCAGGCAGTGACAGATACCACCTGTTGCGGATGTCCTGGCGTTTTGACAAGGCTTCGTATTCAGCTGCAGTCGTCATCACATCAGTCCTTGATGATCCGGGCGGTGCCGGGTGCAACGGCAATGCCCACTTTGGCATTTTGTTTCACATTGGCCGCACTGCCTGCCGCGTTCTGTTGGCGGACGATGAAGAGCGCGCCGTCTGTCAGTTTCAAGTGGATGTGTGTGTCGGTGCCGAAATAGACGACGTTCTCAACGGTGCCTGAGAAGTCACCGTTCTTGAGGTCAACCACGCTGGCATGTTCGGGGCGCACGATCACCGTGACATCGCCGACCGGAATGCCGTCATCCGGCATGTCTGCCAGCAATGAGCCGCCGCCCGCGACATCGAGTTTCACTTTTCCGGCCTTGGCCGAAACCGTGCGGGCTTTCAGGAAGTTGGTGTCGCCGATGAAGTTGGCGACGAAGCGTTCGGACGGCCGCACGTAGATATCCTGTGGTGACCCGATCTGCAGAATCTTACCCTTGCTCATGACGGCGATGCGGTCTGACATCGTCAGCGCTTCTTCCTGGTCATGGGTCACGAAGATGAAGGTGATGCCGGTTTCAAGTTGCAGCCGCTTCAACTCGATCTGCATGTCCTTGCGCAGCTTGAAGTCCAGCGCCGACAGCGGTTCATCCAGCAGCAGTACCTTCGGCCGCGGCGCCAATGCGCGGGCCAGCGCCACACGTTGTTGCTGACCACCGGAGATCTGGCTGGTCTTGCGGTCTTTCAAATCGGCCATGCGCACCAGCGACAGCATTTCTGTGACGCGGGCGTCTATTTCGGCGCGCGGCTTGCCCAGCATCTCAAGCCCAAAACCGATGTTCTGTGACACTGTCATATGCGGGAACAGCGCGTAGTTCTGGAACACGGTGTTCACCGGCCGCATGAAAGGCGGGAGTGGGGCAATGTCATCGCCGTAGAGCAGGATCTGGCCTTCGGTTGGAAAATCAAAACCGGCAATCAGGCGCAGCAGCGTGGTCTTGCCGCAACCGGATGGACCCAGCAATGTAAAAAATTCATTCTGCCGGATCGCCACGGACACGTTGTCCAAGGCGCGGACGTCGTCTTGTCCCTGGCCTCTAAAGATCTTGCTGGCGCCGCGTACATCAATGGCGGCTTGTTCTGTGCTCAAGATAGGCAGTCTCCCGTTGTCCGCTCTGTGATTGGCGGCTTGCGGAGAGGTTAGACCGGAAACAACAGGTTTGCCAATGGGGGGAAGCGGGTCAGGGCTATCGCCTGCCGCCAAGGGACCTCTCCCGCCCTTCGGGCACCTCTCCGAAGGGGAGAGGGACTCGTGGTGCGAACGCCCTGACCAGTAAAACGGGAGGTCGTTGCAAGAGGTCCCTCTCCTCTTGGAGAGGGTACGGCGAAGCCGGGGGAGAGGTCCCTTGGCTGCAAGCGATAGCCCAGTTACACCGACCATCCGCCATCGATATTGATGGCCTGTCCGGTGATGAAACCACTCTCATCGCTCGCCAGATAAACCACCAGTGCGGCGATTTCTGCGGCAGTCCCCAGACGCCCCATGGGTTGACGCCCGATGAAGGCCTTATGGGCCGCCTCATAATCCCCAGTGGCGCGCATGCGGTCATGCAGGGACGGCGTGTCGACGGTGCCGGGGCAGATGGCGTTGACGCGGATACCCTTGTTGAGAAAATCGGCGGCCATGGCTTTGGTCATGCCGATGACGGCGGCTTTCGATGTGCCATAGAGAAAACGGTTCGGCACACCTTTCACCGAAGAGGCAAGCGACGCCATGTTGATGACAGACGCCTTGCCGGTGTTGCTGGCCTTGGCCAGCCAACCGGGTGTGAAGGCCCTCATCATGCGGTAGTGTGCCCGCACGTTAAGTTCAAAAGCGAAATCCCAATCCTTGTCGACAACGTCCATGATGGTGCCAGCGTGGACATAGCCTGAGCAGTTGAACAGCACGTCAGGTGTACCGGCCTTGGCGGCAATGGCGTCGACGTCAGCTTGATTGGTGACATCAAGCTTGTGGGTGGTGATGGCGGCATTTTCATTCGCAAGACTGGCGAGTGCTGCTTCATTGATGTCCGTTGCAACAACTGTTGCACCCTCTGCCACCATGGCGAGAACCGTGGCGCGGCCAATGCCTTGTGCTGCTGAAGTGACGAGTGCGGTTTTTCCTGCAAGACGGCCTGCCATGGTGAACTCCTGTTGTTGTATGGTTGCGGATAACCAAGTTTACCGGCCTTGTCATCTCTGGTTTTCCCGCAGCGAATTGCCCTTACAAAACAAAAAACCCTGGGCAGCTGGCGAACCAGCAGCCCAGGGCGGGTCATTCAATGCCCGGATCAGATGATGAAGTCTGAATGGTACAGTGTCTTGTAGCCGTCCAGATAGATCTGGATGTCAGCCACACGGTCGCCATTGGTATCGGCTTCCACCACTGTGTCACCGTTCAGGTGGAAGTAGTGAAGCTCGCCTTGCGTGCCATTGAACGTGCGGTCATTGCCTGCCCAATTGTTGAACGCGTTGTTGCCGGAAACACCAGACTTGGCGTCAATGTCTGAAAGGTCAATCTTGTCGCCTTCGGAACGATAGAAATCCGTGATGGTGTCACGGCCAAAGTACGAGTTCGAGTCGTTGAGTGACGAGAAGATGAAATAGTCGGCACCAGTGCCGCCTGTCATCTCATCACTGCCTTTGCCGCCATAGATGTCATCAAGGCCAGAACCGCCAAACAAAAAGTCGCTGCCTGTTCCACCATCGAGATAGTCGTTGCCAGAGCCGCCTTCAAGCCAGTCACTGCCTGCATTGCCAAAAAGCTCGTCGCTGCCGGTGCCGCCAACAAGGTCGTCATTGCCGTAGGCGCCAAACAACCAATCATTGCCGCCATTGCCGAAAATGATGTGGTCTTCAGAAGTCCACGACGGAGCCGCAATGGTGTTGCTGTAGGCGTTGCCGTAGAGGGTGACAGTCATAGGGGTTACTCCAGTTAAGTTACAAAGCGGTTTCTAGCTGAACCACCTTGACCATAAGCTGAAGCACTTGTTCATCTGCCGTTCAGAATTGCTGTTCCGTCGAGGCTTAAGAGAGGGGCATAGAGGTCAACGCGCCTGTCGCGGAAGATGCCCCAGGAACGGCGCAACTCTCCGATAGCTTTGAGATCAAACTCGGCCACACGAAACCCCTCTTCGGTGCGGTTCATCTCTTCGATCTTCTCGCCCTGATAATCGCTGATGAATGAACGGCCATAGAACGTGTCTGTGCGCCCGTCCGGAGCCGTTTCGGTGCCGATACGGTTGGAGGCGAGCAGCGGCATGATGTTGGCAGCTGCGTGGCCGCGCATGGTGTTTTGCCAATGTGCGGATGAATCGTAACCGGGGTTTGGCGGTTCGGAACCAATGGCCGTGGGGTAAAGTAAAATCTCCGCACCAATCAGCGCCATGGCGCGGGCACATTCGGGAAACCACTGGTCCCAGCAGATGCCAAGGCCGATGCTGCCGATTGCCGTGTTCCAGACTTTGAATCCGGTGTCTCCGGGCGCAAAATAGAATTTCTCCTGATAGCCCCGGCCATCGGGAATATGGGATTTGCGGTAGTGGCCCAATTGTTTTCCGTCGGCATCCACAATCACGGTGGTGTTGAAGTGCACTTGCCCTGCCCGCTCGAACACACTGACAGGCAGGACAACGCCAAGCTCTTTGGCAAGCGCTGTGAAGCGCTTCACCGTGGGGTGCGTGTCCAGCGGATGGGCGAGGTTGAGGAACTTCGCGTGCTGCTCGATGCAGAAATAATCACCGTCAAAGAGTTCCTGCACCAATGCAAGTCCCGCACCCGCTTTCGCGGCGTCGCGCACCAGTGTCTCGGCGGCGTCACAATTTTTTTTCCAATCAGCCCGCGATGCCATCTGCGTGATCGCCACTTTGATTTTGCTCAATTCATCAACTCCGCAATCTCGCGCCGGAACGGCAATTCATTTTCGTTTTTCAACTCATCGAGTTCTTCCGCATAACGATGGCCCGCATAGGTGGACCAGGCAATGGCGGAAGAAGGTGCTTCGCAATCGCCTATGACTTTAACTGTCTCGACTCCGGCGGCAGCCCATTCATTTTTGCGCGAGATGAGATCAAGATAAAGCAGCTGTTGAGGAAAGCGTGCGGTGACCAGCAGGATGGCGTTGCAAGCCAGCGTTTCCTCGCGGCCCGTGTAGGTGCAGGCGATCACGGCTGCATCATGGTCAGCCCGCATCAAGGCACGTGTGACCTTGACATCGACACCGATGGTGAGAAGCCTTTGCTGGATGAAGCCCTGTTCCAGCGTATTGAAGCTCCACTCCGAAGCTTTGGTGGCGGGCGTTGCAAGTGTTACCGTGCAACCTTGCTTCACCAAAAGCTCCGCCAGCACACCACCCATGTAATAGTGGTCATCATCATAGATCAGCACATGGCCCGCAAGTTTCAAGCCTGCCATCACATCGTCCGGTGTGAAGACGGGCATCCCGCCCAAGGGCACAGCTTTCAGATGAAAACGTGCGGCGCTGTCACGCCGCCAGCTGCTGCCTGTGGCCAGGCACACATGTTGCGCGCCAAAGCCCAACACATCCTCAGCGGTCAATGCTGAATCGCGGTAGACCTCGACGTTGTTCATTTTGTTGATCTGGCCCATACGATAATCTCGCACCCGCGCCCAGGCTGAAAGACCGGGCAAACGGCTTTCCAAAGTCACGCGGCCACCAAGCTCAGTTTTCGCTTCTGCCATCGCAACTTCATATCCGCGCAAGGCCAGACGATGGGTTGCGGACATTCCCGCTGGTCCTGAACCCACCACCAATACTTTTTTCTCAGGCGCAGATTTCCGCATCCGCTCGGGGTGCCAGCCTTTGCGCCATTCCTCCATGAAGGACGAATTCTGCGTACAGCGTGAAATGGCACCCGTCATGTCGCCCGTGACACAGATGTTGCAGCCGATGCATTCACGGATATCTTCAACGCGTCCCTCGGCAATCTTGTTGGGCAGAAACGGATCGGCGATGGAGGGACGGGCTGCGCCAATGAAATCCATCAACCCTTGCTTCACCTGCCTGACCATCAAGTCAACAGACGTGAAACGCCCCACACCGACGACGGGTTTGGGTGTCAGTTGTTTCAAGCCACGGATCAAATCCTCTTGTGCCGCCTCTTCCTTGAAACGCGAGGTGCCGGAACACGCTTCCCATGTGCCATGGGCAAAGTCCCAGATGTCGGGCAGGTCCGCATGCATGGCCACAAGTTCGCGCAAATCATCATTGGTAAAGCCGTCAACCCCCGCCATTTCATCAAGTGATAGCCGCACCGCTATGGCGCAAGTGTCGCCCACGTCGTCCTTGGCGTCGGCGATGAGTTCCGCAAACAGCCTTGCGCGGTTCTTGAGGGACCCCCCATATTCATCGTTACGTTGATTGATCCGTGGACTGAGGAAATGTTGGATGACGCCAAAACCATGGGCACCGTAGAGGCAGAGAATGTCGAAGCCCGCCTGCTTTGATCGGCGATAGGCTTTACGGTGCCACTGGCGCAAGTTTCGGATGTCCTCCTTGTCCATGGCGCGGGCCTGCACGGGGTCACTGGTGAAGGTGAGGATTGGCATGTGCATGGGGGCAAGCGGCACTTCGCGGGAGTAAAGATTGGGGCCGTTGACGCCGGGGTACGCCAGTTCAATGCCGGCCAGCGCCCCATATGAATGGATCGCGTCCGCCATCTTGACGAAGGAGGGAATGTCTTTGTCCTCCCACAGCCGGAGTTCAATGAAGGGCGTGATTTCAGACGTGTGGTGAATCTCCACCTGCTCGGTGAAGATCACGCCCCAGCCACCCTCGGCTTTGACGCGGCGCATTTCCGCGACGGCGGATGGATCGCGGTAGCCACCACCATTGCAGTGGGGGACTTGGTAAAAGCGGTTCTTGGCGGTGACCGGCCCGATCTTCACAGGCTCGAACAGAATATTATGGCGGGGGTCAATCATCCGCCAAGAGTGGCAAACTGCGGGCGTTAATTCAAGATGGTGATATTGACTTTTGCAACACCTGACTTGGTGAGGCCAATCACCTTGGCTGCTCCAAGCGAAAGATCAATGAGCCGCCCCTTGATGAAAGGGCCCCGGTCATTGACGCGCACAACGACTGATTTGCCCGTGCGCAGGTTTGTGACTTTCAGCTTGGTGCCAAATGGCAAGGTGCGGTGCGCGGCGGTGAAGCCGTGCTTGTTGAAGCGCTCGCCGTTGGCCGTGAGCTTGCAGCATGAATAATATGATGCCCAGCCAGTTGCGGCGTGGACGGGCGAAGACAACATGACAAATGCGGCCAATGCCGTGGACAAAACAAACTTCATCAAAACCCCCTCAGGTTGGAAATGTGACATGGTTGTGAGATGGGGCGAGAATGTGGCAGAGAGCGGCAATGCACATTGTTCATGCCGACGCACTTCACTTTGATCGACCCGTTGAAAGCTATTGGGAGGCATCAGCTGATCCGCTCAATTTGGATCTGCAACCATTGTCGAAAGACTCATCATGTGATGTCGCCATCATCGGTGGCGGTTTTACCGGATTGACTGCCGCGATAGAGCTGGCGCGCCAAGGCGTGGATGTCTGCGTGCTGGAAGCGGGTGTCATCGGTTGGGGTGCATCCGGGCGGAACGGCGGCTTTGCCTGTGTGGGGTCGCACAAGCTTTCCTATGGTTCCATGATCAAGTCTTACGGTTTGGACGCGACCCGGCATTATTACAACACCATGCGCGCCGCCATTGACGGTGTTACAGAGAACTGTGAGGACTTCAGCATCGACGCATGGGCCCATGGCAAGGGCGAAGTCTGCCTCGCCCATCTTCCCAATCGCATAGCTGAGTTCCATGAAGAACAACGCTTCATGCGCGAGACATTTGGCGACAAGACCGAAGTGCTGACGCGTGATGAACTGCGCCAGCACGGCGTTGCGGGCCCCCATTTTCACGGTGGCATCAAGGGTCAACATGGCTTTGGGATTCATCCCTTGAACTATGTGCGCGGCCTTGCCCGGGCGGCCCATGCGGCAGGTGCCAGGCTTCATTCCCGCTCCCGCGTCACCCGCTGGGAAGAACATGATGGACAACATCATCTGTACACGGAGCAAAGCAGGGTCACCGCCAGACGCGTGCTTGTGGCCACCAACGGCTACACGCCGGAAAACATTTCAACACGCCATGCGGGCCGCATATTGCCTGCACTCTCCAGTGTCATCGTCACCTGCCCTTTGACCGACGCTGAGAAAACCGAACAAGGCTGGACTGCGTCGACAATGGCCTATGACAGCCGCAATCTCTTGCATTATTTCCGGCTTCTCCCCAACAACCGCTTTCTGTTTGGCGGACGTGGCGGCACGGATTCATCCGACGCCGGGGTGGAGGGCTATCGCCAACAGCTTTTGGCCACGTTTCGAAATTATTTCCCGGCCTGGCGCGGTGTGGAGATCACCCACTTCTGGCGTGGGCATGTCTGCCTGACCTATGACCGCGTGCCCTACATCGGAGCGCTTGATGACGGGAAAACCGTATGGACGGCGCTAGCCTATCACGGCAATGGCGTTGCCATGGGTTCATGGTCCGGCCGAGCGGTGGCGCGGCTGATGACAGGCAAGGCTTCACAAAATGAAGTGCCAGCCGTGTTGACGCGACGGCTGGCAAAATTCCCGCTTCCCATGTTCAGGCCGCTCTATCTCAAGGGGGCCTATGTCTGGTTTGGCTGGCAGGATGCGCGTTAGCGCTTCTTTTTCTTAACAGCTTTTTTGGTCGAAGTCTTGGCCGGCCGTTTTGCGGCAACGGCTTTGCGCGCTGTCTTCAAGATCGCGGCTTCCACCATGATCTCGACATCAAGACCGGGGGCAGCGAGTTTTGATTCCACAGTCGCACGTGCCGGTGTCTGGCCTGCCACAACCCAGGAATCCCAGGCCGCGTTCATTTCAGAAAACGTCTTGATGTCCGTGAGCCAGATGTTGGCTTTGACGATATTGGTCTTGGATGTGCCGGCTTGTTTCAGCGTGGCATCAATCTGCGACAGGATGTCAGCCGTCTGCTCGCCAACGGATTTGCCCGCGGCCTTGTCGGCGACAAAGCCCGCAAGGTAAACCATGCCGTTGTGGATGACAGCAGAGCTCATGCGCTTGCCGGGTTCGATACGTTTCAATGCCATTGTGGCCTCCTCAAAATCTGTGGTGCCTCTAGCCCGCTTTTGCGACGGCATCAATCAGAGACAACAGCACACGCGGCAAAGTTTCGAAGGCGTAAGACGCATGCACACGTTCCAGCCATGTGTGATAATCCCGCCCCCATGGCCCGATGTTGATGGTGGGATAGCCAGCGGGTTCCGGCATGGTGAACCCTTTGCCCCAGATCGGCGTGTTGGCAGCAACAACCGCGAGATCGCCAGACGCTTCACCAAAGAAACTCATGTCGGAGATACCAGCGAAATAATCCACATGGCCGAGGCCGAAGGGTTCCACAGCGTCGCGTATCAGCTGGCGCAGCTTTTCGTCGCGCATCAATACGGCGGGATAGGGAATGGAGCCAAAGCCGAGCACGACCGTGGGTTCGCGGATGTCAGATGCAATGCATTCCAGTGCCGCAAGCGTTTGATCCGGCAGGCTCAGCTTCATATCCTGCGGCTTTGCGGTCATGGCAAGTTCGGCAAAGGTCTTGAGCGCGATGCGATGTCCGGTGCGCTGCTCAGCAATGGAAACAGCACCCCGTGCCAAGTCCATGGCAATGGCAAGCACGTCAGCACCGGAACGTCTGTGCTGCATGGTGTTCCAATAGGCATGGGCCTGATGCGGAGAAGTGACGTTATAGCCCTGCTTCAAATCCTTGGCGAAAAGTGTTGAAGGGGGTGCAGCGATTTCAGCGCCTGTTGTTTCAGACAGCAGCGGTGAAAGCTCAATGGCCCTGACCAATTCAGACATCACATAGGCGGCATTGACGCCGTCTTGCGGGTAGCCCGCATGGGCTTGGCGGCCAACTACATGTGCAAACAGCAATTGCTTGCCGATTGAACCGTGGGCAACAACGCGGCCTTTTGATCCGTCACCCTGATCGGAAATGGCATCGAGATTGATGACAAGCACGATGTCCAGTCCAAACTGCGTTTCAAAGTCCTTCAAGAATGGCACTGCCGCCCGTGTACCGCATGACCGTTCCTCCTCATCACAGACGGCAAGAAATAGCAGCGACGCGTCCCCTTCGTAGGTTTCTAAAACTGCAATACCCGCCGCAAGTCCCGACTTCATGTCGAGCAATCCTCGCCCGGCAATAAATTCACCGCTCTCAAGTTCGGACAGCACATTCGAATGAATGCCCTGTTGCCGGAAATTGTTGATCAACGCCGTTGTCAGCAATTCTGGTTGCAAAGCCAGATCAGCAAAGGGACCGTAATCGTCAAACGGAACAGTATCGAAGTGGCCAGTCAGGACGATGGTCTTACTCGACTTGCCGCGCTTCAGGGTTGCGAGGATTCCACGTGTGTTGTGTCCACCGTCAACGCTGAGTGTTTGATTTTCATTGTACCACTTCGGGCGCAAATATTCAGAAAGTCGGCCAGCAAATTCCGCCTCTTCGGTCGTGCCTGTCACCGATGGCCAGGACGTCAGAAGAAGCGCAAGCTTCCGCGCTCGCACTGCAAGGTCGACCGTCATGCCAACGTCGCATCATGCGCCAGTACGGCATTGAGCAGCACTTGCGTGCCTGCACCACATTCTTCCAGCGTCGATGACTCCGCCTCGTTGTGGGAGATGCCCCCGAGGCAGGGCACGAAGATCATGGTGGTTGGTATGACGCGGTTGATGTAGGCGGCGTCATGGCCAGCGCCTGATGCCATTTCGCGGGAGGAATATCCGGCCTTTGCCGCACCCGCCCGAACGCACTCTATAAGATCAGGCGCGAATTTCACGGCAGGTGAATTCCAGATGCGCTTTTCTTCCAACTCAAGCCTGAGTTCAGCAGCAATCCTCGGTAGTGCCTCTTGATATTCACGTTCCATCTTGTCGAGCACGCGCTCATCCGGGTGGCGCAGATCGACGGTGAAGAACACTTCGCCCGGAACAACATTGCGGGAGTTGGGGCGGTTTTCGATCAATCCCACCGAAGCCACACCGGGCAAATGCGTCATACCAACCTGATGGATCGCTTCAATCATGCGTGATGCACCAAGCAACGCATTCTTGCGCAGGCCCATGGGTGTGGCACCCGTATGGGATTCCTGCCCGCGCACCGTCACTTCATACCAGCGCATGCCTTGTACACCGGTGACAACACCAATCATTTTGCCTTCAGCTTCAAGGATCGGGCCTTGCTCGATGTGCAACTCAAACATCGAACCAAACGTGATCGCTCCCGCCTTGTGTTGGCCCTTGTAGCCGATGCGTTCCAATTCATCGCCCAGCTTGATGCCTTGGCGGTCTTCACGGGAATAGGCGTAGTCCGGTGTGAACACCCCGGCATAGACGCCAGAACACAGCATGGCGGGCGCAAAACGCGATCCCTCTTCATTGGTCCAGTTCACGATCATGAGGGGCGCATTGGATTCGTAGCCCATATCGACAAGTGTGCGCAGGACTTCGAGTGGACCCAACACACCCAACACGCCATCAAACTTGCCACCTGTGGGCTGTGTATCCAGATGCGATCCCATGGCAATCGGCATCACATCCTTCCGCTTGCCGGGACGAGTCGCAAACATGTTGCCGACTTCGTCCACGTCAACCGTGCAGCCAAGCTTTTCGCATTCCGCCTTGAACCAGTCGCGCACCCTCTTGTCTTCGTCGGAGACGGTGAGCCGCTTGATGCCGCCTTTTGGTGTTCCGCCAAACTTTGCAGTTTCCATCAGCGTGTCCCACAGGCGTTGCGGATTGATGGTAAGGTTGGATTGTGACGCGGCGGCCATGGTGTTTCCTTTTCATGCAAGATGCCGATGACAGTGCCATGCCGTCAAGTGCGGGCTTGATCTTGATTTGCACTTGCGGCTAGCCTCGTCATGTCAAAGGGACCGGGAACCCATCATGCAACTTGAGAATGTCTACCCTTACCTCATTCACATCGGGGCGTTGGTCTACGTCTGTTGTTTTCTGTTCCGTGACCAGCTTTATCTCCGTTTCTTTGCCGTCATTGGCGATATCATCTACACGCTGTTTTACTACGGCACCGTGAAAGACCCGTTCTGGGCCTGCATCTATTCCGTCCTGAACATGGGCGTGAACATTGTCATGATGTACCTCATCGTCAACGACCGCCGCGAAGGCACACTTGATGACCGCGACATGCAACTGTATCAATCCTTCGCAGGAATGACGCCCGGCGATTTCAGGAGATTGAAGGCGCTTGGAAAATGGCAGACGGCTGAAACTGACACTCTGCTGACAACCGAGGCGGTGAAGCCGGACCAGTTGCACTACATCGTGTCAGGCGAAGTCAACATTAACAAGTCCGGACGCGTGATTCCGATTGCGGGCAAACACTTCATCGGAGAAATTGCCTATCTGCAGAATGTACCGGCCAGCGCCACCGTCACTGCCAAGCCAGGATGCACCTATATCAGCTGGAACCACAATGATCTCGCCAAGGTCACCACCAAACACGATGGCCTGAAAGTCAGTCTTGGAGCCTTGCTCGGGGCAGACCTGGCCATGAAAGTGGCGCGGGCCTGAAAGTGTCAGGCAATCGCAATGTCGGTGTGGATGAAATCATTGCCCTTGAACAACAGGGGCAAATGAAGCGCCGTTGCACAGGCATAGGAGAAGCAGTCCCCCATGTTCAATTTTGCCTTGTGACCCCGACCGCGTCCAAACTGCTGGAACGCATCAAGCGCAATGGTGGCAAATCTGAGATCAATGCTCACTTCGCTGATGGCAAACGTTTTTTTGAACTGCAGCACAAGATCTTGGGCGTCTTCGATTGAAATCCCTCCTGAACGCGACAATGCGAGCGTAGCTTCATAGACCACGAAGGCGGAAATCGTCCTTCGCCGATGCCGCTTCAGTCTTTGTTGCAGTTCAATGTGGTCAGGTTCGCGTGCGATGATCGCAACCAAGGCCGAGGCATCAATGAACACTTTCAGTCCTCGTAAAGACTGTCAAAAAACGCCTTGTCCGCTTTCAGCCCGGTAGGCGGATAGGACGCAAACTTGTCTTGCAATTTTTTCAATGCAGCGTCTTCGTCAATGGAAACGTCTTCTGACAGGTCTTTCAATACCGCATTTCGAATTGCTGCGGTCAAAGTAGTACCGCGCAGTTTTGCCAATTTGCGCACAGCTTTGTCGGTCGCGGGGTCTTTGATGAATATGCCCATGTTCTCACTCTGATATATATCGTGTTTGAAATACGTATATACCAGTTTACTTGCAAATTCAATGGCGCATTGAGCGCGGCATCAGCCCAAATGTTGCACAATTCCCCCATTGGTGCATTCTCTCCCACTCGGAGAAAACCACCATGGTCAAAGTCATCGGTCTCAACAGCGGCTCTTCATTTGATGGCATCGATGTGGTGCTGGTTGAGATAAAGAACGGCGCGGATGGCTATCCGAAACGCCCCACCATCCTCGGCAAACTGGTACAACCGCCACGGCTGGCGGAGGAGAATTGAAATGTATACACGTCAGGCGCTCCGCAAACTCGGTGTTGGTCCGGATGCGATCAGCCAAAAACAGAAAGACCAGCTCGACAATGATGGCTTCTTCATTGTGGAGGATGTCCTCGCCAAAGCCGAGATCGCTGCAATGCAATGCGCGTTCGAAAATATTCACGCCGCCGAGAACGAACAGGGCGGCCATGAGGTGCATGTGGAACCGGGTGCCAGACGCCTGTCCAATATCTTCAACAAGACAGAGGCTTTCGACAAGTGCCTGCGGATCCCAGAGGTGCTGGCGGCGTCGGCCTATCTCCTTGGTGAAATCAAACTCCACGGTGCAAATGCCCGCGATCCTGTGCAGGGCTATGGCCAGCAGGATTTGCATGTGGATGTGCCGAAGAAATTCGCCGACGATTGGTGGGTCGTCAATTCGATGATCATGTTTGATGACATGACATTGGACAACGGGCCGACACGTGTCATTCCGACTTCACATTGGTGGGCGCCGATCAATGTTCCTTCCGTCAACATCGGTGATTGGGAACCAGAACCACTGACAGCTGAAGACGCGGCCCGCGTGCCGAAAGACCTGTCAGCGACCTATCCAGGTGAAGTTTTGGTGGAGGCGCAAGCAGGTTCCGCCATCATCTGCAATTCTTCCATGTGGCATTCCGGCACAAAGAAGAACAGCAACGCCCATCGCCGCATGCTGCACCTCACCTACACCCGCCGTGATCTGCCGCAGCAACTGCACCAGCGTGATTACCTCACGGAAGCGCTTTACAACCGCATGACCCCAGAGCAACGGTATCTCATGGACATCGGGCCGTTCAACGCAAGTGACGGAGAGGCACGTCAACCCCAGAAGGATCGAAAAGGCTGGTGGAACTAAAGCCGCACCATCAAACGTCCAAAATGCCGCTGGACATAGGCTGTCGATGCCAATATCGGCAACAGCATCAACATGAACACTGCTGAAAACTGTGGCCATTCCTCGGCGTCTCCGCCCACCTGCGCTTCCTTGATCGACAGCTGCCCCATCAAGAACGGCGGCATGGTCATCGCCTTGTTGGTGGTGAGAGTGACCGCAAAAACATATTCATTCCAGCATTGCAGGAAGATGATGAGCGCCACCGCCAGCAGTCCGCCAGCAAGCATTGGCAAGACGACATCAACCACCACCATTGCCGTTGAAGCCCCATCCAGACGTGCAGCCTCTTCTTGCGCGCTTGCTGTTCGGCCTAACAAAGGCAAAATCAGCCACATCGCAATCGGAAGATTGCTTGCGGCATAAACCAGGATCAGCAAGATCCGGCTGTCCAGCAGTCCAACGTGTTGCGCCATCACATAAAGCGGCAAAGCCACAACAAAAGGCGGCAGGAGCCGTGTTGCCAGCGCGGCACCATAAAGCCAGTTGCCCTTGGCTTTACACAGGCGAGTCAGCGCATAGACGGCGGGAAACGAAACCAGCAGGGTGAGAAGGGTCGAACCAACCGATACCAAAATGGAATTGCCATAACTCGCGATGAAACTCTCCTGACGTGTCGAGAGCACGAACATCCAGGATTCAAGACTTGGCGAGAAATCAACAAAGGGCAGATAGAACGGACCACCGTCAATCGCCGCCCCGGCTTTGAGCGACGTCACCAAAATCCAAAGCACCGGAAAAAGGCAAATCAGCCCCCAACAGCATAATATCGTGTAGGCTGCGCCTCTGGCAATCAAGGACACCAAGCCTGCCTGCCGCACGGGAGTGATCACATCCGCGACGGCGTTTTCGCCACGTGCGGCGCCATCAAGGTCAAATCAGCGGGTCCAAGCCGAGATGCGGCATTGAGTTGGTGCCAATAGGGATAAATCAGTGGTTGCAGGCTCACGTCATCCAACAGCTTGCGCTCCTCCGCAGTCAAGACCAGCGAGGCCGAAGCCAGATTGTCCTTGAGCTGCGCTTCATTGCGGGCACCTATCACCAATGATGATACGCCGGGCCGACCCGCCAGCCAAGACAGTGCCACCTGTGCCGCCGAAACACCTCGCCCTTCGCCCACTTTCAACAGGGCCTCGATGATATTATAGAGCCTGTTTTCGTCCCGGATCGGTGGTTCACCCCATCCCGCCACATGGCGCGAAATCTCTGGCTGTGCGGCGTTGCGTCGGAACTTGCCGGATAAAAGACCGCCCGCAATCGGGCTCCACACTTGAATGCCAACGCCTTGGTCCACGGCAATCGGCATCAACTCATATTCAGCATCACGCGCTTCAAGGGTGTAGTGGATCTGCTGGCAGACAAAGCGCGCGGCGTTGGCTTTGTCCGCCGCCATCAGACACTTCATGATGTGCCAGCCGGAAAAATTCGAGCAGCCGATGTAACGCACCTTGCCTTGTTGCACGAGCGTGTCGAGGGCTTCCATCGATTCTTCAACCGGCGTCATGCCATCCCATTCATGCAGATAAAACACATCGATATGATCGCGTCCCAACCGCTTCAGCGAAGCCTCGCATTCATGGATGATATGCCAGCGGGAATTGCCCTGTTCGTTGGGTCCTTTGCCCATGGGGAAGCGCACTTTGGTGCCCACCAGGATCTGGTCTGAGCGCCCTTTGAGCGCAGCGCCCAGCGCTTCTTCTGAGTTTCCAGTGGAATAGACATTGGCCGTGTCAAAGATATTGACGCCGTGATCGATGGCAATATCCACCAGCCGCTTCGCGTCTTTGACTGTCAGATGCCCTGCCTTGGTGAAGAAATCGCCTTCCGTGGCGAAATTCATGGTGCCGAGCGTGTGCAGCGAAACCTTGAGACCGGACTGGCCCAGCGAACGGTATTCCATCATGTTTCTCCCTTTTCTTCTTTGGGGTAAGCGATCAGAAAAGCCCAGACGCAATAGGCAAAAACAGCAACCGCAATCACTGTCCAAAACCCATCCTTCGCATAGAGCGCCTCGACCCCCGCCCAAACCGCAGTCAATGCGACAATCGCCACGCGCCGGATATAGGGCCGATAGAATGGGTGGTCATGTACGCCAAATGCCATGCTGTGTCCTTTGTCGGCATCCTCAACATTCTTGATCATCCGGTCAAGAACAGATAGCGTCGCGTCAACAACAAGAAAACAGGAGTTGCGCTCGTGGCGGCAGCGGTGATTGAGGCCAAGGGGCTGGAACT
Source organism: Hyphomicrobiales bacterium (assembly GCA_031430795.1). GTDB lineage: Bacteria > Pseudomonadota > Alphaproteobacteria > Rhizobiales > Aestuariivirgaceae > Aestuariivirga. The sequence continues at coordinate 35,997 of JANPCE010000072.1, forward strand.
GACGTTTCAAACAGCGGACAGCCCTGTCTACGCGCTGTCGAATGTCAATCTCACAGTTGAAGACGGGGATTTTATTTCTTTCATCGGCCCTTCCGGCTGCGGTAAAACCACTTTGTTGCGCGTCATTGCTGATCTGGAACAACCCACAGGCGGCACCATCACTGTCAATGGCATGTCACCGTCACAAGCGCGGCTGGCACGTGCCTATGGCTACGTCTTTCAAGCGCCAGGACTGTTTCCGTGGCGCACAGTCGACAAGAACGTAGCGCTGCCTCTGGAAATCATGGGGTTTGAAGATGTGGGGGAACGCGTCAAACGCAATCTTGATCTTGTCAATCTCACGGGCTTCGAGAATAAATTTCCCTGGCAATTGTCTGGCGGCATGCAGCAGCGTGTCTCCATCGCCCGCGCATTGGCTTTTGACCCCAAACTGCTGTTGATGGACGAGCCTTTCGGTGCGCTGGATGAAATCGTACGTGACAAACTCAATCAGCAACTCCTCGAATTGTGGGACCGCACGAAAAAGACTGTGGTGTTTGTGACGCATTCGATTCCCGAGGCGGTGTTTCTCTCATCCAAAATCGTGGTGATGTCACCAAGACCCGGTCGCATCATTGATGTGATCGAAACCCGATTTCCGCGCAACCGCACCCTCGATATCCGCGAAACACCGGAATTCCTGAAAGTGGCGCAGCGCGTGAGGGATGGTTTGAAGGCGGGGCATAGTTATGAGGATTGAGGGCCACCACCCCCTTCCCCCTTCGGGGGCTTTCCCCCACGCTGCGCGTGAGGGAATTGGCTCAACTTCCTCACGCGTAGCGTGGGGGAGTACCCCGAAGGGGGGAGGGGGTGTTTGTTCATGACCCGCTCTCGCACCATCCCCACACTCATCATCTGCCTTATCCTTCTTGTGGTCTGGTACCTCGGTTGCATCCCCATGAATGCTGTTGTGGCCGAAACCAAGATCAACGCGGCGGGGGGTGGCCTTGCGGCAACATTTAATGAATCATGGAACCACACGCGCCCTGTGCTTCCTGCACCACACCAGGTGATCACCGAACTCTGGAACACCGTGTTCATGGTCGCACCCTGGGCCAAGAAATCCCTGCTCTATCATTGCTGGGTCACACTCTCCTCCACTTTGCTGGGCTTTGTGCTGGGCACGCAATTGGGCATAGGTCTCGCCATCGCCATCGTACATTCGCAAATCTTGTCCAAAACCCTCATGCCATGGATCATCGCTTCGCAAACCGTTCCGATCCTCGCCATCGCCCCCATGATCATCGTGGTGCTGGGTGCCATCGGCCTCACCGGACTTTTGCCGAAAGCATTGATTTCGATGTATCTCTGCTTCTTCCCCGTCACCATCGGCATGGTGAAGGGCTTGATGTCACCCGATGTCATCCACCGCGACCTCATGCGCACCTACAATGCCAGCCAGTCTGAAACCCTGTGGAAGTTGCGCCTGCCCGCTTCAGTGCCATACCTGTTCACCTCCCTCAAAGTCGCCGTCGCCATCGCCCTCACGGGTGCCATCGTCGGTGAACTTCCCACAGGTGCTGTTGCAGGTATAGGTGCACGCCTCCTCGTTGGTTCCTACAATGGCCTCACCATGATGATCTGGTCAGCATTGGTCGCCGCATCGGTGATGGCTGCCGGACTTGTCTGGCTGGTTGGTTTTGTCGAACGGCGCACACTTCAGCGCATGGGTGTGAAACCAGCATGATGCGGTGGCGTGATCTCATATCGCCTGCTTTGCTGGGCATCGTGGTGCTCCTGCTTTGGGAGGTCGCATGCCGCAGCATTCCGATTTCACCCATCTTGCTGCCGCCACCTTCACAGATTGGCGCGAGGCTTGGGGGTGAAGTGCCAACTCTTGCCCTCGACTTTTTCAAAACAGTTATTCAAGCCGTCATCCCCGGCTGGATCATCGGCTGTGCCGCTGGCCTTGGCGTGGCACTGTTGTGTGACCGCTTCGACTTTCTCAAGCGCGGGCTGCTTCCCCTCGGCAATTTCTTCTCCGTTCTCCCCCTCGTCGGTGTTGCTCCCATCATGGTGATGTGGTTTGGCGTGGGCGTGGCTCCTAACATCGCCGTCGTCGTCATCATGACGTTTTTCCCCATGTTGGTGAACGCCATTGCAGGCCTTGATGCATCCTCACATCTGGAGCGCGACCTGATGCGCTCCTATGGTGCGCGTTGGGGCCAGACACTCATGACCCTCAGGCTTCCCGCCGCCATGCCCTTCATTTTCAACGCCCTCAAGATCAATTCGACTCTGGCCATGATTGGTGCAATTGTTGCAGAGTTCTTTGGGACCCGCGTCGCCGGCATGGGCTTTCGCATGCAGACGGGTTTCGGTTCCATGAGCCTTGATCTGGTCTGGGCGGAAATCGCCATGGCCGCTGTCACGGGTTCACTGTTTTATGCCACGCTCGTTGCAATCGAACGAAACGTGACATTCTGGCATCCCTCTTACCGCACGTGAGATGGAAACAACGTAAGTCAAACAAGGGAGACTGCATATGAAGAAATATCTGCTGGGTGCCGTAACGGCCGGGGCCTTGATGGCGTCGTCAGTGTCGGCCATGGCCGAAGACGTGACGATCCAACTGAAGTGGGTGACGCAAGCCCAGTTTGCTGGCTATCTCGTCGCACAAGCCAAGGGCTTCTATAAAGAGGCAGGCCTCAACGTGACGATCAAGCCAGGCGGCCCCGATATCAACCCACAGCAGGTGCTGGCCGGTGGCGGCGCTGACGTGGTGGTGGACTGGATGCCATCCGCACTTGCAACACGTGAAAAGGGCCAGAAGGTTGTCAATATCGCACAGCCCTTCAAACGCTCCGGCATGATGCTGACGTGCCGTGCCGAAACCGGCATCAAGACTTCAGCTGACTTCAAGGGCAAGAAGCTTGGCGTCTGGTTCTTCGGCAATGAATATCCGTTCCTGTCCTGGATGAGCCAGTTGGGACTTGCCACAACGGGTGGTGCCGATGGCGTGGAAGTCATCAAGCAGGGCTTCAACGTTGATCCGCTGATCCAGAAGCAGGCGGATTGCGTGTCGACCATGACCTACAATGAATATTGGCAGGTGATCGACGCTGGCATTCCAGCCGACCAGCTTGTCACCTTCAAGTATGAAGACCAGGGAGTGGCCACACTCGAAGACGGTCTTTATGTCATGGAAGACAAGCTCGCCGACGCTGCCTTCGTGGATACGATGGCGAAGTTCGTGAAAGCTTCCATGAAAGGCTGGGACTACGCCCGCGCCAACAATGACGAAGCCGCACAGATTGTTGTCGATGCTGACGACACCGGTGCAGCTTCAATCGACCACCAGAAGCGCATGATGGGCGAAATCTCCAAGCTCACCGAAGGCTCCGACGGCACATTGGATGTGGCAGCGGCTGACCGCACAGTGGCCGCCCTGTTGAAGGGCGGCTCTGATCCGGTGATCACGGCCGCTCCAACAGGTGCCTGGTCAGACGTGATCATGGCCAAGGTCAAAGGCATGTAAATCAAGTTACCCAAAGCAAATCAAAATGGCGGTTCAGCAATGGGCCGCCATTTTCATATTCAGCCCCAGTTCATGTCCCAAATCATAACCGTGCGGCGAAGGGGTAACTCTGAACCGGAGATATCATCATGATGAAACTCAAGCTTGCTGCACTCTCGCTTGTGTTCGCCACCGTGGCCCAGCCCGCCATGGCAGCGTCCTGTTACCAGATGTGGCACGCCCGCAATTCCATCTTCAACGAGAAGGGTTATTGCTTCAAAACAACCCTTGGCAAGCAGGTCTTCGACAACAGCGATTGCTGGACCAAGACGCCCAAGCTTTCCAAGAAGGAATGGAAATACGTGAAGCTGGTGCGCCAGGAAGAAATCAACCACGGCTGCGTGAACGGCAGCGGCTGATCACCAGACTCCCATAGCACCCAGCCCCAAAGCCGGGTGAACCCCTCAACCTTACGCCGGACCGCAACTTGACTCCCAGTCGCTTCATGTACTATGTAGTGAGATAACTACTTTGGGATTCAACCATGGCACGTGTGACATCCACCGAGGCAAACCGCCGATTTTCCGAGCTTTTGGCACAAGTCCGCAAGGGCCGGACGACGGAAATCACTGTGCGGGGCGAAGTTGTCGCCAAAATGGTCCCGGTTGTGAAAACCAGCGCGGCCACAGACTTGAAAAAACAACAGGATTGGGCCGCATTCATGGAGCGTTTGCGCCAACAACCGGTCCTCAATCTGCCCCGCGTGAGCCGGGACGAAATCTACGACTGAAAAGCCATGCTTGTGGCACTCGACAGCAACATCATGGTCTATGCCGAAGGCATCAACGACCAATTGCGCCAGGAAAAGGCGCAATCGCTCATCCAAACCTTGGGACCTGACCGCATCGTGCTGCCTGTTCAGGCCATCGGAGAAATGATCATAGTCCAAATGCGAGTAGCAAAGCGCGAGGCCGAATTCGCGACGGCCCGTGCGCGCGATTGGCGCAGCCGTCATCGCATTCAGGAAACCACGGGAGATGTGTTGGAAAATGCCATGCAAATTGTTGCATCCCATAAATTTCAGTTTTGGGATGCGGTTATCTTGTCGGCAGCGTCTTGTGCTGGTGCCAGTATTCTGCTGTCCGAGGACATGCATAGCGGCTTCACGTGGGGTGGCACCACAATAGTCAATCCATTCATTTTATCGCCAACAGAAGTTCTGGAATTCATGTCACTTGCGACGCGGCACTAAGAGCCTGCTGCCTTATGCAGTTGCAGCGGCATTGGACCTGCCGCCACGATTGCCAGGTTGAATCAATTCACCCGGAAAATGATCTTGCCGCGCTGGTTCAGCAATAGCTGTTTGCCTGACGCCGGGTGGAAATATCCCTCTACCTTTTTGCCCTCGGGTGTTACGCCATAGACTTCCCAGCAGCCGCCGTCTTTTTTCATGCGGTTGACTTGCCAGCCCGTGGCCACCAATTTTTCCTTGAGTTGTTCCGACGTCAGCCATTGCGAGGCGTCGACGGGTTCACACTGATAAATGCCGGTGGCACTTGCACTTGAAGCCATGGCAAACGACGCCGCCGCATAAACGATTTTCTTCATGTCATGTTCTCCTGATTTGTGGTTTTGAAAACTCCATAAAAGTTGCGCCAGATGCGATAGGTTTCAAACGTGGCCAGTGGCACGAAATGCACCAGCGCTGCACTGACATTGTTGTGGACGAAAATCCAGTGCAGCAATGTGGCAACAGCCGCCACATAAACACCGCGCTGCAATGTCTTCCATGCCGGGCCCAGCATGCGCACCGAAGCGTCATTGGAGGTGAAGCCCAAGGGCAAAAACACCAGCATGGCCAGCCATCCCGTCCAAATGCCGATTGCCCAGAATTCATCCAACATGGTTTCAATGGCCCCCATGTCGAGGACATACAAAACCGTGTGCAGAAGGGCATAGAAAAACGCCGCCACACCAAAATGTCTGCGGTGTTTCACCAGCCAGCGTGATACAACCGCCCGTGGAAACAGCATGCGGAACGGCGTCACCATCATCGCAATGATCATGAAGCGCGCGGCAAACTCACCCGTCGGATGCAGGAGATATTCAGTTGCGGCCCGCCCCTCGCCATCGACGGCACCTTGCGCCAAAGCAAAGACCATGGGCACAGACGGCAAGGCCAAAACGGCCCAAAGCAGGGCGGGGTTTTTCAAGAAGTGCAGCATGCGCATCCCCTATAGACGGTTTGGCCCCGCCAAATCCGTCGCTCGGTAATCAAATAATTTTGAACCCTGTCCGTTTCGTGGTTTCCGCACCAGTTCTTCCTGACTGATTTCAGCGTTCAGTTCGCATTCAGCATGACATCATTGACACGGGTTGGGTATTGGCGACAGCTCGTTCACTTTTCATCTCCCCTCCTCAACAGGGAGGGGCAGGGATGGGGTGGCGGCCACAAACTCTTCAATTCGTTCTTCAAGCACTGCCAGCAACGCATCACAAACGCCATGCAAATCCATCAACACATTCGCTGCTGGCACCCGAAACACTGAATACCCCTCGCCCATCAAATACTCATCCCGCACACGCCCCATCCGCGATGGACAAACACCGTCCTCCACCAAAACCACCACTGCCCGCCCATGGCAGAGAAAATCCGCAAAATGTGGCCCCATCGGCACTTGCCGTCGGAACTTGAACCCGCCCAGCCTTCGGCCGCGCAAAGCCTGCCACAGCGCCTGCTCCGCTGGTTCTGCCGCCCGCCTCAGCGCACGCGCCTGCAACACCCGAGTATCAACGTGTTTGTTCATAGCCGTCTCTCCGTTTCGGGAATAAGACGGTTGAGGGCGCATGAATCCGTCGCTGCCTTGAAAGTATTTTCACTCAACTGTGACTTCTGCCGTCGCCACACCGTGATAATCCGCGTTCATGCACAAGCTGACTATCCTGATTTTTCTGCTTATGGCTTCTCCCGCACTCGCCGGAAAAGCCAATGTCATTGCGGTGAAAGTGTATCTCGAGGCGGTTGAAACCTTCCGCTTCGAAGTCACCATCCTCTCCGACGACACAGGCTGGGAAAAATATGCCGACCGCTGGGAAGTGCTGGCACCTGATGGCACCGTGCTTGGCACACGCATCCTTGCCCACCCCCATGAAACCGAGCAGCCATTCACCCGTGATCTCTCCGGCGTGAAAATCCCGGGCAGCATCAGGAAAGTTCAGGTCCGTGCCCACGACAGTGTGGAAGGTTTTGGCGGCGACATTTTTACCGTAGCCATGCCCTGACGGTCGCGCATGTGGGGGGTAGCTTTGCGCGGGTCACTTCCCATATAAGCCGGGTCATGTCTCCCATCCCCTTCCGCAAGATGAACGGCCTTGGCAACGACTTTGTCGTGTTGGACGGTCGCGCGCGAAAGTTGACGATCACGGAAGACAAGGCCCGTGCGATTGCTGACCGCAAATCTGGCATTGGCGCCGACCAGATCATTGTGATGGAAAACTCTGACGTCGCTGATGTTCGTATGCGGATATGGAATGCCGAAGGCGGAGAAGTACAGAGTTGTGGCAATGCCTCGCGCTGCATCGCGGATATCGTGATGACAGAGCGCAACATCGCAACGACAACGATTGACACCAAGGGCGGCTTCCTGGTTGGCCAGCGTGCGGGCACCTTGCAAGTGCGCATTGATCAGGGCAAGCCGCAGTTCGACTGGGACAAGATCCCGCTCTCCGAAAAATTCCACGACACCCGTCACATCGAATTGCAGGTGGGGCCGATTGATGCGCCTCTCATCCATTCGCCGTCAGTGGTGAATGTCGGCAATCCCCATTGCATATTCTGGGTGAAGGACCTCGATGTCGTCAATCTCGGAAAAGTCGGCCCGATGATCGAGAACCACATGCTGTTTCCAGAACGCACCAATGTGGAATTGGCGAAAGTCGTGGCACGAGACCACGTTGTCATTCAAGTTTGGGAACGTGGTGCCGGCCTCACCAAAGCTTGCGGCACCGCAGCCTGTGCTGTCATGGCGGCAGGCTTCCGTTTGAAAATGATCGATGCGGATTGCCGCATCTCTTTGCCGGGTGGCGATTTGCACATGGCCGTCAACCCGCAGAATGGTCACATCATCATGACAGGTCCGCTGGAGTATGAATTCGAAGCGGAGCTGCCGGCACACCTGGCTGAAGGCATCGCGGCATGACGGTGACACTCGAAACCTTTGGCTGCCGTCTCAACAGTTTCGAGTCCGAAGTCATGCGCGGCCATGCCGAAAAGGCGGGCCTCGACAAGACCATCATTTTCAACACCTGCGCCGTGACGGCCGAAGCCACCCGGCAGGCGCGCCAAGCCATCCGCAAAGCGCGGCGCGAAAACCTGGACCACGCGATCATCGTCACGGGATGTGCCGCTCAAACTGAATCCGACTCTTTTGCTGCAATGCCGGAAGTCACCCGCATCATCGGGAATGAAGAAAAGCTGCGGGCGGAGATCTGGCTGAAAAACACCAACCGCCCCCGTGTGGATGTCTCAGACATCATGAAGGTGAAGGAAACCAAGCCACCACTGATTGACCAACTCACCGCCCGCACCCGCGCTTTTTTGCAGGTGCAGACGGGTTGCGATCACCGCTGCACGTTTTGCATCATTCCCTTTGGCCGTGGCAATTCACGCTCCGTCACCGTTGCACAGGCCGTGGAACAGGTGAAACGTCTGGTGCATGGCGGACACAATGAAGTTGTGCTGTCCGGCGTTGATCTCACATCATGGGGCGCTGATCTCGATGGCACACCACGCCTGGCCAATCTGCTGGAAGCCATTTTGACATCAGTGCCGGATATGAAGCGGCTGCGCCTCTCCTCCATCGATTCGATAGAAGCCGATGCATCACTGATCGACATTCTCGCCTCCGAGTCCCGCATCATGCCGCACCTGCATCTTTCCCTGCAGTCCGGCGACAACATGATTCTCAAGCGCATGAAACGCCGCCACGCCCGCGAAGACTCGATTGCCATCTGCCTAGACCTCAAGGCCCGCCGCCCCGACATGGTTTACGGTGCGGACATCATCGCAGGCTTCCCCACCGAAACCGATGAGATGTTCGAGAACTCACTGAAACTCGTTGATGACTGCGGCCTCACCTACCTCCACGTCTTCCCCTTCAGCCCACGCCCCGGCACTCCCGCCGCCCGCATGCCGCAGCTTGAGCGCGACTTGGTCAAGCGCCGCGCCGCATTGCTGCGCGCCAAGGGCGAAGAGTGTCTGACAGCATTTCTGACTTCTCAAATTGGCAAGCGTCACAAGGTGTTGGTTGAAACGCCAGAGACGGGCCGCACGCCCCAGTTCGCACTCACCCGTTTTGAGCAACGCTTGACACCAGGGGCTGTCATCGACATGCAAATATTCGCGGCCACGTCTTCGCACCTCGAAGCAAGGCTTGCAGCATGAGCGGCTTTTTCAAAAAACTCTTCAACCGCATTGTCGGCAAGAAGGAAGAGCCAACGACGGCTGCCGTCGAAGCACCACAACTTCCAGCACCTGCGCCGGCACCTGTCTTTGTGCCGGAAGCTGAACCGCTCATTGCAAAGGCAAAGCCGGAGAAAAAACCAGTTGCCAAAAAGCCGGAACCCAAAAAGCCTGAACCGAAGAGGCCTGCTGCAAAAAAGTCTGCACTCAAGAAACCGGAACCAAAAAAGCTTGAAGCCAAGAAAAAGGCCGAACCCAAAAAGGCTGAAACCAAAAAGCCAGAACAAAAAACCGCAAAGACATCCACCAAACCTCCTCGCCCGCTTGCGGGAGAGGTGGATCGCGCCCCTGGGCGCGAGACGGGGAGGACCCTCTCCGACGTCGCTGTCGCTCCGCCACCTCTCCCGCCAGCGGGCGGGGAGAAAGTATCACCCCCGCCAACACCTGCCGTTTTCAAACCAGAGCCTCCACCACCGGAACCCACGCCCGAACGAAAAGGCTGGTTGTCGCGCCTCAAGGATGGTCTCTCCAAATCTTCGAAATCCCTCACCGGCTCCATCACTGCCATCTTCACCAAGCGAAAGCTTGACGCCGAAACGCTCCAGGAACTCGAAGACACGCTGATCCAGGCCGATCTCGGCATCACGGTTGCGGAACGCATCATCAAGGCCGTGGCCACCGGACGCTACGACAAGGAAATCGACCCCGAAGAAGTGAAGCAGATTCTCGCCAATGAGGTGGCGAGAGTTTTGAAACCTGTCGAAGTGCCGTTCAATTTCGGCGCAGAAAAACCATTCGTCATTCTTGTCGTCGGTGTCAACGGCTCTGGCAAGACAACAACCATCGGCAAGCTGGGTTCCATCGCCGCACGTGAAGGTTTCAAAGTCATGTTCGCGGCTTGCGACACCTTTCGCGCCGCCGCCATTGAACAGCTGACAATCTGGGGCAAACGCATCGGCGCTGAAACCATTTCGCGGCCCCAAGGTGCTGATGCCGCCGGGCTCGCTTTCGACGCCATGAAGCGTGCCGACGAAGACGGCACCGACATCGTCTTCATCGATACGGCGGGCCGCCTGCACAATAAGACTTACCTGATGGACGAACTCGACAAGGTGGTGCGTGTCATCAGGAAATACGACCCAGCCGCACCCCATGCCGTACTCCTCGTCCTCGACGCCACCACGGGCCAGAACGCGCTTGCACAGGCCGAAGCCTTCACCAAAGTGGCAGGTGTCACCGGCCTCATCATGACGAAACTCGATGGCACTGCCCGCGGCGGCATTCTTGTGGCCATCGCAGAGAAATTCAAACTCCCGATTCATGCCATTGGCGTGGGTGAGGCCATTGAAGACCTGCAACCCTTTGACGCCGATGCCTTTGCCCGTGCCATCGCCGGACTGGATGACAAGACATGACTGAAGCCGAAAAGAAAATGCCGCAAGGCCTCAAGCTCGCCCTTGATTTCGCACCACTCCTCGCATTCTTCATCACCTACAAATTCGCGGGCGTGTATTGGGCCACGGGCGTCATCGTCGCACTTTCTGTGATCTCACTGGTCATTGGATATGTCATCACAAGAGAGGTCGCAAAGTTCCCGCTCTTCAGCACAATGCTTATTGCCATCATGGGAGGATTGACACTTTTTCTTCATGACGACACGTTTGTGAAAATGAAACCCACCGCAGTGAATCTGCTTTTCGCGGGTATTCTGGGTTTTGGTTTTTTCACAAACCGCTTGTTTCTCAAGGACATGTTGGGTTCTGCTTTGGACATGCCGGAACCCGCCTGGCGCAGTCTCACCATCCGCTGGGCCCTGTTCTTTGTGGCCCTTGCGGCGGCGAATGAGTATGTCTGGCGGAGCATGAGCGAAGCGGCCTGGGTCAACTTCAAGGTCTTCGGCCTGATGGGGGCGACGTTGGTCTTTGCCCTCGGCAACGCACCTTTCATGGCCAGGCACATGCGTGCGGCTGAAGACACCAAGTAAACTGATACATCAAATAAACTCCGTTGACGGACGAATGGCTGCAATGGATTGATCAGCAGAGTCAAGACTTGTGTTGTTCGCTGGCATGATCAAAGTTGGCGGTAGTACGCAGATACGAATGGTTGTTGAAACACCAACTGCAGGGCTGGGGGCAGGCGGCATTTTCGCTTGCAGCATTGGTGTGGACACGGTAGTTGATCTTGCACGGGTGTTGGCCAGCGGGGCACAATCATCCGTTGTCTGAACAATTTGATTTAATCCGGGACGGTTGTGGGCCGCCTCATCTTGGAGACTGAGCTGATGTCGGGCAGCAAAGACCAGAAACCCTTCGCACGATCCTTTTCACATTTGTTGAAGCGTGCGACACAATTTTCGGTACATCAATACATGCAAGGGTCAGGACGCGATGGCTTGACCCATCGCCAGTTTACGGTGCTCGCCGCCGCCGATGCCTTTGAGGGCAAGAGCCAGACTGAGCTTGTGCGTGTCACTGGCATTGACCGTTCAACACTGGCTGATCTCGTGGCCCGCCTGATGGCGCAAGGTTTGCTGCAACGCCGCCGCTCCAAGGAAGACGCACGCACCAATTCCGTGCGCCTCACACCCATTGGAAAAAAAGCGCTCAAAGCCGCGCAAACAGCGGCGGACGATGTCGACAAAGCCATGCTCGCCATGTTCGCAAATTCAGAACGCAAATCCGTGATCGATTGCCTTGCACTTGTTGCGGCTGAAATGGACAAGGTCGAAAGCGAGACAGGCGGAGGAAAGCCGCAAGCCAAAATACGGCTGAAGCGCAAGGTCTAGTTTTCACTGGCTTTTGTGAGGGCTACCCCAAATTCCCCGGCCATCGCCTCTGCTGTCAGCGGCCCAATATGCTTGTGGCGGATGATGCCCTTGCCGTCGACGATGAAAGTTTCCGGCACGCCATAGCCACCCCAATCAATGGTGACGCGTCCGTTGGCATCTGCACCCACCGCCTTGAAAGGATTGCCAAGCGCACCAAGAAAGCGCACCGCATTGGCAGGCTCATCTTTGTTGTTGATGCCAACAATGCGGACCCCGGGTTGAGCAGCAAGCTGCAACAAAAGCGGATGCTCTTCCCGGCATGGCCCACACCACGACGCCCATATATTGACGATGGTGACACTTCCTGTTTTGAGATCAGCAGATTTCAATCCCGGCACGGCCAACCCTGCAACTGCGGCAAGATCAAACTCCGGCACTGGCGCATTGATCAAAGTGGAAGGCAGCCTGGACGGTTCACCTGAAAGTCCTCGCCAAAACAGCAATGCCAATCCACCGAACAACAGAACAGGCAATAGCGTCACCAACCGCACCCGGTTCATGACTGATCATCCCTTTGGCCGGGATCGGAAAGTCCTTGCGATGACAATTCACGCTTCAACTGTCGCGCCTTCATGACAGCACGCACCACCACGGCCACCAACACCACGGCCACGATGCCATAGGACGCGGCCACAAATCCGAGATGATCCGCCGTGAAATCAATCATTTCGCGTGAACCGCCTTCATGCGGGCTGCACGCAGCCTCTGCTCGCGCACCAAATTTTTCAGCCCCAGCAAATGCGTGGACAAAAACAACAATGCGAAGGCCAGAAACATCAGCCCCAATGGCCAGAGGATCGTTGAATGGATCGCAGGTCCGCTCGCCTTGATGATGGAGGCCGGCTGATGCAGTGTGTTCCACCAATCCACAGAGAACTTCACGATCGGCACATTGATGACCCCCACCAACGCCACAACCCGCGCCAACACAGCAGCGCGCGATGGATCATCAAAAGCCTTCCACACTGCCATGTAACCCAGATACAAAAGCATCAGCACAAACATGGATGTGAGCCGCGCATCCCACACCCACCACGTCCCCCACATGGGCTTGCCCCACAGCGCACCTGTGACAAGTGCGAGAAAACAAAATGCAGCCCCAAGTGGTGCCGCCGCCTTCGCAGCCATGTCAGCGAGTGGATGTCGAAACACAATGGCCATCACACTTGCAAGCGCCATCAACAAGTAGATGCCAAGCGCCAATGTGGCGGAAGGCACATGCACATACATGATCCTTACCGTCTCTCCCTGCTGGTAATCCGCCGGGCTGTTGAAGAATGCGAAATACAATGCCACCAGAAAAGTCATCGCTGTCAACACCCAAAGCAATGGCATCACCCGGTTGGCGATGGAAAAGAAGCGGTGCGGATTGGCCAGAACTTGCATGGTCATATCATAGCGTGAATCATCATCTGAGATAGGCCCGGAGTGCCGCAGCCGAGGCAATGGGCTGCACAGCCACAGCGATCAAGGCAAGCGCCAGCAACACCAGCAATGACGAGGCGCGCCCTTGTTCAGTTGCCGTCACAGATTGCCCAAATACCAGCACTGGCACATAAAGCGGCAAAATCAACAACGCCACCAGCAATCCACCACGCCGAAGGCCAGCTGTCACAGCCCCGCCAATGGCCGCCAACATGGAGAGCGCAAGGGCACCCAGAACCATCGCAGCCATCAGCAAAGGTATCAACGCCGCATTAATGTTGACCAGAATCCCAAGCAACGGTGCCGCAATGGCAAGTGGCAAACCCACGGTGAAAAAATGCGCCAGCGCTTTTGCAAGGCATACCAGTTCCAACGGTAAAGCAATCCCCACCAATCCGTCCAGCGTGCCATCTTCATAATCCTGCTGAAACAAGCGGTCTGCCGTCAGCAAGACCGCCAACAACAGTGACAGCCACATCAAGCCCGGTGCCAGGCGTTGCAGCAAATTCTGGTCCGGCCCTAAAGCCAGTGGCAACAAAACCAACACACTCAGGATAAAGGCAATCGCGGCACCCGCACCACCGCCTTGCCTGAAGCCCAGTTTCACATCCCGCACCAGGATCGCAAGAAACGCGGTCACAAGGCGATTACCTGATGCGGAACAAATCCCAGGTCACCGTGGGTGGCCACGAGGATCATGCCGCCTTGAGCAAGATGCGTCTTCATGTGCCCGTATAATTTCTCCTGCGATGCCGCATCAAGGGCAGTCATCGGCTCATCAAGCAACCAAAGCGTCCTGTGTGACAGCAACAATCTGGACAAAGCCAACCGCCGTCTTTGACCCGCAGAAAGAATCTGCACTGCAACATCCCGAAGATCACGCAATGCGAAAGCTGCCAAGGCGGCGTCAACATCACCACCATCAAAACAATCCTCCCAAAACTGTAAATTCTCCAAAACCGTCATGGCAGGCTTCAATCCATCAAGATGCCCGGCATAGTGGCACTGTGTGGCGAACTCGCTTTCGCCATTCAATGTCAGCGTGCCACCTGCCAGTGGCACCAACCCGGCAACAACACGCAACAAAGAAGACTTGCCCGCCCCATTGACCCCGCGCAATTCAGCACTTTGGCCAGCCTCCAGCCTGAAAGATATATCAGAAAAAACAACGCGCCCGTTGCGTTCGCAAGCCATGCCGTTTGCAATGAGTGTAACCAATTTGGACCGTCATCCCGGCGAAAGCCGGGACCTTTCAACAGCAGGTCCCGGCTTTCGCCGGGATGACGGTTTGGGGATGCAACATGCTACGGATTTTCTGTTTTTCACACCATATACTGTCCACCATTCACCGACAGCGTTGACCCCGTGATGAAGCCCGCATTGTCCGAAGCCAGAAACACCACCGCCCGCGCAATCTCCTCAGGCTCACCCACACGGCCCACAGGAATGAATGGCAGGATGCGCACATTCATCACCTTCTCCGGAACCGCCTTCACCATGTCTGTGCCAACGTAGCCGGGGCAAATCGCGTTGACAGTGATGCCCTTGGCCGCACCTTCCTGCGCCAGTGCTTTTACAAACCCAAGCTCACCAGCCTTCGACGCGGAATAATTTGTCTGCCCCATCTGGCCCTTCTGGCCATTGACAGAGGAAATACAAATGACACGGCCAAAGCTACGGTCGCGCATGCCACCCCAGATCGGCTGCGTCATGTTGAACAGCGAATTGAGATTGGTGTTGAGAACGGCCTGCCATTGCTCCAGCGTCATCTTGTGGAACATGGCGTCCCTGGTGATGCCGGCATTGTTGACGAGAATATCAATTGAGCCAAGTTCAGCTTCAACCCGCTTGATGCCAGCGGCACAAGCGGCGGCGTCCGACACATCCCACTTGAAAACCGGAATGCCGGTCTCTGCCTTGAAAGCTTCCGCCGCCGCATCATTGCCGGCATAGGATGCCGCCACAGTGCAGCCCGCAGCCTTCAGCGCTTTTGAAACGGCAGCACCAATTCCGCGTGAACCGCCCGTAACCAATGCAATGCGTGCCATCAAATCTCTCCCTGCTGATATTTTCAAAATACCTTAACAGCAGGACGCGGAAAAAAGCCAGTGGCCAGCGCTCAAGCCACCAAATTCATCAAAGGCTTCAACACCGGATTGGCCTTGGGCGCTTCCTGTTTGATCCGGGAGAGTACGGCACGTTCAGCCGCACTGATTTTGCCATTACCACTGATACGCGCCGCCAGCCACTTGGCATTGCTGTCGCTGATGCGGCCATCAGACGTGGTCTGCTGCAGAATGAAGCCAGCAATGGTGTCAGAAAAGAACCGCGACCAAGACCGCACCCGTTCAGGGCAATCCCTGTTCAACTGGAACAATTCGCTCAACTCACCTTCGGTGACGCTGACATCCGAAAAATAGGCCCGTCGCATCGTCTGGACATCATCATCGGTGATGCAGCCCCGCGCACTGACATTTTCAATTATTGCATTGCTCGCCATAGACGTTCTCCAAATTCCAGAATGCCTAAAATGCGACATAGGTCTTTAAGGAGACGTTAACTGCGATTTACGGGCTGGGCCGCAAACGCCTGAGAACCGCGGGCAAACTGTCATCCAGCTTGGTCACAAGCCGCCCGCGGTTGCGGTGCAGCATTAGGCCCAGAAAAATGATCAGCAATCCAATGCCTGAAAGCGCAAACGAAAACAGGATCATGTCCTTGAAGGTGTTGAAGGCCAGCTGCCCAAGATAAGTGGCGATCCCGAGTCCGCCAAAAACCGCATAGACTCTGCGGTCGAGGAACAGGCTGAGGCCCAAAAGTGCGATGTTGATCAGCAGATAGAAAAATTTCTCCAGTTCAGTGCCGCCGTCACTGGCCGTAAGCCCGCCCCAGAATGCGGCGGCACCTGCGATGTGCAGCCAGAACGCCATGTCTGTACCGCCGCGTCGTTTCAAATCCATGGCCCAACTTACGGCAATGATCGCCAGCCCCACAACAATCGAGACGGCGCGGCGCGTGTTGAAATCAAAATTGTAATCATTGGCATTGACCGGGCTGCGCAAGAACCAGATGGCCACGTCCATCGAGAAGAACCACAGGGCGACAGCAGCAATCAGAGGGATGAATGAAAAGCGGTAAAAATACGCCGCCACAGCAGAAACAATGACCGTTGCGATTTCCATGTAGACCCAGCTGCCATGAATATACGGAAACACATTGCCATATTCACCCGGATCACCTTGCGCGTATTTCCAGAGGTCGAGCGCGTCCTGAATGCCATAAATGATCATCGGCACCATGGACACAGCCGCCGCAATCAGAAGACCGCCAGGAATGCGCAAGGATTTTTTTGTCCAGAGCCAATGTCCTGCCAACCCCAAGACAACGGCATAAGCCACACCACAGGCCGTCAAGGCCCAGCCGCCCATGCGGTTGAAAGCATCATTGGTGAACAACCCCATGGCCCCGATGATGATGAGCGCACCCACGTACCAAAGCACATGGGTGAGGTCAAAACGCGGACGCACCTGATCAACTTGCCGCTTTTCAAGAAAAGCAAAAATCTCGTCACGCTTTGCCTGGTCAATCAGCCCGGCGTCTTGCAGGGCTTGCAGGTCCGATGGCAGAAGCGTTTCAGCCATAGGTTCTACCGCTCCACACACATGGCCACACCCATGCCGCCTCCGATGCAGAGTGTGGCCAGACCCTTCTTGGCCTTGCTCCGCTGCATTTCAAACAACAGCGTGTTGAGCACGCGTGCCCCCGAAGCACCCACAGGATGGCCGATGGCAATGGCACCACCGTTGACGTTCACCTTTGCCGGATCCCAACCCATGTCCTTGTTCACCGCGCAAGCCTGTGCTGCGAAGGCTTCATTGGCTTCAATCAAATCAAGTTGCTCGGGTTTCCATCCCGCCTTGGCCAGTGCGGCACGCGACGCAGGTATCGGGCCGGAGCCCATGACGGCGGGATCAACACCCACACTGGCCCATGAGACGATACGCGCCAACGGTGTGAGGCCGCGCTTTTCGGCGTCCTTGGCGCTCATGAGAATGACGACCGCCGCACCATCATTGATGCCACTGGCATTCGCGGCTGTCACTGTGCCATCTTTTAGGAAGGCTGGCTTCAGTTTCGCAATGCCATCAACAGTCACACCTTTCTTGATGTACTCATCGTCACTGACGAACACATCACCCTTGCGACCGGCAATGGTGACAGGCGTAATTTCATCCCTGAACTTGCCTGCGGCTTGCGCGGCTTCAGCCTTGTTCTGTGAGGCCACGGCAAATGCGTCCTGCATGTCACGGGTGATCTGCCACTGCTTTGCAACATTCTCCGCCGTATTGCCCATGTGATAGCCATTGAAGGCGTCCCACAATCCGTCCCTGATCATGGTGTCGATCATCTGCCAGTCGCCCATTTTCACGCCATCACGCAAATGTGCCACGTGCGGGGCTTTGCTCATCGACTCTTGCCCCCCAGCCGCAACAACTTTGGCGGAACCATCGGCAATCTGCTGCATGCCCAATGCGACAGCGCGAAGCCCGGAACCACAAAGCTGGTTCATGCCCCAGGCTGGCGTTGTGTCGGGAATGCCGGCATGGATGGCGGCGATGCGCGCCGGATTTTGGCCCTGCCCGGCTGTGAGGATTTGCCCGAGGATCACCTCATCCACTTCGCCCGCCTCAACCCCGGCGCGCTGCATTGCGGCCTTCAGGGCGACAGTCCCTAACTGCGCGCCAGTGAGGCTTGCGAGCGCTCCATTGAAAGAGCCAACAGGTGTGCGGGCAGCTGATACGATGACGATGTCTGACATGGGGAAACTCCGGGGTTGGGAAAGTTGCCAGTTCTATTGCCGCAATTACCTCAGTGTTGCAATGCGGCAAGGGGCATGTTCGGCAATCGCTTGCAGCCAAGGGACCTCTCCCGCCCTTCGGTCACCCTCCCCGGAGGGGAGGGACCTCTTGCAGCGACCTCCCTCTTAACTGTCATGGGTGCTCGCACAACGAGTCCTTCCCCACCGGGGGAGGGTCCGGCGAAGCCGGAGGAGAGGTCCCTTGGCTGCTTGCGATGGCCTTGAGGGGCATGATGGGCCAGCAAACCGAAGCAGCCCGAATCCCCTTGCAATTGTGCAGTGCATCTCGCAATGTTTTCGCATTGCAATACTGTCTGATCCAGTGAGGGAGAGTTTCGGTGAGCGACGATAAACCAACAGGCGACAAGCCAAGGCAAGCGACTGCAGCCAACGTCACCGTCATCAAGAAATATGCCAACCGCAGGCTTTACAACACGGCCACGTCGACCTACGTCACCCTCGAAGACCTCTCACGCATGGTCAAAGAGGGCGCTGACTTTGCTGTCTATGACGCCAAGACAGGTGAAGACATCACCCGCAGTGTTCTCACCCAGATCATTTTTGAAGAAGAAAACAAGGGCGACAACACGTTGCTGCCCATCAATTTCCTGCGCCAGCTCATCCAGTCGTATGGCACATCCATGCAATCCATGGTGCCGGGCTTTCTTGAACTTTCACTAGGCAACCTGATGAAAGAACAAGACAAGATCCGCCAGCAGATGATGTCCTCCATGGGCGGCGACGCCTTCAAATCCATGGAAGAACAGACCAAGCGCAACATGGAACTTTTCCAGCAGACCATGAAAATGCTGCCGGGCTTCAACGCTGACGCCTTCAAGTCCGATCCCTTCAAGATGATGGCCGGCGGTTTGCCACAGGGTTTCCCCAATCCGTTTGCAGCCTCACCAGCGCCAAAAGAACAGCCCAAACCTGCCGCCAACAAGGACGATTTTCAGGCCCTTAAGGACCAGCTGACCGACATGCAGCAGAAGCTCGAAGCGATGAACAGAAAGCAAGACCAAGGCTGATACTTCTCAAAAAGTTCGTCATGTATGGACGGCCTCTTCTTGACAAGGGCTTTTCTCGCTTTGACGGCGCGTGGGGGTGGAGCGGTCATGTATACGGCCTCTGGAGTGCAGCACGTGGGCTGCGGGCCAAGATGTGTTCCGCAAGACCAGG
>JANPCE010000073.1:0-2839 GCA_031430795.1 Hyphomicrobiales bacterium
GGGACTGGGGGACAGCGCGCGCGGAACAGTCTTTGGGGAGGTCGTTGCAAGAGGCCCCTCCCCTCTTTGGTGAGGGCCCGCGAAGCGGGGGCGAGGTCCCTTCGTTTGCAATGGGATGAAAATCAATCCGTCTTCACCAGCTTCGGTCTTGACCTGACTTGCGTTTCATTTTCCTGGATAATGCCCAGTCGTTTTGCCACTTCGTGATAAGCCTCCACCACGCCGCCCATGTCGCGGCGGAAGCGGTCTTTGTCCATCTTGTCTTTGGTTGCCACGTCCCAGAGGCGGCAATTGTCGGGGCTGATTTCGTCGGCCAGCACGATGCGCATCATATCGTTTTCGTAGAAACGGCCGAACTCGAGTTTGAAGTCGACGAGCTTGATGCCGACGCCGAGGAAGAGGCCGGAAAGGAAGTCGTTGATGCGGATGGACATGTGGACGATGTCGTCCATTTCCTGGGGGCTTGCCCAGCCGAAGGCGGTGACATGTTCTTCGGTCACCATCGGGTCATTCAGCTTGTCGTTCTTGTAATAGAGCTCAATGATGGAGCGGGGCAGCGGGGTGCCTTCTTCGATGCCAAGGCGCTTTGACAGGGAACCTGCGGCGACGTTGCGCACCACCACCTCAAGCGGGATGATCTCGACTTCGCGGACCAGTTGTTCGCGCATGTTGAGCGAGCGGATGAAATGGGTGGGCAGGCCCAAGTCATTGATTTTTTGGAACAGGAATTCAGAGATGCGTTGGTTCAGCACGCCCTTGCCGTCAAGCACGTCCTTTTTCTCACCGTTGCCGGCGGTCGTGTCGTCCTTGAAGTGCACGACCACGGTGTTCGGCTCAGGACCCTCGTAGAGAATCTTGGCTTTCCCCTCGTAGATGCGGGTGCGCTTGTTGTTCATTTGTAGAATCCTCAATGGACGCCTTCACTTTCCCCCACATATCATGTTGGGGGCTACACACTTCAAGTTTTTGGGAACGGTGGATAACGAAGGGGGCGTTTAGCTGAATGTGTTGCGCTGCACAATGATTTTTGGAAGGTTGATTTGGAGTGATTCCGCGCCTATCTCTGCTTGCGATCCAATTTATTGATTTAACGGAGTTTTCCATGACCACATTCGACAGCCGGAAAGACGGATTTGAGAAGAAGTTCGCCCACGACGAGGAACTTCAGTTCAAGGCCACGGCACGGCGGAACAAGCTTTTGGGCCGTTGGGCGGCTGAAAAAATGGGCCTCGAAGGTGATGCCGTTGATGCGTATGCCAAGGAAGTTGTGGCGTCGGATTTCGAGGAAGCCGGCGATGATGATGTGGTGCGGAAAGTCATGGGCGATTTTGCGACCAAGAATATTGACCAGTCAGAACACCAGGTGCGCCGGACGATGGATGAGTTGATGGCGGAAGCCATCGCGCAGATCAAGGCGCAGTAATGTCTGGCGCGGCATTTGGTCTGCGCAAGCGGCTTTCACAAGATAAGCCGCTGGTGTTTCCATGGGTTGGCACACCGGGTGCGCAGTTTGCCGGGCAAATTGCGCGGCTGGGTTTTGATGCCGTGGCGATTGACTTGCAACACTCCACCATCGACATGGGCGAAGCCGCACAAATGGTGGCCGCCATCAATGCTGCGGGTGTACCTGCCATTCTCCGCGTGCGCTGGAATGATCCGGGGATTGTGAACTCTGCATTGGACATGGGAGCGGCTTGCGTGATTGCACCGATGACCAACACGGTGGAACATGTAAAGGCGCTGGTGAAGGCTGCCAAGTATCCGCCCATAGGGCAACGCAGCTGGGGCGGCTACACCATGCTGCAATCCGCTGGTGTTGCAGCTGGCGATTATCTCAAGCAGGCGAATGCGCAAACACTTGTCATCGCCATGATAGAGACACAAGAAGCGCTGGACAATCTTGACGCCATCGCCGCTGTGCCGGGATTGGATGGCCTGTTTGTGGGGCCAAGCGATTTGTCGATTGCGCTGAGCAACGGCGACAAGATTGATCGCCTGGGTGCTGCGACGATTGCAGCGATGAAGAAGGTGTCAGCGGCGGCGAAGAGGAATGGGATTGTGGCGGGGGCTTTTGCGGGCACGCTGGAAGGTGTGAAGGCTTACACCGAAATTGGCTTTACGTTCATGGCTGGGCCGACGGACACGGACATGTTGCGGGCAGGCGCGCAGGGGTATTGGGGGTAGCAGAGTTTAATGCGGCATTGAGTACCACAAGTGCCCAAGCAGGATTGCAGAAATGAATAAAGCTGAAACAGTTCGTATTGCAAAGCTTGGAAAAAAAGAACTGCGTCTCGTCAAGCAGGGAATGCGCTACTTCGGCATGGCTGACGGTCAGAGATGCTCTGAAAGTGAAAACGCTGACACAGCTTGGCAGCAGTTGCATGAAAATGCTGGAAAAAGTGATCCCAAGTATTTTGGATTGGGCGAAGCACGGATTCGGTTTTTGAAATTCTTTCCAAATGGATTTCATTCTGATGGTTACGCAGAACAAGAGCGCAACTACAAAGTAGCTGCAAAGGTCAAACTTGATGAAGCGGTCCCACCAGAAATGGCAGTCGCAGGTGTTGGACTTGGCGAGGACATACTTGGCGTATTCAGGGCCACAAATTTGCTTTCCCCTTTTGAAAAGACCCGATTGCAAGACCTACTGAGAGGGTCGTACGCCGATGCTTTCGTCCAAGCGGTAGCTCGCTTCGCACTAGCAGGCTGCTGAAAAACTCGTCGATTTTTTTGTTGTGATGTGATTCAGTCTGTCTTGCAAGATGGAGTGATTTGCGATGCGCGGCGGACCTGAAGTTACGAAGCAGCTTTTCTCTTACATCGACAGTGAGGACCGGAT
>JANPCE010000074.1:0-46559 GCA_031430795.1 Hyphomicrobiales bacterium
GCACAAGCGCCGCCTTCCCCTCACAAATGCCGCCGTCAAACACTGAACGGCCGGGAACTTGCGCACGGAAGGTGATGTTGCCGCAGGTTTCAAACTGCAACGATTGCAACCCAACTGTCCAGATACAAGAGGTCCCTTGGCTTCAAGCGATGAACCCTGGCCACGTCCGCACCGCAACCGTTTCCCGCAGCACAGTTCAGAGCCTGTGCAACGCCCATGTTGCCAACACCGGGCGTTCGCACCATATGGAAACGACATAAGGGACCTCACGATGTCACAACTCGCCAATCTGCCGGAATGGAACCTCAACGATCTCTACGTTGGTCCCGATGACCCCGCCTTCAAGCGTGACATGGTGGCCAGCACCAATCGCGCCAGGGAATTCGAGGCGAACCACAAGGGCAAATTGGCGTCGCTTCCGCCCCATGCCCTCGCAGACGCCATCCGCGTCTATGACGAGTTGTCGGATCTGGTTGGGCGTGTCGGCTCTTATGCGCAGCTTTATTATGTCGGTGACACCACGGATGCGGAACGCTCCAAATTCTACGGCGATGCCAATGCGGCGCTGACGGAACTCTCCACCTCGCTGCTGTTCTTTGAACTCGAACTCAATCAGATTGATGATGCTGCATTGAAGGACAAGGCGTTCGACCACTATCGGCCGTGGATCGACAATCTGCGCATGGAGAAACCCTATCAGCTGGATGCCAAGCTGGAACAACTCTTCCTCGAAAAATCCCAGACCGGAGCAGGGGCCTTCAACCGCTTGTTTGATGAAACCATGGCGGGCCTCCGTTTTGACGTGGACGGCGAAAAATTGTCGCTGGAACCCACCCTCAACATGATGATGTCGCCAGACGCATCTGTGCGCCAACAGGGTGCTGAAGCGCTGGCCAAAACCTTTGGTGCAAACGTCAAGCTTTTCACGCTGATCACCAACACACTGGCGAAAGACAAGGACATTTCCGACACGTGGCGCGGCTTCACGGACATCGCCGATGCGCGGCATCTCTCCAACCGCGTCGAACCGGAAGTGGTGGCTGCCTTGGTTGAGGCCGTGCGCGCCGCCTATCCCAAGCTTTCGCACCGTTACTACAAGATGAAGGCAAAATGGCTGGGTCTTGAGAAGCTCAAGCACTGGGACCGCAATGCGCCTCTCCCCGCCGAAGACACGCGCGACGTGCCGTGGGATGAAGCGCGCGAGATGGTGTTGTCAGCTTACGGAGAATTTTCGCCCGAAATGGCGTCAATCGCGAAGGACTTCTTCGACAAGAAATGGATCGACGCGCCGTCGCGCCCTGGAAAATCCCCTGGCGCTTTCGCCCATCCATGTGTGCCCTCAGCGCATCCTTATGTGCTGCTCAACTACCAAGGTAAATCCCGTGATGTGATGACATTAGCGCATGAATTGGGGCACGGTGTGCATCAGGTCTTGGCGGCAAAGCAGGGACCGTTGATGTCATCAACACCTTTGACGCTTGCGGAGACTGCTTCGGTTTTTGGAGAGATGCTGACGTTCCAGCGGTTGTTGCGCAATGAAAAGGACGCAAAGAAAAAGAAGGCGCTTCTCGCATCCAAAGTGGAGGACATGCTCAACACCGTGGTGCGCCAGATCGCCTTCTACACCTTTGAACGCAAAGTGCATGAAGCCCGCAAGGCCGGTGAAATGACGCCCGACCAAATTGGCGCCATCTGGCTCGACGTGCAGCGTGAAAGCCTGGGCGACGCGATTGAATTCATGCCGGGCTACGAAGTGTTCTGGACCTACATCCCCCACTTCATCCACTCCCCATTCTACGTCTACGCCTACGCCTTCGGCGATTGCCTGGTGAACTCGCTGTACGCACGCTACCGCGAAAGCGGAGAAGGTTTTCAGGACAAGTATTTCGAAATGCTGAAAGCTGGCGGCACGAAACACCACCCAGAACTGCTCAAACCATTTGGGCTGAACGCGAGCGACCCGGCGTTCTGGCAGAAGGGATTGAGTGTGATTTCGGGGATGATTGACGAGCTGGAGGGGATGGTGTGAGGCATGGCAAGCTTTGACAAGGTCTGCCATTGACTATAACCTGTTGCTGAAGGAGATTTTGAATGGCCACCATGAATATTTCTCTGCCTGAAAAATTGAAGGACTTCGTGGATGCGGAAGTTGAATCGCGTGGCTTCGGCAATGTCAGCGAATACATGCGGCAATTGATCCGCAATGAAAAAGAACACGCAGAATCGGTTTTGGAATTGCAAGCCCTGCTCGACGAAGGAGAAGCCAGCGGTTTTGAAATCTATGATCGTGGAAAAATAGAAAAACGTCTGGACATGGACAAGCGCAAGAAGAATGCGGCTTGAACTCTCTAAAGCGGCGCAACGCGACATTGATGCGATTCACGCGTACGGTAATACGCAGTTCGAAACTTTAGCTGCTGACCGCTATATGCATGGATTGTTCGATCTTTTTGATTTGCTTTGCCTCAACCCCGAAATGGCAGTCGAAATCAAGGAGTTGAAACGCAGTATGAGAAGGCTGCGCTATCGCAGTCACGTTGCATTTTATCGCATTGCGAAGAGCCGCATTCTCGTGGTTCGTGTTTTGCACTATAAGCAGGATTGGCGGTCCATTCTATGATGCAAAAGCTTCCTGTCAAAAAACCTAATATGTGTTCACACAGCGTTTGACACTCAATGCACCGCAAAACAGAACGTGCCGCTCGCACCATTCCAAATCTGCCGCTTTGCAGCATCATCTGCATTGGCGAAACGCAGTGCGTATCTCGGATCAGCACCTAGACGGGGATCTGGTGCGAGGAGGCAAATTTCTTTTGCTCCACTTGCTATGCGCGCTTCGAGAATAACTGTTTCACGCGGATTGATGGTGTCCAGCGTTCGTGTTCCCAACACCACGTCAACACCATTCACACGGGCCAAAATTTTGCGCGTCGTCACAGGTCTTGCCCAGCCTTCATTTACAAGTTTGACTTGCAACAGATTCGAACTGACCGTGGCTTCAAGCAAGCGCAGCCTGTA
This sequence comes from Hyphomicrobiales bacterium, assembly GCA_031430795.1. Classification (GTDB taxonomy): domain Bacteria; phylum Pseudomonadota; class Alphaproteobacteria; order Rhizobiales; family Aestuariivirgaceae; genus Aestuariivirga. The sequence goes on from JANPCE010000074.1 coordinate 3,019, forward strand.
TCCCAAACGAGATGTCACGTTTTTAAGGCATCCCTCCTTTTGCCAGACCTCAAAAAACGTTTCGTAATAGTCGCGGTTGAGCGAGGTCAGATGGAACCCGGCACCTTCATTCAGAATGTATTTGCAGGATGTGCGGATCTCCTTTGGGTCTGCCGCACAGGTTTCGCCGGAATAGACGGTGGTTGATGCAATCTTTTGTGCCCGTTTGCGTTGTGCGTCGCGGACCGATTTTATTTCATCATAGGTCCCGACATCGGATGGTGAGGACAGGAAGCAGTCATTGTGCAAGCCTACGCGTTCAACTCCGGGAAGTTTGCTGTCGATCCAGGGGAAGACATCTGCCGGATAGCGCCATTGGATGAACAGGTCTTTCGGCATGTGCTTCAACAAGGCCGCAACGACCTTTTGCTTATTCCCGGGTGTGTCAAGGCCTTTGGAAGACGTATGGGCTTCACCCCAAGCGCCAATGAAGCCCGCGTGCATCGACAAAATGACGTCGCGGTTTTTTGCAACGATTGGGGCCAGTTGCACAATGTGTTTCAGCACCTGCGCAAGAGACGCATCTTTTGCCTTGAGGTAGTCTGTTTCGTTGTTTGGATAGTTGTAGGCAAAGCGCAGAAACACTTTGAGGCCGGCATTTCTGGTGCGGCCGAGAGCGGCATCAATCTCAGCCAGGTTGGCCTTGGGGATCATGCGATTGCGAAACGCGTCCAACCTGAAGATGGCGTATGTGAGTCCGTATCCCTCGGTCCTGATATCCGCCAAAGCCGCCGCATTGATCTTGGCAAAGTCGTTGGACCAGCTGCGATAAAATCCACGCTCCGGAGAAAACACGTCACCAGCCGCAGGCTTGAATGTCACGGTTTCAGCGGTTGCAAGGCTGTTCACGCAGCAAACCAAAAAAAGCGCCAGAACGAGTTTTCTGATCATGGACTGTCCTCTGGTTGGTGGTTGTGACACACACAAGCCAGTTTGTTGCCGTCTGGATCGCGGACGTACGCTGCATAAAACGTGGGAGAATAATGGGCGCGAAGACCAGGTGCACCATCATCAGCGCCGTCGTGAGCCAAGGCAGCCGCATGAAATGCATTTACTTCCGCATCGTTTCTGGCCTCGAAAGCCAACATCGGGCCGTTGCCGGCGTGTGGGGTTTGACCATCAAATGGCCTGCAAATCCAAAGCCCAAATCCCTTGCCGTATTCTTTTCCCCAACCCATGAAATCATCGGTCCAGTCCGGAGCCCTGCCCACACCAATCGTTGCCATGACAGCATCGTAAAAGGTGACGCTGCGCGGGAAATCGGAAACACCCAAGGTGGCATAGAGGACCATTTCGCCAGTGTCCCTCAACTTGCTGCGTCCCGCAAGTCTTGTTGCTTGGAATTCCCTGCGCCAAAACGACCGCCTTGCAGGTGCGGGCTGGCTTCGCTAAAGCCTTCATGTACAGATTCATTTACGCAAGGGACTACACATGGCCGCCCACGGACCTTCACACGAACCACGCGGTTTTGCCGACCACAAGGACATGTATACCGGATTTCTCAACGGTTCTGTTGCGTTGACCATTATCTGCGGCTTCATCATGGCCGCACTTTGCGCCTTCCGGTTCATGGACAACTGGAACGTCTTCACAGGCTTTGCCGGCATCATTGTCGGCCTGATTGCGGTTTTGATTGACCTTCGCACGGGAGTCAAATGGACGCTGTCCGGCGTGTTGCTGGTGCTTTACGGTCTCTTCGTCGCCATCAACCTCTGAAGCCAACGGTGTCATGAAAATCGCGGTTCCGCTTGAAACGTTTGCCGGGGAAGCGCGCTGTGCCGCTTCGCCTGACGCAGTCAAAGCCTACATCAAAAAGGGTGCCACCGTGTCCGTGCAGGCGGGTGCGGGTGCTGGCTCTCACATCAATGATGACGCCTTCAAGGCTGCAGGTGCGGACATCGTCAAAGGTGAAGCTGTTGCGACTGGCGCTGACATCCTGCTTTGCATTCGCAGGCCTTCGGAAAGACTCTTCAAGGCCCTCAAGCCAGACTCGGTCATTGTCGGTGGACTTGACCCCTATGGTGACCGTGCGGCCCTTGAACATTTTGCCAAATCCGGGATGAAGGCTTTTGCCATGGAACTGATGCCGCGGATTTCGCGTGCGCAATCCATGGACATCCTCTCCTCGCAGGCCAATCTCGCAGGTTACAAGGCCGTGATTGACGGAGCAGCGATCTATGGCAAAGCTTTTCCGATGATGATGACAGCGGCGGGCACTGTTGCGGCGGCAAAAGTCTTCATCATGGGAGTGGGTGTTGCAGGCCTGCAAGCCATTGCCACCGCGCGCCGCCTGGGTGCTATCGTATCCGCCACCGATGTGCGCAAGGCGACAGAGGAGCAGGTGAAATCACTCGGTGCGAAGTTTGTTTATGCTGATCTTGCCGAAGCCGCGACAGCCACAGGCTATGCACGGGAACTGACTGCTGAAGAAAAAGCCAAGCAGACCGCACTTGTTGCAGAGCATATCAAATCTCAAGATGTGGTGATTACCACAGCCCTGATTCCCGGTCGCCCGGCCCCTACGCTGATCACCAAAGAGATGGTTGAAAGCATGAAGCCCGGCTCCATCATCATCGATTTGGCGACCGAGCGCGGCGGCAATTGCCCGCTGTCGAGGCCAGACGAGATCGTGGATCATAACGGTGTGAAAATCGTCGGCACTTTGAATGTCGCGGGCAAGTTGGCGGGCAATGCCACGCCACTCTTCGCCAAGAACATTGCCAACTTTCTGGATTTGATGATCCAGAAAGACAGCACACTGAAAATCGACGAAGCCGATGAATGCATCTCGGGCACGATGATCACCAAGGGTGGGAAACTTGTGCACAAGATTTATGGGGTCAAATAATGGAACACACCATCGATCCCTTCGTCTCTCTCCTCGGCATTTTCGTGCTCGCTGTCTTTGTTGGCTACTATGTTGTGTGGAATGTCACTCCCGCACTGCATACGCCGCTGATGAGTGTCACCAATGCCATTTCCTCCGTCATTGTTGTCGGCGCTTTGCTGGCGGTGGGAGCGGGGGCGATTGCTTCCGGCTCCACGGTTGCCATGATCTTTGGCTTCATCGCACTCGTCTTGGCTTCCATCAATATCTTCGGTGGCTTCATGGTGACGGCGCGGATGCTCGCGATGTACAAGAAGAAAGAAAAGTAAAATGAGTGCCAATCTCGCTGCCGCCCTCTATCTCGTTGCGGGCGCGCTGTTCATCATGGCGTTGCGCGGGCTTTCGCATCCGTCCTCGTCACGCCAAGGTAATCTCTATGGCATGGTGGGCATGGTCATCGCCGTTCTCACAACTTTGGCGCTTGCCAAGCCCGTCGGCTTTTTACCATGGGTCCTGATCATCGCAGGCCTTGGCATCGGTGCCGTCATCGGCGGCATCACCGCTAAGCGCATTCCAATGACGGCGATGCCGCAGCTTGTTGCAGCTTTCCACTCGCTCGTGGGTCTCGCTGCTGTATTCGTGGCCGCCGCCGCTTATTACGCGCCAGACGCATTTGGCATCACCAGCGACGGTGTCATCCACAAATCCAGCCTGGTTGAAATGGCATTGGGTGCGGCCATCGGCGCCGTCACTTTCACCGGCTCCATCATTGCGTTCCTGAAACTTGATGGCCGCATGTCGGGTGCGCCCATCATGTTGCCTGCGCGCCATCTCATCAACATCGCGCTCGCCGTGGCACTGGTTGTTTGCGGAGTCATGTTTTTCCAGACCGGAGCCGACATCTGGTTCTGGCTCATTGTCGCCGTCAGCTTCGCCCTCGGCTTCCTGCTCATCATCCCCATCGGTGGCGCAGACATGCCCGTCGTGGTTTCGATGCTGAACTCCTATTCCGGTTGGGCTGCGGCAGGCATCGGCTTCACGCTTGCCAACACAGCCCTCATCATCACGGGCGCGCTCGTCGGCTCGTCCGGTGCCATCCTCTCTTACATTATGTGCAAAGGCATGAACCGCTCTTTCATCTCCGTGATCCTCGGTGGCTTCGGCGGTGAAAGTGCCGGCCCCGCTGCGGGCAAAGGCGAAACAAAACCAGTGAAGCAAGGCAGTGCAGAAGACGCCGCCTTTATGATGAAGAATGCGGAAACAGTCGTTATCGTTCCAGGCTACGGCATGGCCGTGGCGCAGGCCCAGCATGCGCTCCGCGAAATGGCTGACCATCTGAAAAAATCGGGTGTTACTGTCAAATACGCCATTCACCCGGTCGCAGGACGCATGCCAGGCCACATGAACGTGCTCCTCGCCGAAGCCAATGTGCCTTACGATGAAGTCTTCGAACTCGAAGACATCAACAGCGAATTCGCCCAAGCCGACATCGCCTTCGTCATCGGCGCCAACGACGTGACAAATCCTTCTGCGAAGGACGATCCGACGTCCCCCATCTACGGCATGCCGGTGCTTGAAGTGTGGAAGGCCAAAACCGTGATGTTCATCAAACGCGGAATGGCGAGCGGCTACGCCGGCGTCGACAACCCCCTGTTCTGGCGCGACAACACCCTGATGCTGTTCGGGGACGCCAAGAAAATGACGGAAGAGATCAACAAGGGAATGGGGTGATCTTTAACCCTTCCGCCATTTGTGCGCGCAGCTAATTTGGGGTATAGCCCAACCATGTTGGATGTCATCACTCACAAGGTTCAGGCAATATCTATTATTTGCCTGCGTTATGATGTGAGGCAACTTGAAGTTTTTGGTTCAGCCGCACGCGAGAGTGGTGACACACCCGTAGGGGACATCGATTTTGCTGTGGCGTTCAATCACATTGACCGTAGTGATGCCTTGGGACAGTTCTTCAATTTAAAAGAAGAGCTTTCATTCTTGTTGGGCAAACCTGTGGACCTCGTGGAATTGTCAGCGATCAGAAATCCTTACGTGCGCAGAACTATTGAAGAGGACAAACAACTTGTCTTCGCGGCGTGACGTCCGTGGTTTTTTTGGGACATCATAGATGCTGCCTAAGGGGTTCTTCGATACACCGAAAGTTTAAGCGAAGAAGACTATCTCAAAAGCGATCTGGTCCAAGCCGCAGTTGACCGAAAATTCATTGTAATCGGGGAAGCGTTGAATGCCTTATCCAAAACAGACCCTGACCTCGCCAAACGAATTCCACAACGATCCAAAGTCATCGCTTTTCGCAATTTGCTCGTACACGGCTACTTTGAAGTGAACTATGTCCGTGTGTGGATTGTCATTTCACGGGATTTATCCGAACTGAAGTATGTCGCCGAAGGTTTGTTGACAGAGTTGAGGGAATGATTTTCTGACGCAGCAAGAAGCCGATGATGGGGTCTGTAGAATGAACTGTGTCAGGGCGGTTTTTCACATGGCCTTGAGTGGCATGCGATCTTCGCCGAACATCAGCTGGAAGCTCTGCAGGGCAGGTTTCCAGTGATGGATGGGTGCCATGGCCGCGCTCACAAAGAATTCAGGTAGGCAACCAGCGCATCGCGGTCGGTTTGAGGTGCAAGACGAAAAGCTTCCCGCGCCGCCTCCGCTTCACCGCCATGCCAAAGCAAGGCTTCCGCGAAACCGCGCGCGCGGCCATCATGCAACAGATTGAGATGGCCGTTGACGTTTTTCACCAGTCCCAATCCCCAGAGAGGTGGTGTGCGCCACTCAAGGCCTGTTGCCTCAAATTCAGGGCGGTTGTCAGCCAAGCCTTCTCCCATGTCATGCAACAACAAGTCCGTGAACGGATGAAAAGTCTGGTTGGCAATTTCCAAAAGTGGATGTGGTCCAGACTTGAGCGTTGGCATGTGGCAAGATAGGCACTGCATGTCGTGTAACAGTTTTGCGCCATGCCGCACCAATGCTTCGTCAGCATTGCGCTGTGCGGGAACGGCCAGGGTTGCGGTGTAAAGCGTCAGTTTGTCCAGGAACTCATCGCTGATCTCTGGCGATCCACCATTGATGGCTTCAACACATGCTTTTTGGTCCGATTGGCAATTCTCATCGGGGTGAATTGATGTTGTCAGTCCGATGTCACCAATGGCGGCGGCGGCGTTTTGGTTCAACAGGTCCGGCTGTCCGGCTTTCCAGCCAAAACGACCGATGTCGAGCAACTGCTTTTTCGCGTCCCACACGCGGTTGACGCGCCCGGATATGCCGTCGCCGTCGAGGTCTTCAGGGTCTGCCAAGGCCAACAATGTGGCGCTGGGAACTGCTTCCAACAGGCCAAGCCCAATCATGTGCGGCGCAACACGGGCAGACACCATCGCATCGCGTGGCAGTTGTCCGTAGGCGGTTTTGCTGATGGCATAGACGGGCTTGCGCAGAACAAAACGGCTGCCATCGCCATAGTGGCCTTTCACCTCGGTGTAGGTGATTTGAGCGACTCCTTCCGGTGGCACGTCGTTGATGCCGCGTTCGCTCAACTGGTCGCCGAAGCCGGGTACAGGCTTTGGCCCGCCGTGTGCGCCAACGCCATGCAGGCTGATGCGCAACAACATGCTGTCAAATGGTCCTTTGCCATCATCCGGCGGTGTGCCGCGTCCATCCTTGGTGTGGCAGGCCGAACAGGACACCCGGTTGAACAGCGGGCCGAGGCCATCAAAGGCTTTGACCGATGCAGGCGCCTCAACCCAGTTGGTGTTGAAAAGGCGGTTGCCAAAGGAAAATGCGCGGATGTTTTCGGGTGGCGTATTGGCTGCCGGAAAAGAAAAGGCATTTGGCACAACGAGCGGGCGTGTGGTGTCGCCGCCCAGTTGCGATGTCACGGGAAGTGACAAAAGCAACTGGCGCAAATCTGACGGAGACGCATCAGTGCGCAGGAAAGCAAGGCTTGCCGCCGTCAATCCCAATGCAATCACTATGCTCACTCGCAGTTGCATGGTTCAGCCAGACGGGATCAACACTTGAACACCAAGAGCAGTCCCAGATTTTTTCAACCCTTCGGCCAAAGCTTGCATGGCTGTTACAACGGCTTCCGCAGTTTTTCGCTCTGGCGAGTCCTTGGCCGATGCCAGAACGCGATCAAACGGATCGCCAAGTTTGCCAACCCTCACTTCGGCATCCAGAAACAAGCCGGATACGGATTTTGCCAAGGCTTCATTTTTTGCCGCAACCAATTGGCCAATCCCCGCTCCATACCAAACCCGCTTGATGCCTTCGAGATCATGCACGAAGTCTTGCTTCGTCGTGTCCGAAAAGCAAGAGTGTTCATCTTCCTGATCGCCAGAATCGAGGGCAACGCCCAGCCTTTCCGACATGAACTCAAAACCAGCGAGGATCGCCATGCCGTTGATGATGCGGCCCAAGGCTTCGCGCTGGTCAAGCCTCACGAATGTCGCACGATAGTTGTCGGTTTTCTCTGTTGCCCAAGCCGCTTCCATCGCGCCAAGATCTGCGACAAGCTTCATAGTGATCTCCTTCAGATAATCACGGCGGCGGTCGTTGTTGCCTTGGCCTGAAATATAGTCTGTATGCGGACGATGTCCGGGTCCGTCCAGCGACATGTCCTGGCCCCAGAGTAAAAACTCAACAGCGTGCCAGCCCGTTGTCACATCGGCTTCGTCAGCTTTCTGGTTCAGTGCCGTGATGGCTGCTGCGTCGATGACGTCTTTGCTGTTGATGATCCCAGCACCAGCTTTGCCCTCAACATAATCGATGGCGGCTTCATTCATCGGCCAGGCGTTGATTTCACCTTCGATGGCTTCAATCGGGCCATCATAGAAGCGGAAAGTTTCGCTGCGAAGATAAGCCGGTCTTGCCGCCACCCAGGCATTGCGGGCGGTGAAAAGCGTGTCTTCCGCAGGGGAGGCCAAAAATGCGTCAATGGCAGCGGCGAGCGTCTCAGCCTCAGCCACAGCTTCCGCATAGGTCTGATGCACGAGACTAGCATAGGCTTCCACTTGCGACTTGCCGTCATAGACAAAGGCCGCCGCATCAGTTGATTGCAATGCGTATGAAGTGGGCGCTTCGCCGCCGCCACCTTCGCCGCCTTCACCATCCACAAGCACCAGCACGCTTGGCGCAATATTGTGCAGAGGTTTCAAGGCGCCAGCTTCAGCAACCGTTGCGCCGGCCAGCATGGCGACGCCAATGGCTGACCAGGTTTTGACCTTCTTCTTCATCACATTTCCCTTTGTCCGACTGTTTCAATCGGCTATAATTGTAATTCCTGAGTAAATCAATCGGAAAATACAGTAGCCCATGATTTTACAGATTTCAGATGTTCTTCCCGCGCCAGACGTTGTGGCAATGGGCGAAAGCCTGCTTGCGGAAGACGCAAGTTTTACGGCCGGAAACACCACGGCTGGCTGGTTTGCCAAAGACGTGAAACACAATGATCAATCATCTGGTTCCGCAGCCGTTGCGGCGATGGAGAAAGTGAAAGCCGCACTTCTGGCCCACGGCGTGTTCGTGTCTGCGGCGCGGCCCAAACTGTTCGTGAAAACTTTGGTTTCACGTTATCGCCCCGGCATGCACTACGGCAGCCATGTGGACAACGCGCTGATGGGAGGCATCCGCACCGACCTGTCATTCACGCTGTTTCTGTCCGACCCTGAAACCTATGACGGTGGAGAATTGGTCATCGAAGGTCACGATGGCAATACAGAAGTCAAACTGGCGGCGGGAAGCCTTGTGCTCTATCCCACGACCAGCATGCATCACGTGGCAGAAGTCACACGCGGCGAACGCCTCGCCGTCGTCGGCTGGGTGCGCAGCTACATCCGCAGCGCTGAACAGCGTGAAACCCTATTCGATCTCGATCAACTCGTCGCCACTCTGCATGACCAAAACGCCCGCCGGACCATGATGAACCCGGTCATGAAGGTGAGGAACACGCTGACGCGGATGTGGGTGGAGGACTAGGTCGCGTTTTTACGTGGTTGCTTGATCAAGACTTCGGCGGGAATACCGAGGGATTCATGAAGTCTGCGAATCATGTTGATCGACAAATCACGCTTGCCGGATAAAATTTCCGCGACCCTGCCGCGTGGACCTATCAAAGACTGAAGATCACCACGATTTAGCCCTTGCTGTTCCATGCGGAACTCAATTGCGGAAATTGGATCGGGAACGTCAATGGCGAAGTGCTTGGTTTCGTAAACCTCAATCAAAGTTGCGAGCACATCAAGTTTGTCACCTTTGACAGAACCTGGCGCAGCCCCCCAAAGCAACTCAACATCTGCCAATGCACGCTCATAATCTGCGTTGGATCGTATCGGTCTTACGTCAGCCATTCCATGCTACTTTCTTTACATCAATCTTGTCGTATGCCTTGTGCGTTCCAATCCACTTGATGAAGATGATTGCATGTTTGAAATCAATTGCGGCCACCAAGCGATAGTCATTGCCTTTGATGTTGAAAACAACCCGATCCGCACTCACAACACTTGCAGATCGATATAACTGTTTGATCTCAGCCATTGCGCCCCATTCAGCATTCTTGGCCTCCGCGAACCAAGAATTGACTGCTTGCGACAAGGCCTTGTGGTCAGCGTGCCTGATTCTGCTCGCAAGAAAGGTGATCAATGTCCGGCGAGCAATGATCCGCATGATGGACAAGTCAATAGCATGGTCCCTTTTTGGGATCAATACCTTTCCGCCCATTATGAAGAACTGTCAATCAACTCTCCCCAAGCGCCGTCATATGGTCTAGATTCGCCCTTAACTTGGCGGGACTGGAGATTGAGGCGGCATGGCGCAGGATACACCTTTGCTTGAAAAACCCACGGTGCACCTGGTGCACATGTTGGTGTTCACGCTGATTGTCGGCATTTTGGGGGCTGTGTTGTTTCCAAGCTTGAAGACGGCCTTCATGGCCAATCCGGGGCTCAACGGCCTGATTTTCGCCGTGTTGCTGCTGGGCATGGTTTATGCGTTCCGCATGGTTGGCCGGCTGTTTCCCGAGGTGACGTGGGTCAACAGTTTCCGCATGGGAGAGACGAGCGATCTTCCCACCCCGGTGTTGCTTGGTCCAATGTCGTCCCTGTTGGGTGATGGTTCGGGGCGAACTGTTCTCAGCCCCACGACGATGCGCTCACTTCTCGATTCGCTTGCGTCCCGGCTTGATGAATCGCGTGACCTTCTGCGCTATCTCGTTGGCCTTCTGATTTTCCTTGGTCTTCTCGGCACATTCTATGGCTTGCTCGACACTGTTCAGTCCATTGGCAGCGCGATCCAGAATCTGGATGTATCGGCTGGGCAATCCAGTACCGTGTTTGAAGAACTGAAAACAGGACTGCAAGGCCCGCTGAAGGGCATGGGCATCTCGTTCTCGTCCTCACTGTTCGGTCTTGCGGGTTCGCTCATTCTCGGATTCATGGATCTCAAGGCATCGCAGGCGCAGAACCGATTTTACCACAATTTCGAAGACTGGCTGTCCACCATCACCGACGTGCAACAGGGCGACGGCGCAACAACTGGAACAGTTCCGGCTTACATGCGCTTGGACATGCAGAACCTGCAACGCACCGTGGACAAACTGGGCCAGCAAATGGACCACAACCGCCCCACAGCGACGCACGCGGGCGTCACTGGCAACGGCAATGACGCCACCATGGAACAACTCGCCGATGCGGTTACCAATCTGGTGACGCAGATGCGCGAGGAACAGAAAATGGTGCGGCAGTGGATGCAGACCCAGCAAACACAGCAAACCGAAATCCAGCGCACATTGCTGCGCCAAGGCAGCCGCAGGGATTGAGAGATGGCTGGGTATCTCTCCAAACGCCGCCGCGCTGATGACAGTCCCTATTGGCCGGGCTTTGTCGACGCCATGGCGCAGCTGTTGCTGGTCATCATTTTTCTGCTTTCGGTTTTCATTGTGGCGCAGTTTCTTCTTGCGCGTGAAATCAGTGGACAGGATTCGGCCCTTGGGCAGTTGCGTTCGCAGATCGCTGAGTTGACGGAACTTCTGTCACTGGAAAAATCCGCCAAGGGAGAAATGGAGACACAGCTTATCTCGCTTTCAGATGACCTCAATGCCGCCAATCTCAAAGCGGCAGATTTACTTGAGGGCATTGAGGCTGAGAATGCCAAGGGCCAAAGCGTGTCGGGTGTTGTCTCCGGATTGCAAACCACCCTTGATACCGAAAAGAAAATCTCGAACGAAGCCCTGGCCAAGGTTGAACTGCTCAACCAGCAGATCGCCGCCATGCGCCGGCAACTGGCGCAGATCAATGCGTTGTTGGATTCTTCCGATGAGCGCAACAAGCAGTCAGACGCGCAAGTGGCTGACCTTGGCCGCAGGTTGAATTCAGCACTGGCCGCCAAGGTGCAGGAACTTGCGAAGTACCGTTCAGAATTCTTTGGCCGCTTGCGCCAAATCCTTTCGCAACGCTCCGACATTCTGGTGGTGGGCGACCGTTTCGTTTTCCAGGCGGAAGTGTTGTTCCCCAAAGGCAAGGCTGAACTCAATGCCGCCGGTGAGTTGGAAATGCTGAAACTGGCAGACGCGTTGCGCCAACTCGAAAAAGAAATCCCCGCCGACATCGCCTGGGTTTTGCGTGTAGACGGCCACACGGATGCTGATCCCATGCAGTCCGCCGAATTCAAATCCAACTGGGAACTCTCCGCATCACGCGCCATCACCGTGGTGAAATTCCTTGAGAGCCAAGGCGTTTCACCGCGCAATCTTGTGGCCGCAGGCTTTGGCGAATTTCAGCCCCTGGTGCCCGGCGAAGGCGAGGACGCCAAGTCCGAGAACCGCCGCATCGAACTCAAACTGACGGAGCGGTGAATTGCAATTTGGCAAGACGCGCGTAGAGCGGTGATTTCTTCATCAACTGCGTGTGTGTGCCCATCGCCACCAGTTTGCCGCCATCCAACACCAAAATGTGATTGGCCTCGCGCACCGTTGCAAGGCGGTGCGCAATCACCAGCGTGGTGCGGTTCTTCGACACTTCTTTCAATGCCTCCTGAATCAACGCTTCACTCTCCGCGTCAAGCGCACTTGTGGCTTCATCCAAAAGCAATATGGGTGCATTACGCAAAATGGCGCGTGCAATGGCCACCCGTTGCCGTTGCCCTCCCGACAATGTCACACCACGCTCTCCCAATTGGGTGCTGTAGCCTTCAGGCAAGTTCTTCACAAAAACATCGACGCGTGCGGAGACCGCTGCGGCACGCATGTCATCATCTGATGCATCGGGCCTGCCATACTTGATGTTGTCGGCAACGGTGCCGGAAAAAATCACCGGGTCCTGTGGCACCAGCGCCAAGGCTTGCCGCAGGCTTTGCAACGTCAGCGTGGGCAAGGCCTGCCCATCAATCGACACTGTTCCAGAAGCCGGATCATGAAAGCGTTGCAGCAGATTGAAGATCGTGGATTTGCCCGCGCCCGACGGCCCGACGATGGCGATCACTTCGCCCGGCTTGGCAGTGAATGAAACCTTGCTTAAAACCTCCGTCAGCGGGCGCGAGGGATAGTTGAAGGTGACACCACCAAAAGTGATTTCACCTTGGGTGGGCGCCAGCAATGCTTTCGCATCAAACCGATCGGCAATTGAGGGCGTCTCATCCAGCAATTCTGAAATGCGCTCTGCCGCACCCGCCGCCAACTGCACCTCTGTCCAAACTTCGGACAATTGCCCGAGTGCACTTGCCGCAAACACCGCATACAAAACAAATTGTGCCAGCGTGCCACCGCTGATGGTTCCCGCCATGACGCCGCGCGCGCCATACCAAAGCAAGCCAACAATCGCACCCATGGAAACCAGGATCACCAGAAAAGTCAGGAGGGCGCGGGCAGCGGTTCGATAGGCGGCTGTACTGAAAGCTTTCGTGGTCGCCGCCGCAAAAGCCAAGTTTGCCGTGTCCTCCTGCGTGTTGGCCTGCAAGGTTGAAATCGCCGACAATTGCTCCTGCGCCAATGCGGCACTTTCAGCCAAGGTGTCTTGCGCCGCCCGCGACAAGGCCCGCACCCGCCGCCCATAAAAAATCAAAGGCAAAACAATCAGCGGAATCGCCAAAGCAGCAAGTCCTGAAAGCGATGGCGATGTCCAAACCATCATCGCCAGGGCGCCAATCAACATCACCACATTGCGCAGCGCCACTGAAGCCGTGGAAGAAAACGCACTCTTGATCTGCGTCGTGTCCGCTGTCAGCCGCGAGATGACTTCACCCGTGCGCTGGCTTTCATAGAATGACGGCGTCAACGCCGTGAGATGGCGGAACAACTGGTCACGCACGTCCGCCACCACACGCTCGCCAATCCACATGACGAAATAGAATCGCAGCGCTGAACCCGCTGCAAGCAGAAACACCACCGCCAGCATGACGCCGAAATACTGGTTCACCAGTGTCGCGTTCTCCGCCGCAAAGCCGTGGTCCAAAACCCGGCGCACCGCAACGGGAACGGCCAGCGTGGCGGCAGAGGCCACAAGCAAGGCCAGAACAGCGAAAACCACTTCCGTCTGATATCGCCTCAGCAGCGGAGCCAGCCGCAGCAAGGGCCGCATATTGCCCGATTTGCCCCGGGATTTGGCTTCTCTTTCATAGTCTTGGGCCATGTGGTATCGACGATCTCATTGGAAAAATGTGGGCCTTGCGGCGGGATTTGGCTTCCTCTATAGAGCAGCCAAATTGAAAGTCACCCGGCGGCGTCCTGACGGATTGCCGCGTTGTTTTTTGAAGAGCGCAATCATGAAGTCTGGCATCCATCCTGAGTACCACCCCATCACCGTTGTCATGACCAATGGCACCAAGTTCATCACCCGCTCCACCTATGGCAAGGCAGGCGACACGTTGAACCTCGACATTGACCCAAGCACCCATCCCGCATGGACCGGCGGCCAAGCCACCATCATGGACCGTGCCGGTCGCGTGTCACGCTTCAACCAGAAGTTCTCGTTCCTCAAGAAGTAAGATTGCAGCGCAAGCTGAAAAACAAAACCCGGCGGAAACGCCGGGTTTTTTGTGTTTTGACCCTAGGGCAATCGCTTGTAGCCAAGGGACCTTTCCCGCCCTTCGGGCACCCTCTCCGAAGAGGAGAGGGACTCGTGGTGCGGACGCCCTGTTCAGTAAAAGGGAAATCTCACCACGATTCCCTCTCCTCTTCGGAGAGGGTCCGGCGAAGCCGGGGGAGAGGTCCCCTGGCTGCAAGCGATCCCTCTTCCTTACCCCCGCCCAAACGCGGCATTCAGCCTGCTCATTTGGTGCGCCACCGGGTTTTCATTTGCGGCATCTTCCGTGATTCCCGCCTGCAACATCTTGTCGAGCAACAAAATCCGTTCATGCAGGCGCAGCGACTTCTCGACCAGCTCAACGAGGCCTGCCGGCAGTTCTTCGCCGCCAGGCAACACGTGGCCTTTGCCGATGTCTGTGAGGTTCACCCGGGACTTTTCACGCGTTGCGTCATCGCGGGCCACATCACCGGTGGCAATGGCGCGCTGTAGCAAAAGCCAAGACGCCAGTTGCATCAGCCGTGTTGTCAACCGCATGCTTTCGGTTGCATAAGCGATCGCACCTGAGCGATCCAGCGCGCGGCTGTCCACGCGTCCTTGCAGGTCCAGATAATTGGCGGTTTCTTCGACCAGCCCCATGCCTTCCTTGAAGGTTTTTTCAAACTGGTCCGAATTGCTGAACTTCTGGAAGAAGTCGATGGCGCTGCTGTTTGCCCCGCGATGGTCTCGCATGTTTAATTGTCCCTTACCCACTCAACTCAACTTTTCTTCAAACCTGATCATATTGCAGCACGGGCGAAGGTCAAGATGGCTTCGTCCGCGTTGTTAACCTGTGGAGGAGCAAGATCGGGGCCAGAAAAAAAGCCGCGAAAAACCGCGGCTTTGAGTTCTAACAGGGAGGCGTCAAACAGAGTGGCAAGCCACTCAAGAGACATTCGGGATCAACCGAACAGGATCAAATGTAAACGTTAACGATTACCAATTGGTTAAGCACAAAGGGAAAATGCCGGATATTTCGTCCGTCAACGGAGGAAATTGGTTAACGCGGCATTTTCCTCATTAACGTTTGAAAAAGGAGTCGGCAGCGGTCTTTGACGCCTGTTTGCGGGTGATTTCCGACTCCAACCGGTTGATTTCCTCCCGCAACACTGCAACGCGCAGTTTCAATTCATCCACGCTGACCGCATCAAGAACCTCACCCAGAACATGCATGTGTTTCGGTTTTGGCTGTTCATCCATATCCATTTAGCGTTTCCCTCCGAAACAATATGCTGCCAAATCAAAGCCCAATGCGCAAGTTTGAGGAGATCAACCCATGGACACCATGACAGCCATCGCCATCAGGGAACCCGGCGGCCCTGATGTGCTTGTGCCAGAACGGATCGCCATTCCCCGTCCCGGCACGGGACAACTGCTGATCAAGGTCCACGCCGCCGGTGTCAACCGTCCGGACATTTTGCAACGCCAGGGCGGTTATCCTCCGCCCGCCGGCGCACCACTCACACCAGGCTTGGAGGTTGCAGGTGTAATCACGAGCCTTGGCGAAGGCTGCAAGCGTTTCAATATTGGTGACCGTGTTTGTGCACTTGTGCCCGGTGGGGGCTACGCTGAATTCTGCCTGTCGGCAGAAGACAACACATTGCCAATTCCCGCTGGCCTCACCTTGCAAGAAGCCGGCGGCATCCCCGAAACCTATTTCACCGTCTGGACCAATGTGTTCCAGCGTGGTGCGTTGAAAGCGGGCGAAACCTTCCTCGTCCACGGTGGCACAAGTGGCATTGGCTCCACCGCCATCCAACTCGCCAAACACTTTGGTGCCCGCGTCTTCGCCACCGCAGGCAGCGACGAAAAGTGCGACGCATGCCGAAAGCTTGGCGCAGACATCGCCATCAACTACCGCACAACAGATTTTGTTGATGCATTGAAAGGACAGGGCATTGAAGTGAACCTTGCGCTCGACATGGTCGGCGGCGACTACACCGCAAGAAACATCCGTGTCATGGCCACCGAAGGCCGGATTGTGCAGATTGCATTTCAAAAGGGATCGAAGATTGAAATCGACCTCCTGCCGGTCATGTTGAAACGTCTCACCTTCACAGGCTCAACACTCCGCCCCCGCAGTGTCGCGCAAAAAGCAGAAATCGCCCGTGAAATCGAAACCAAGGTCTGGCCCTTGCTGGCCGTCGGCAAATGCAAACCCATCATCCACGCCACATTCCCGCTGACCCAAGCTGCCGAAGCACATCGGCTGTTGGAGAAAAGCGAGCATGTGGGGAAGATTGTGTTGGTGGCTTGATCGACGAGCGTGATAAAAAAGATAAACAACTGAAACATTTTAAGCCTCCAAATGCAAAAACCCGCCTCGGCGGGTGGGTTTGGGTGATTTATGACCTATGTGTGGATTATCCAAAATCTACCCGATCCACCGCGCTGTGTCAACATATTTTTTCATAAATAAGAATACAAATGATTTCAATGACTTGCGTGAGACAGAGTAATCGCGTGCACCAAAGGACCTCTCCCCCGGCTTCGCCGGACCCTCTCCGAAGGAGAGAGGGACCTCTTGCTGCGACCTCCCGTTTTACTGTTCAGGGCGCACCCACCACGAGTCCCTCTCCCCTTCGGAGAGGGTGCCCGAAGGGCGGGAGAGGTCCCCTTGGCTTCGAGCGACGGCCCCGTTGCGTGACAGTTGGATTTGCATTCTCCAAAACCTTCGCCTATACGCGTCACATTCCCTGACAATTCCACCGTCAAAACAGTATTGAGGCCCTCAGGAAGGCCTTGTAGGAGCGAAAAATCATGTCCCGTGCCCCATTGATGCAGAAGGCCACCGCCGTCTGGCTGGTTGAGAACACCACGCTGACGTTCAGGCAGATCGCTGATTTCTGCCATTTGCATG
Organism: Hyphomicrobiales bacterium; assembly: GCA_031430795.1. Classification (GTDB taxonomy): domain Bacteria; phylum Pseudomonadota; class Alphaproteobacteria; order Rhizobiales; family Aestuariivirgaceae; genus Aestuariivirga. The sequence continues at coordinate 19,808 of JANPCE010000074.1, forward strand.
AACTTGAACTGAAGGGCATCGCCGATGGCGAAGTGGCGATCGGTGTGCGCGGACTTGATCCGGTCACGGGCGGCCAGTTGACGCGGGAAGAAATCGTCAAAGCCGAAGCGGACCCGGAATACCGCATGAAGCTACTCGAATCGAAAGTGGATGTGAAGGTCAAGGTTTCCACGGGTGGTCCGCGCTACACGCCGGTGTCGCGCCGTGGAGATCGCCCCGACGCCATCCAGTGGCTTTTGCGCTACCACCCCGAATTGGCGGATGCCGCCGTCATGAAACTTGTCGGAACCACCAAGCACACCATCAATGCGGTGCGCGAGCGTTCGCACTGGAACGCGACGAACATCAAGCCGGTGGACCCCGTGTCGCTCGGCCTCTGTTCACAGCTGGACCTCGACTTCGCGGTTCAGAAGGCCGCAAACAAGGGCAAGAAGGGCTTGGGCGATGCCGCCGAAGTGCGCACGCTCATTCCGGCGTCCGAAGTTTCCGGCACTGAGGCCCACCGCGCCGCGCAAGCTGCGGCCGCAGAATTGGCGGAAGCAGAATCGCCAACACCAAGGTCCGATGCCAACATCGACGCGGATTCCGTTTTCGCAAAGCTCAAAGGCATCCGGCTTGAGGAGAACGAGTGATGCGCATTCTTGCCGTCGGCGGCGGGGGTACAGTCGGCAAGGCTGCCATCAGCGATCTTTGCAAGCGACACGAGATCATCATTGCGGGCCGCAACAGCGGCAGTGTGAACGTGGATGTGATGGACGAGGCATCGGTCGCCGCCATGTTCAAATCAGTGGGTGTGATTGACGCGGTCATCACACTCACAGGACACGGCCATTTCGGCCCTGTCGCCGAAATGACGCCGACACTTTTCCGCAAAGGTGTTGACGACAAGCTGATGGGCCAGATCAACGTAGCGCTCATCGGCCAGCATCATGTGAAAGATGGTGGCTCCATCACCATGACGAGTGGCGTGACCAACCGGGACTTCATCCGCAAAGGTGCCAACGCCGCAGCGATGAATGGCGCACTTGATGATTTTGTCCGCGGCGCCTCAATTGAAATGCCACGCGGCATCCGCATCAACGTTGTAAGCCCGGGCCTGCTGGAAGAGTCCGCACAGAAGTATGATGGATTTTTTCCGGGCCATGTTCCAGTTGCATCAATCCGCGTCGGGATTGCATACACCAAAGCCGTTGAAGGTGCCCTCAACGGCCTGGTCATCGTTGTTGACTGATCAGTCCTTCACGGGAACCGTGTAATTGAGCGGCATGCGCCCGCCATCGGCGTAGATCACCTGACCTGAAATATAGCTGGCATCGTCTGACGCCAGGAACGCGGCGATGCTGGCAATTTCTTCCGGTTCACCGGCGCGGCCCAAGGGTGTGCGCGACATGATGCGGTGAAGAGCTTCCGTGTTGGTGGCAACTCCTTTGAACATATCTGTCTTGATGGACCCTGGACCAATCGCATTGACGCGAATGCCGTGGGGGGCAAGCGTGATCGCAGAAACCGCCGTCAACTGTTTCATGCCACCTTTCGACATGGTGTAGGGTGCAATCACCGGAATGGCGAGCGTGTCATTGACCGATGACATGTTGACAATCGCACCCGGCTTTCGGCCATCGGCCACCTGCTTCACCATGTGGCGCGCCGCTTCCTGTGTGGCGATGAACGGGCCCTTGAGATTCACGGCGATGACCTTGTCGAAATCATCTTCAGTGATCTCAAAAAAATCCTTGGCAATTGAAATGCCGGCGTTGTTGACGAGAATATCAATGGCACCTTGCGCCTTCACGACTTCAGCAACAGCGCCACGGATGTCTGCCGGCTTTGCCATGTCGCAATGCAAATAACTTGCGCCAATGCGCTTGGCATTTGTCCTTCCCTCATCATCCAATACATCAGTCATGGTGACAATCGCACCTTCGGCGACAAAGCGTTCGGCGATGGCGAGGCCAATGCCCCTCGATGCACCAGTGACGAGTGCGACGCGGTCTTTCAGTTTCAAGATGAACTCCTAGTGTCCGTGGAAATTGCTGGTCTGGGTTTCCAGCATCACCTGCATGAATGCAACATGGCGCGCGCGTGAGAGCGCGCCAGTGACGGTCTCCACCATGTCCTTGTTGGTGAGCCAGCTTGTGGCATTGCGCGGCGCATCCCATGCCATTTTGTTCAACGGAGAAATGTCCTCAATGTTTGGTGGATAGGCAGCTGTTATGCGAATACCTGTTCCCCGCAATTCTTGACGAAGGCCATCAGTGAAACCTGTCTGGCCGTGTTTCGATGCATTGTAGGCAATGGACGCGCCCTGCAACGGCACATTCGCCATGCCGCTGACGGAAACGATATTGACGATGTCCGCTGCTGCGGCGTTTTTCAACAACGGCAACAATCCGCGTGTCAGCAGAATTGTACCCGTGACGTTTGCCGTTATGGTTTGGACAATTGACAGCGCATCATGGCTGTCCATCGGTCCCGAAAGCCATGTTGCGGCATTGTTGATGAGAATGTCCAGCTCACGTTTCTCATCACGCCATTTTTTGGCAAACGTTGTGACCTCAGACACATCCGACATGTCGAGCGGCACGACCTCAGGCTTTCGCCCGGTCCGCAGCCGCATCGACTCGGCAAGGGAGAAAAGATTTTCGCGGTTGCGGCCCGAGATGGTGACTTCGGCACCCATGTCCTGGAACACCACAGCAAAGGCTGCACCAAGTCCGCGCCCGGCACCGGTTATGAAAATGCGCTTGCCCTTGATCCCGTCCATTCGCATATCCTCAATAGGTGTCAGCTGATTGCACCATGCGCGCAAAGGCAGCGATGATCAATGCGGCGACAACAGTGAGGCCCAGCGCCCATTGCAGTGAACTGAATTCAGCGGCAATGCCGATAAGAGGTGGACCAGCAAGAAAACCGGAATATCCCAGCGACGTTACAGCGGCAATGCCGCGTCCCGGCGCATCCGGCTCCAACCTTCCACCACCGGCAAACAACACGGGTGCAACATTGCCGATGCCAATTCCGCCGATGGCAAATGCCACAAGTGCCAGAGGCAGGGATGGAAGCACCAGTGCAGCCGCTGTTCCTGCCGCAGTCAAAAGCGCACTCCAGAAAACCATGGGCACCGCGCCAAAGCGCTGGCGCAGCGTGTCTCCCGTGAAGCGCGAGACGGCCATGCCGGTTTGGTAAAATCCGAAGGCCATGGCGGCAACAGAGGCATCAAGTGCAAAGCGTCCCTGCAACATGATCGCCGCCCAATCCGCCACTGATCCCTCAATCATCAAGGCCAGAAAGCAGAGCAGGCCCAAGCCAATGGTGGCTTTCGTCGGCCAAGCGAAATGCGAACCGGAGAGACCCTTGTCGGCGCTGGCGGGCAAAAAGCTCCGTGTACAGAACAAAATACCAATTGCAGAGACCGCACTGATGATCAGGAGTTGATAAAACGGCCCAACTTGCCCCTGCAACCAGGCACCGCCGATTGTGCCGATGGCTGCACCAACAGAAAATCCACCATGGAAGCCCGACATCACAGGCCGCTTCAGCGCTTTTTCAACCGCGAGGCCATGGGCATTCATGGCCACATCCATGCTGCCCACGCAGGCTCCAAGGCAAATGCCGCCGAGCACGAAGAGCGGAAAAGTCGGGGCAAAGGAAGGACCAAACAGAAACAGGCAAAAGCCAAGCCCCATGAACCAGGTCACGCGCGCACTGCCATGCTTGTTGATAAAGGCACCCGCCAGGGGCATGGCGATGACAGCACCTGCCGCGAAGGACAGCAGCGCAACGCCGAACAGACCCAAGCCCGTTTCCAAACGTATCTTCGCCAACGGGATTTGTGTGACCCATGCCCCCAACAACGCACCATGAATGAGAAATATCGCCATGATGGCGTGGCGGGCGGCGGTTGGATTGTTGGGCATGAGGACTCCTGAGGGAACCGGGCCTTAGCGAAAATGATTGGTGACAACAACTGTCATGCTTTCAGTTCATGCCCTCTCCGTCATCACGGCTGTAGATTGTGTTGATCGATTTGGATTAGAGCCGATCCGGGTTAGTTTGCACAATCTCATATTTTCGTCATCCTGCGCTTCATGCGGAGGACCCATGGGTGGTCCGCATGAAGCGGACCATGACGAATCTTTTTTTGTCTTACGATAGTTCAAACTAACCCGGAACCGCTATAAGTGAACACTCATGACCGCATCACCCACAAGCAAACACGCCATCACGTTCATTTTCATCACGGTCTTTCTCGATATGGTGGGCTTTGGCCTGATCATGCCGGTGTTGCCGTCGCTCATCCAGTCGGTGGGCAAGGTGGATATCGCGACTGCGGCCTCCATCGGCGGGTGGATGTTCTTCGCTTTCTCCTTCACGCAATTCCTGTTTGGTCCGACCATGGGCAATCTCTCCGATGCCTTTGGGCGCAGGCCCCTGTTGTTGCTGGCGGTGTTTGGCCTGTTCATCGATTATCTGTTGATGAGTTTTGCGCCCAACCTGTTCTGGCTGTTTGTCGGCCGGGCTTTCGCAGGTTTCTGCGGCGCCTCCTATGTCATCGCCAACGCTTTCATCGCCGATGTCACCGCACCCGAAGACCGTGCCAAGGCCTTTGGCTTGATGGGGGCTGCTTTCGGCCTGGGGTTTGTCGTGGGACCGGCCATCGGTGGACTCTTGGGCGAGTATGGCGCGCGGGTGCCATTCTATGTGGCCGCAGGTGTTTCCGCGCTGAATCTCATTTACGGATATCTGGTGTTGCCAGAAACCTTGCCGCCTGAAAAACGTCGCGCCTTTGAATTGTCGAGGGCAAATCCATTGGGCACATTCAAAGTGTTCAGGTCATATCCCGGAGTGATGGGCTTGTGTCTTGTGTTCTTTGTCTATTTCTTTGCTTCCTCGGTTTACCCCGCCATCTGGTCGTTCTGGGGCATTGCCAAATTTGAATGGAGCCCATTGTTGATCGGTGTGACTTTGGCCTGCTTTGGAATCGTCACCGCGATTTTCCAGGGTGCGCTGACGGGACCATTCGAAAAATGGTTTGGCACTCGCAACGTCATCATCATCGGCTTTCTCTCTGCCACCATTGCAGCCTTTGGTTATGGCTTCGCACCCGGTTTGACTGCGGTGGTGGTCCTGCTGCTGGTGCATGGGCCGGAAGGATTCATCCAACCCATGGTGTCCGCCGTCATGTCGAAGGCCGTACCTGAAAACGCGCAAGGCGAATTGCAGGGCGGCATTTCATCGATCATGGCGGTGGGGATGTTGTTGGGCACATTGTTTTTCGCCCAAGTATTTGCATACTTTGTAGCCCCCAATCCTGTTGTGCAATCACCAAACATCGCGTTGTTTGTGGCGGCGGGACTGATTGCGGTTTCGTTTGCAATGTTCTTGATGTTGAAGCGTGACACGTAGGGAAGGGGCTTCTTTCAAAGAACCCCGATCCCCCGCCGCTGCATCGCCTCACTGATCTCCGTCAAGATCACCGGATCATCAATCGTTGCCGGCATTTTCCAGTCTTTGCCATCCGCAATCTTGCTGATGGTGCCGCGCAGGATTTTTCCTGAACGGGTTTTTGGCAGACGGGGAATGGTGATGACGGTTTTCAGTGCTGCAACAGCACCGATTTTTTCGCGCACCAGGTCCACGCATTCTTTTTCGATCATGCCTGTCTCGCGGTTGACGCCAGACTTCAACACAATGAAGCCCAGCGGAATCTGGCCCTTCAACGGATCAGCGATGCCAAGCACCGCACATTCCGCCACATTGGGATGTGACGCGAGAATTTCCTCCATCTGGCCAGTGGAAAGCCTGTGCCCTGCCACGTTGATGATGTCGTCGGTGCGGGACATGATGTAGACGTAGCCATCGTCGTCGACAAAGCCCGCATCGGCGGTTTCATAGTAACCGGGAAAACGCGAGAGGTAAGACTTGCGAAAACGTTCGTCAGCGTTCCACAATGTTGGGAGGCAGGATGGTGGCAGCGGCAGCTTGATGCAAAGTGCGCCGAGCTGTCCACGTTTCACTTCAAGGCCAGCTTCATCCAGCACGCGGATATCATAACCCGGCATTGGCACTGTGGGTGAACCATGCTTCACCGGCAACATGCCAAGGCCCATGGGATTGGCGGCGATGGACCATCCGGTTTCTGTTTGCCACCAGTGATCGATGACAGGCACACGCAATTTTTCCTCGGCCCATCGCACAGTGTCCGGGTCTGCGCGCTCGCCCGCCAGAAAGAGGCTTCGGAAGTTTGAGAGATCATATCCGCCGATCAGTTTGCCGTCAGGATCTTCCTTCTTGATGGCGCGGAAAGCAGTAGGTGCCGTGAAGAGTGCGGCCACATTGTATTCGCTGATGATGCGCCAGAATGCGCCTGCGTCAGGCGTGCCCACGGGTTTGCCTTCATACATCAGTGTGGTCGCGCCAAACAGCAAGGGCGCGTAAACGATATAGGAATGGCCCACCACCCAGCCCACATCGGACGCCGCCCAGAACACTTCACCGGGCTTCACCGCGTAGATATTGGCCATGGACCAGAACATCGCCACCATATGCCCACCGTTGTCGCGCACCACGCCTTTGGGTTCGCCTGTGGTGCCGGAGGTGTAGAGAATATAGAGCGGGTCAGTGGCTTTCACATTCACGCAAGAAGCGCGGTGTTGCTGTGACGTGACGGCAATGGTCCAATCCACATCCCTCGTGCCCATCCCAGCCAACACCTGCGGGCGCTGCAACAGCATGACGTGATCAGGCTTGTGATTTGCGAGTTCGATGGCTTCATCAACCAGCGGCTTGTAGGCAATGACACGGTCAGGTTCCAGTCCGCATGATGCTGTGAGAATGGCTTTGGGTTTTGCATCATTGATCCGGGTTGCAAGTTCCGCCGATGCAAAACCGCCGAAGACGACAGAATGGATTGCCCCGATTCGGGCGCAGGCCAGCATGGCAAAAACAGCTTCCGGCACCATGGGCATATAGAGAATGACACGGTCACCTTTGCCGATCTGCAAGTCTTCAAGGCACGCTGCGAGGCGCGCCACTTCATCCTGCAATTGCGCATAGGTGAAACGCAGTTTTGTGCCCGTCATGGCACTGTCAAAAATCAGCGCATCGCGGTCCCCATGACCCGCCGCCACATGCCGGTCCACGGCGTTCCAGCAGGTGTTGCATTCGGCACCCACAAACCAACGGTCCAATCCGCTGGACGAATCCTGCACCTTGTCCCAGGGTTTGGCCCAATCAATGGACTTCGCCTGTTTGGCCCAAAAGGCTTCGGGGTCTTGCTTCCAGCTATCGTAAACTTGGTGGTACAGTGACATTGAGTAGAGCCCTCAGGGAATTTGCCAAGGGCATCATCGCAGCAGCCGCACCGCGAGATCAAGTGCATGTCGATGCATCTTTCGTTGATAGGGGGGCCAATGGTGGGTTAAGTCCATTGCAAAGGAAACAAGCCATGTCCGCCTACAGCCAAGACCTCGACAAGAACGCCGCCAATTTCCAGCCGCTGACGCCGCTGTCATTCCTGCAGCGGTCTGCTGCTGTTTATCCCGACCAGACGGCGATCATCCATGGTTCCATCCGGGTGAGCTATGAAACATTTTATGCCCGCTGCCGAAAACTTGCATCGGCGCTTGCGGCGCGGGGTGTCGGCAAGGGTGATACGGTGTCTGTTCTCTTGGCCAATACGCCTGCCATGCTGGAATGCCACTATGGCGTGCCGATGGTGAAAGCTGTCGTCAACACGCTCAACACGCGGCTGGACGCGGCGACTATCGCATTCTCGCTGGACCACGCAGAGGCCAGGGTTTTGATCGTCGACAAGGAGTTTTCGAAACTGGCCGTTGACGCACTGGCGTTGTGCAAGGCGAAGCCATTGGTGATTGACTATGTTGATCCTGAATATGACGTCGATGGCAAACGGATCGGCACGGAAGACTATGAGTCGTTTCTGCAAACCGGTGATGCTGCCTTTCAGTGGCAGTGGCCGGATGATGAGTGGGATGCGATTTCGCTGAACTATACATCAGGCACCACAGGAAACCCGAAGGGTGTGGTTTACCACCACAGAGGTGCGTCACTTCTGGCGCAGGGCAATGTGCTCACCGCGTCGATGCCGAAACATGCGGTGTATCTGTGGACATTGCCGATGTTCCATTGCAACGGCTGGTGTTTCCCCTGGTCCCTGTCGGTGATTGGCGGCACCCATGTGACGCTGCGCTGGGTCAGGGCCAAGGCGGTGTGGGCGGCGATTGATGAACACAAGGTGACGCATCTGTGCGGTGCACCGATTGTGATGTCGACCATCCTGAATGCGCCAGAAGAGGAGAAGCGCGCGCTGACCCGTAAAGTGGAATTTTTTACGGCTGCCGCTCCTCCGCCCGAAGCTGTGTTGGCGGCGATGGCGGATGCAGGATTCAACGTCACGCATCTCTATGGCCTCACGGAGGTTTACGGTCCTGCTGTTGTGAATGACTGGAAAACGGAATGGGACGCCCTCGATGGTCCGTCGCAAGCCGCAAAGAAAGCCCGGCAAGGTGTACGCTACACGGCACTCGAAGACCTCACGGTAATGAACCCGGAAACCATGGCGCAGGTGCCGGCAGATGGCGAAACCATGGGCGAGGTGATGTTTCGCGGCAATGTGGTGATGAAGGGCTATCTCAATAATCCGAAAGCCACACGCGAGGCATTTGCAGGCGGGTGGTTCCACTCCGGCGATCTCGGCGTGTTGCATGCCGATGGCTACATCCAGCTTAAAGACCGCTCGAAGGACATCATCATTTCAGGCGGCGAAAACATCTCGTCAATTGAAGTGGAAGACGCGCTCTACAAACACCCCGCCGTGCAGGCGGCCGGTGTTGTGGCGAAGCCGGATGACAAGTGGGGCGAAGTGCCGTGTGCGTTTGTTGAATTGAAACCAGGGCGCACGGCAACGGAGGAAGACATCATCAACTGGTGCAAGGAAAAGCTGGCGCGTTTCAAGGTGCCGAAGCATGTGATCTTCACGGAGATTCCAAAAACCAGCACCGGGAAAATCCAGAAGTTCAAGCTGCGCGAGATGACGAAGCAGTGATGCAGCTTGGAGCATCGGGCGCTCAACTGTATTCACGGTTTTCTTTTTATTCTCCATAGGCGGGCTTGACCCGCCTACCCAGAACCACCTGCAGTCTGGTTCGGCGGCTCAAGGCCGCCGATGGAGAGATATTGGATTCGATCACACGTGATCGCCTGACGCTCTAAACGCTGTGGCCGACTACCTATTGCGGATCAGCAATTGCAATTGCATCACTGAACACGAGTTTCTGCGTCGTCATGCTTTTGATGCCCATGGCTTCGCCGTCAACAACCATCCATTCCGGTTTGTCGTCGCCGTTGATGTACATTGAGACTTTTGAAAACGTGTCGATGCCCATGAAGTTGGCTTTGGCTTCATATTTGTAGAGATTGTAACTGCCGCCTTCAAAGGCGGCGTTGCCGGGGCATTCGACTTTGTCCACGGCCTTGATGCCGAGGTTCATGCCTTGCTTGATCATGTCCTGGATGCTTTCTTTCATGGTGTCCGGCATTTTCTTCAAGGGGCCTCCACCTTGCGCCATCCAGACTCCGTTGGGTGTCATCACCATGTTCATGTCTTCGCCCTTCATGCTCATGCTGTGGGGCATGATCACGTCTGCGGACATCTTGGAGGTTTGGCCACCGGATACCATTGTCATGTCGACATGATAGGGCGAGGAGGCTTCCATGGACTTCAGCATGGCTTGAATATCTGACTTGCAGTCAGCATGTGCGGGGATTGCGAGCGTGATCGCGGCGGTGGCGAGGATAGTTATGCGAATGGTCATTGAACGTCCTTTCAGTGGTGCGGAAGCCATAGATTTTGCCGGATGAACGCCGCATGAATTTTTGGTTCAGAAGAAGTTCAGCGTCGCCACGTCAGCCTGTCACCATCAGAGCAACCATCACGGTGCTTTTCAAACAATGGAGATGACCATGAAGACGATTTCCCCTCTCACATCCGGCACACTCGCGGTTTTGGCCGCACTCAGCTTCAGCACGCTGTTGTCCGCGCCCGTTCAGGCTGAAGGTGCCTATGGTGCCGATACTTGCAAAAATGGTTTCGTCTGGCGTGAAGCCTTTTCAGAAGACACAGTTTGTGTGACACCTGCGGAGCGCACCAAGGCCCGGAAGCAGAATGCCAAACACAACCTGCGCCGCAATCCGAGCGGTGGCGCTTACGGCCCCAACACCTGCCGCAATGGTTATGTCTGGCGCGATGCCACTGAGGGCGACGAGATTTGTGTCACACCTGCCGACCGCGATCAGGCGGCAACCCAGAACGCGCTGGCACCCGAACGCTACGAAAACGCGATCTGACGACTGAGTACAACGCAACTCCTCTCACGCGCTTGCCACGCGTGGGAGTTTTGATTCAAAGGCGGGTTCTAGAGCATCGGGCGCTCAACTGTATTCGAAATTTTCCTTTTGTCCTCCATAGGCGGGCTTGACCCGCCTACCCAGAACCACCGCAGTCTGGTTCGGCGGCTCAAGGCCGCCGATGGAGAAATATGGGATTTGATCACATGTGATCGCCTGCCGCTCTAACTCAGCTCGCTGCGGTGTTCAGGCCGCCAGCTTGGTGCCTCGTCCGCGCTCGGCGATTGCGTCTTTCAATTTCAGCTTCTGGCGCTTGATGGCCGCGATTTCGGCGTCGGTTGAGGCGGGGTGGGCCATGGCCTCGACCAGTTCCGTCTCAAGACGCGCATGTTGCGCGTTCAGTTCATCTAGGGATGGGGTCATCGATATCCTCCGTGGTTGTGAGGGCCGACACATGAAAGCCAACAGTGACCTTCACAAATCAGCATGGCACAGATTTGGGGTCTTGTCGAATGCCTGACAAGGGCATAGTTGATAGGAGAAGCGGGGTGCTGGTAAACCATGGATGCACTTGAACAAGTTCAACTCAGCACCAAGCTGCGGCTGCTGCAACAGGAGCACGCGGACCTCGACGCGGCCATTCTGGCGCTGGAGAGGTCCGGTTCCGGTGACCAGCTGCAAGTCCGCCGTTTGAAAAAGAAAAAGCTGGCGCTGAAAGACGAGATCATCCAGGTCGAGAACAAGCTGATCCCGGATATCATTGCCTGACCTTTCTTTTTACCTGTGCTCTCGCTATGAGCGCGGCCATGACCAAACCTGTTGCCATTGTCATGGGAAGCCAGTCTGACTGGGCCACCATGAAACATGCCGCCGAAACACTTGATGCACTTGAGGTGGCCCATGATGCACGGATTGTTTCCGCCCACCGAACGCCAGACAGGTTGTTTGCATTTGCCAAGGGAGCGGCGGATGCCGGCTTCAAAGTGGTGATCGCCGGGGCAGGAGGTGCCGCACATTTGCCGGGCATGGTGGCTTCGTTGACCATGCTTCCGGTGTTTGGGGTTCCCGTTGAATCAAAGGCGCTTTCTGGGCAAGACTCACTGCTGTCCATCGTGCAGATGCCGGCTGGCATTCCGGTGGGCACTCTCGCTATTGGCAAGGCGGGGGCCATCAATGCCGCACTGCTGGCGGCAAGTGTGCTGGCGTTGTCTGATCCGCCATTGGCAAAACGGCTGGCAGGGTGGCGGGCAAAACAAACGGCCGCTGTCGCTGAACGCCCCAAGGACGAGGCATGACACTCCCACCCGGCTCCACCATTGGCATTTTGGGCGGAGGGCAATTGGGCCGCATGCTCGCATTGGCGGCGGCGCGACTTGGCCTCAAATGCCATGTCTATGCCCCTGCCGGAGACAATCCGGCCTTTGATGTTTCGGCATCGCACACGGTTGCAGCCTATGAAGACAGGGCAGCGCTGAAGGCATTCGCCGGAGCCGTTGATGTCGTCACGTATGAATTCGAGAATGTGCCGGTGGAAACGGTTGAGTATCTTGAAGCGTTGGTGCCTGTGCGTCCCGGCTCCAAGGCACTCGGTGTTGCGCAGGACCGTTTGAAGGAAAAGCGCTTGGCGCGTGATCTCGGTGCCATGACAGCGGATTTCGCAGCAGTGAATTCTTTGGCAGAACTGCAAGCCTGCATCACGCAACTTGGCACACCGGGCATTCTGAAAACAATGCGCTTTGGCTACGATGGCAAGGGGCAGGCGAAAATCAGTGTGCCCGGGGATTGCGAGGCTGCCTGGGCAGCGATGAAGAACCAGTCCGCAATTTACGAAAGTTTTGTCAATTTCCGCTGCGAAGTCTCTGTCATTGTGGCGCGGGGCGTGGATGGAAAAATGGCGTGTTTTGATGTGGCCGAAAATGTCCACCGCAACCATGTCCTCCACACGTCCACTGTGCCTGCACGCATCTCTCCAGAGTTGGAAGCCGAAGCCGTGTTTGTGGCCCAACGCATGGTGGAGGCACTGGACTATGTAGGTGTAATGGGGGTTGAACTCTTCGTTGGCGATGACGTTCTTTATGTCAACGAGATTGCGCCGCGCGTTCACAATTCCGGCCACTGGACCATGGACGCCTGCGCTGTATCGCAGTTTGAGCAACACATCCGTGCCGTCGCAGGTTGGCCGCTGGGATCGACCCGCCGCCATTCCGATGTGGTGATGACCAATCTTTTGGGGGATGACGTCAGCACATGGCAGGCGATGGCTTCTGAGCCGGGTTTGGTGTTGCATCTTTATGGCAAGGCCGAAGCCCGGGTGGGTCGCAAAATGGGACATGTCAACAGGCTTTTCCCATTGTCGTGAAGCCTCAGAATCTGTCTCGACAGGGCTTTTGGCCTGTGCTACTAGCGCCGAAAATTGACGGTCGTTGGCGGCCATTGAACAACTTAATCCTTATCGAACGAGGCTCTCTTGCAAGTCGTTGTACGTGACAATAATGTGGAACAGGCCCTGAAGGTCCTGAAAAAGAAAATGCAACGCGAAGGCATCTTCCGTGAATTGAAGATGAAGGATGCCTATGAAAAGCCATCTGTGAAGAGGGCCCGCGAACAGGCAGAGGCCGTCAGCCGTGCCCGCAAGCTCGCCCGCAAAAAGCTGCAGCGCGAAGGCCTGTTGCCGATGCCGAAGAAAGTGGAAAAACCCAAACGGTTCGGCGCACCACGCCCTGGCGGCACGGCATAGATATTTTCTGACGTAATGAATTTCAAAGCCGCGTGATGAACGCGGCTTTTTGGTTTTCAGACGTTCTCAATCCCTCTTTCTTCTCTGTCCTTGCTGCTGTACGCCCCAAATCACAATTACAGGAGTTTCCAATGCCCGCTTTCCGCACCCTCGACGACGTCAATGTCCACGGCAAAAAAGTGGTGATCCGGCTTGATCTCAATGTGCCGATTGCCGATGGCAAGGTCACGGACACAACCCGCATTGACCGTGTGGTGCCAACGCTGAAGGAGTTGCTGAACAAAAGCGCCGCCGTGATCGTGCTTGCCCATTTCGACAGGCCGAAGGGTAAGGTCGTGCCGGAAATGTCGTTGAAGCCTGTTGCGCCCGCGCTGGAAAAAGCACTGGGCCGTGAAGTGAGGTTTGTGTTTACTGATTGGCAGACTGCACCCGTGGTTGATGCGAAGCCGGGTGATGTGATCCTGATGGAGAACACGCGCTATCACGGCGGAGAAGAAAAGAACGACGCGGATTTTGCCAAGATGCTCGGCGGCCTCGGTGACATTTTTGTCAACGACGCGTTCTCCGCCGCCCACCGCGCCCATTCCTCAACGGAAGGCATTGCCCATGTGATTCCGGCTTTTGCGGGCCGGGCCATGCAGGCGGAATTGTCGGCGCTGGCGGCGGCACTTGAAACGCCAAAGAAGCCTGTCATCGCCATCGTCGGCGGGGCAAAGGTGTCGTCGAAACTTGATCTCCTCGGCAATCTTTCAAAAAAAGTAGAAGCGCTGGTGATTGGTGGTGCGATGGCGAACACATTCATTTACGCGCTGGGCCTTGGCGTGGGCCGATCCCTGCATGAACCAGATTTGGCGGATACCGCGCGCAACATCATTTCCGCTGCAGACCGCAACGGCTGCACAATCATTCTTCCTGTCGATGGCGTGGTGGCAAAGGAATTCAAGGCCGGGGCCGCTTCCCATCACTACGGCATCGACGCCATTCCCGCAGATGGCATGATGCTGGATGTGGGGCCAATGTCGGTGGACAAAGTCAAGGCCGCCATTGATGGTGCACACACATTGCTGTGGAACGGGCCGTTTGGCGCGTTTGAAATTGAGCCGTTTGATGCGGCAACGAATGCCGTGGCACAATATGCGGCGGCGCGGACAAAGGCGGGAAAGCTGATCACGGTGGCTGGTGGTGGGGACACGGTGTCGGCGTTGAACCATGCGGGGGCGGCGGATGATTTCACCTACATCTCAACAGCGGGTGGCGCATTCCTGGAGTGGCTTGAGGGCAAGGAACTGCCGGGGGTGAAGGCGCTGGAAGTAAAGTGAGACGGTGGCTGTATCAACAAACCCAATTCACATCCGATATGGCCCGCTTTATGCGGGCCATCCATGGCTGTCAGTCGCTTGGCTTTGACGATGATGGAAATAAACTTGCGCCACGCTATTCGACCCAGTGGGTCCTCCGCGTGAAGCGGAGGATGACGGATATTAAAGTGAAGTCACTGAAGTTTTTTTGGGTGCAACCGAGCAGCAAAGCATTTGTAACATGACCGTCACATCGCAACGTGCCGCCAACACCGTCTACGCCATTCTCTTCGCAGCGGCGGGGACGCATCTCATCAACGACTCCATGCAGGCGATCATGTTGTCTTCTTATCCGTTGCTGCATGATGTTTACGGTCTGAGCTTTACCCAAGTCGGGTTCATGACGTTTGCGTTTCAGGTGACGGGTTCGGTGTTGCAGCCATTCATTGGCATTGCCACCGACAAAAAGCCATGGCCGTGGATTCTGCCGCTGGCACCGGCGTTCACATTGCTGGGTTTTCTGTTGCTGGCGATGGCACCAAATTATCAATTGCTGTTGGCGGGGGCTGTTTCGATTGGCGTTGGTTCCGCCATGTTCCATCCCGATGCGTCTCGCGTGTCGCGGTTGGCTTCCGGCGGGCGTTACGGCATGGCGCAGTCGCTGTTTCAGGTTGGTGGCAACATCGGCACATCGCTGGGGCCGCTGTTGGCGGCATGGTTCATTCTGTCCAACGGACAAAAAAGTATCCTCTATTTTGGTGTGCTGGCTTTGGTGACCATGATGGTGTTGTCTGTCGTGGCGAAGTGGTTTGCGGCGCATCTCGCCGAGAATGTTGGCGCTGCGAAACCTGCCCAACATACGCAACTCGATAACCGCACCATCATATTCAGCCTCAGCGTTCTGGTTGCGCTGATGCTGTCCAAGTTTGTTTATATGGCGGGCATGCATTCGTTTTACACGTTTTACATGATTGAAACGTTTGCTGTGCCAGCGGAGCGGGCGCAGACATATTTGTTTATTTTGCTGGGAGCGGTTGCTGTTGGCACATTTGCGGGCGGGCCGATTGGCGATTGGATCGGGCGTAAGACCGTGATTTTGGTGTCGATTCTTGGCACGCTGCCGTTCACGTTGGCGCTGCCTTACATGAACGAGTTCTGGACGGTTGTGCTGACCATCCCGATTGGCCTCATTCTGTCTTCGGCGTTTCCGGCCATTGTCGTTTATGGCCAGGAACTGTTGCCGGGGCGCGTCGGCATGGTCTCCGGGCTGTTTTTCGGTCTGGCGTTTGGGCTGGGTGGCATTGGCGCTGCCATCATGGGGGCGGTTGCGGACGCGACCAGCATCCGCACGGTTTTCCAGTTTGCGGCGTTCCTGCCGCTGCTCGGCCTTCTCGCCTTTTTCCTGCCCAACCGCGAGCAACTGAAATCGGGTTCGACAAATCAAGCGCAGACACGATAGGAAGGGCACATGACAACGCGCCTTTTCCTTGTTGCTCCTGAAGTCGGGGAGATTTTGCCGTGCGCAAGGGCGGCTTGTGCCGCCGGGGATTGCGCAACCATTTTGGTGGGTGGCAACGCGACCCGGGATGTTGTGGCAGCGCTGCAAGCGCTGAACCTGGCGGTGATTCTGAAAGATGTTGAACCGCGTGACGTGCATCATGTGAAGGCCGATGGCTTGCTGCTGTCGTCCTTCGGGAGTTTTGTTGATGCGCGGCAGTCTCTCAAGAATGAAAGCCTTGGATTGCTGGCCGGAACCTCGCGCCATGCGGCGATGGAGGCGGCGGAGGCGGGGGCGGATTTTGTCGGCTTCACACAGACGAAACAATATGTGGGCGAGCCCATTGTTGGCTGGTGGCAGGATTTGACGGATGTGCCGGTTGTGGCTTTTGATCCGGTTTTGGATGCCTTGCTGAAGCCACAAAGGCCAGACTTTATCCGCTGCGATGATGCGATGTGGCAAAGCCCTGAAGAGGCTTCGCGCATCGTGACGGTGTTGATGGCGAAATGGGCGTGATGAAGCGACTGCTTTTCTCTTTGATTTTGTTGGCAAGTGTGCAAACTGGCTTTGCGCAAGTCCCCACCTTTGAAGAAGCCGTCGCGCTGTTTGAAGACAAGAATTATGCCGAGGCCCGCGCCATTGCCGAACCCATGGCCGCAGCAGATGACCCCCGCGCCATGGCGATGCTGGGGGCGATGTTGCAGAAGGGACTTGGCGCTGATGTTGACCTGAACGCCGCCAAGGCCTGGTTCACCAAGGCGGCGGAAAAGAATCATCCGGGTGCGCAATTCTCTCTCGCCTCAATGTTGCTGGATGGATCGCTGGGTAAAACTGATCCTGACGAAGCGGCGTTCTGGCTGGAGAAGGCGGCGAATGGCGGCAATGCGGATGCGCAATATAATCTTGGCCTTGTCTATGCCGGCAAATATGGGACGCAGCCGGACTGGGTGAAGGCGGCGGATTGGTTCAAGAAAGCCGGCGAGCAGAATGTGCCGGAGGCACAATACAATCTGGGCCTGCTCTATCTCGATGGCAATGGCGTGAAAAAAGATCTGGTGTCGGCGGCGGATTGGCTGTCGCGGGCGGCGGTGAAGGGATTGCCGGAAGCAGCACTCGAATATGGCGTGCTTGTCATGCGTGGTGACGGCGTGCAGCGGGACGAGAAAATTGGCTACAAGTGGCTGCTTTACGCAGCAACGCGGGGGCACCCGGTGGCGCAGAACAGGCTGGCGCGCATGCATGCGTCTGGCGTTGGCGCTGAAAAAGATCTGGTTGAAGCAGCGAAGTGGAACTTGCTGGCTGCCAAGGGCGGCAGGCCGGATACCACGCTGGATGACGTGATGAAGGCGTTGACAGCGGAGCAGAAGAAGCAGGCCGAGCAGTTGGCAGCGGAGTTTGTGCCGGGCGATGCGCCCACAGCGGAATGAGGCCCTGCAATTCCGAGGCTGGCGGCGCTGCGGCGTAGCTGCTAACCCACGGGCCGAAAACAAGGATATCACACGTGTCATCATCTCCCGTCCTCACCATCATGATTGCCGCTGTCCGCAAGGCTGCCCGTGGCATCCAGCGTGATTTTGGCGAAATCGGCAATCTGCAAGTATCGTTGAAAGGCCCCGGCGACTTCGTGACGGCGTCCGACAAAAAGGCTGAAAAAATCTTGCGGGCGGAATTGGCCAAGGCCAGACCTGGATATGGATTTCTGGGTGAGGAAGAGGGCGAAACCAAGGGCACGGATGCGGAGCACCGCTTCATCATCGATCCCATCGACGGGACGTCGAACTACATGCACGGCATTCCGTTTTTCGCGGTGACAGTGGCACTCGAACGTAAAGGGGAAATCGTGGCGGGGGTGACCTACAATCCGGTTTCGGACGAGTTGTTTCACAGTGAAAAGGGGCAGGGCGCTTTTGTGAACAACAAGCGCATGCGGGTGTCGGCGCGAAAGCACCTGCATGATGCCATGGTGAGCACCAACATCCCCCACATCGGCCAAAAGGGCCATGTGGCACACCGCAATGAAGTGGCGGTGCTGCAAGCGCGCACAGCAGATTTGCGCGGGCTGGGATCGACGGCGCTTGAACTGGCCTTTGTGGCGGCGGGGCGTTTGGACGCGGCCTGGTGCCACAACCTGCATGCCTGGGACATGGCGGCGGGTTTGTTGTTTGTGCGGGAGGCGGGTGGCTTTGTGTCGAAAGTGGATGGCGAGGGTGATCCGCTTTATGCGGGTGCCTATGTCGCAACCAACGCCGACTTGATGCCGGCGATGCGGCTGGCTTTCGCTGATGCGAAAAAGATTTGAGGTCAGGCGACTTCCAGCCGCTTCACTTTGATTTTGTCTGCGGCCACTTGGGCAAGTTCATACAGCGTCTGCTGTGTCAACCAGCTTTCCGCACTGCCGCCAAAGGCCTTCGACAGGCGCACCGCCATTTCTGGCGAAATGCCTCGCCGTGCGTTCACCAGTTCCGACAGTGAATTGCGCGACACACCAAGAGCCGCCGCCGCATCCGTGATGCTGAGGCCTAGGGGATCAATGCAATCGTGTAAGACGATGGAGCCAGGGTGGGGCGGGTTTTTCATTTTCATTGGCAGTATTCCTCAGTGATAGTCCAAATAGTCAACATCCAGCGCGTTGCCATTCTCAAAGCGGAAGATGACACGCCAATTGCCGTTGATGGTGATGGCATGAAAACCTGCCATACCGCCTTTCAACGGATGCAGCCGATAACCGGGCAAGTCCATGTCAGCGACAGACTTCTAAGCCTCAAGCCTTGCCAGCACACGGCGCAACTTGTCCGCATGATCCGCCAAAACCCCACGATGATCATCCGTCTCATGCAGAAGACGCAGGCCTTTGTGGCGGGTGGAGGCGATCATGTTTCAGTGGTGTAACCTGTCACGTTGCGGGTGTCAAAGTAACTTTTTATCCTCTGTCGACTTTTCCACGGGAGAAAAGGGTAGCGTCCCCAATTTTTCCCAATTTTTCCCAATTTTTCGCCAATTTTGCGGGAGAAAAGGGTAGCGTCCCCAATTTTTCCCCCCAATTTTTCCCCAATTTTTCCAATTTTTCCCCAATTTTTCCAATTTTTGAAAGTGAAGGGTGGGAACCAGACGCTGAAGCGCAAAAAGGAGATTGAGAGATGACACGCAAACGCAAGGCCGGAGTCAGCGCTGAAACCGTTGATGACTTCCTTGCAGGGCAAGGCTTGCTTGGTGATGCAGAAGAATTGGCGCTGAAGCGCGTACTGGTTTAGCGGATTGCCGAGGCCAAAAAAGTGACACTCTCACTTTGCGCCAACTGACCCCTGGTGCGAGCTTGTGGATGCTGAAATTTTGATGTAACCTGTACTCAATTAACAATTATTCTAGGTTTGTCTGGTTCTCTTTAACAGGAGAGAAAGCCGTGCTAGAAATTAATCGTTACTGCGGAACTGTCCATCGCTGGACTCAGTCAGTCTGTGACCTCGCGACAACCGCAGCTTTCGGCGCATTCCTCTTCTTGTTGGGCCCACACGCGGTTTCTGCTGATGGCACGTTGCCATGGTCGACAGAAGAGCTCTATGGCATCAGAACCTTATCAATCGCAGGCTTGCGCCCATTATCTCCTGACGAGACAAACCGCGTTGCTGACGATCCAAAAGCCGCAGCGCTCGGACAAAAACTTTTTTTTGACCCACGCTTCAGTGCAAACGGAGAAGTTTCGTGTTCGTCTTGTCACATGCCTGACCAGCAATTCCAGGACGGCCGCCAGGTGGGGCATGGCATCAAAGATGTAAAGCGCCGCACACCAACACTCGTGGGAAGCGCGTATAGCCCGTTCCAGTTTTGGGACGGACGCAAAGACAGCCAGTGGTCGCAGGCGCTTGGCCCGCTTGAGAGCGCGGCAGAACATGGTGCCGATAGAACCATGATCGTGCAGGTCATCGCCGAGAATTACAGGGAGGAATTCGAGGCCGTGTTTGGCGCATTTCCGGATTTCGGAATCCTTCCACCACACGCCTCACCGCTCGGCAGTCCTAAGAAGATCAGCGCATGGACAACCCTTAAGGCAGCTCAGCGCCAGTCCGTGAATGTCATTTTCTCCAACATGGGGAAGGCCATCGCAGCCTTCGAGCGCACCATTCCGGTGCCAATCACACGTTTTGATGATTTTGCGGCAGCAATCGAAGCGAATGACTTGCCAGCCGCGAACAAGATTTTCAGAGAGAGCGAACGCAATGGCTTAAAGCTCTTCCTTGGTGGGGGCGACTGCCTGCGCTGCCACAAGGGCCCGCTCTTTACCGATATGCAGTTCTACAATCTCGGCCTTCCTGACATGACCACCAAGACTGACAGCGGTCGCAGCCCAGCCGCTTACGACTTGAAGAACGACCCGTTCAACTGCCTGGGCGATTACAGCGACAGTAGTGGCTCAAGAGGGTGCCTGAAAAACCAGACGATCCTGTACGACCTGACTGATGATGTCGGAGCGTTCAAGAGCCCTACATTGCGCGGTGTGGCGCAGCGCCCGCCGTATATGCACAATGGGAAATTCGCGACTCTCCGTGACGTTCTCAAGCACTACAACGAGCCTCCGAAAGCCCTCTTTGGGGTAACCAAATTGCTTGCTCCCCTCAAGCTGACTGACCAACAGCTGACCGACCTCGAATTGTTTCTCAAGACACTTGATACCAAGGATTAGATCTGCACCGATGAGCAGTTATGCAATTACGGGCAATTGCGGTGACGCAATTATGGGGTGCAGTCCAGTGCATTCAACTATTTCAATTGTGACTGAACGTGCTCCCGATGTCAGGCAACTTCTCGGTCATATTGCAACACGAGTGCGTCTGTTGTCAGGACGGGCGCAATTGCAAATGCCTTGCCTTCGTCGTCTGAGAATTCGACAAGCTTCATGGCAGTCTGCGCAAGACCAAGCTCCGGGGGCTGACCACTGTGGCCGGTTGCTTCTTCACCAATCTCATCGCCTACAACCTGATTCGCATCCCGAAATTCATCAGGGCAGAGGCGGGACTCCGTCCAAAACCAGGAAACCCCAAAACACCAGCGCCAAAAACGCCAGACAACCGCACGATCGATGCAAAAAAACGCTGCCGAGACGGGAAAACAGAAGTTCGAGCGGGTTTTTCAGCGGACTGCTAGAACGTGCGCCGCGGGTTTGACGTGTCCACAAATTAGTCAAGTCGATCTGCAGCAACAGGCAAAACCAATCCGTTGTGGTAACTCATCCTGCTTAGTTTCCCATAGATTGTGGAATGTCCAATGGGCTGAAGAGTGGATTTTCGCATATCAACGTTGTCTAAAATAGTTCAATCCATTGATCAAATCGAATCAACCGAAGATTGCATCCGAAAGAGCAAATACTTAACCTACTCTTAACAAATAGATTGCCTCGACAACGTCTAAGCTGTTAGGATCGCAGAGGGATAAACGAGTTAGGACGGCTGTGTTATGAAACCAAATAAACTCAATGCCGTGTTGGCGGCAACTACAGTTTGGTTTGGCCTCGCCTTGGGTTCGGCACAGTCATGGGGCATGGATCTTCAGTCTGCAATCAAAACAGCTGTGAGGGGAAATCCCGAAATCCTTGCTGCGATATCCAATAGGGAAGGCGTCGAATTCGAGCTTGAACAGGCTATTGGCCTGCGGCGTCCACGTTTAGATTTTGAAGGCAGCGTGGGCGGAGAGTTGCGGGACAGCCCCTCAACGCGTGCTTCCGGCAATGATGACAAGCTGTTCCTGCGCAAGCAGGCCAGTATTGTGGCAACCCAAACCATCTATGACGGCAAGGCCACCAAGTCTGAAATCGAACGGCAGGCCTCACGCGTAGACGCAGCGTCCTATCGTATCTACGAGCGTTCAGAGTTTATCGCCCTTGCTGTAGCGCGCGAATACCATGAAGTTGTACGGTTTCGGAAGATGTTGGTGATCTCCAAAGAGAACATCGCATTTCACAAGCGTATTCTCGGTGAGATCAGTGTTGGCACTGATGATGGTGCATTTAGCGTGTCGGACCGCCAGCAAGCGGAGGAACGCATCTTTGCCGCCCGTGAACGGGTCGAGGAACTCAAAGCTGAACTCAAGGAAGCGGAAGCGCGCTTTATCCGTTTGGTCGGTGATCCCATTGGAGATACCAGTGAACCAAAAAATCTGGGGAAAGTCATTCCTGGGTCGGTGCAATCCGCTTTGAAAAAAGCCCGCGCACAACATCCGTCTTTGAAGTTTGCGGCTGCCGATGTTGATACCGCCGCAGCGCTGGTTCGGGCAGCCGAGTCCAAACTTGGTCCCAAAGTCAACCTCGAGGGCCGGGCCGTTGCGTCACATGACGTCGGTGGTGTTGAAGGTTTTGACGGTGATCTGCAAGCCAATCTTGTGGTCAACTGGAACCTCTATAACGGCGGCATCGACAAGGCCAATATTCAGGAGCAGATCCGCCACGTGGACGAAGCTTACCACCAGATGCACCGCATCAAGCGTGAAGTGGAAGAAGGCGTTCGGTTGACTTGGGATCGGCACTTGCAGGAGACCAAGCGCTTGCGGGAACTCCTGCGCCAGCGCGCTGCGATTGAAGAGTTGCGCGATTCCTATCGTGAGCAGTTCAAGATCGGGGAGAGATCTCTGCTTGACTTGCTTGACACACAAAACACCCGCTTCTCCGTTCAGCTGGCGGTGATCACGGCGGATACGGCAGTCAAATTCGGGCATTACAGGGTTCTGGCGTCCACCGGGGGTTTGTTGAAGACGCTTGGTATCAAACCTTCTGCAAAAGCAGGCACCTATGGCGTTGACACCTATAATGTGCCCAAGGTCGAGTCGCTTGAAGAGTTTGAAAGGACCGATCCTGCGACGGGTGGCTGACACTTTCTACTTCGGAGGCGGTAAAAAGGTCTGGCACGCCAGAGTGCCAATGCTGGGCAGTCCTTGAAATAGTCACATGAATCAGTCTGCTTCCGTTACGACCGTGGCTCCCTCTGACGCCGTGTCAACTGGTGAACTGGCCAAAGTGAGGCCAGATGACGGGCTTGCGCTCTGTCTCTCCGCATTCGTCAGTCTCACACATCGCGCCACGTCGCTCGACATGATGCTTGCGGGCCTGCCACTCAGGAACGGGTTGCTGACGCCCGACCTGTTGCGCCGCGCGCTCGACCAACTCGGCTACAAGACGCGACTTCAAAAGCGTTCACTCGGCAAGCTGCTGCCCATCCATTGTCCAGCCATCCTCTTCATGGGCGAGGATGATGCCGTGATTGCCAAGGCGCGGCACGGCAAGTCGCTGACGATCCTGGATCCACAGACGGGTGCTGAAAGTGAAGTGCCGCTCAAGGAATTGCAGGCAAGTTATGCGGGCGTCACCCTGCTTGTGCGCAAGACATCAGCCGTAGATTTGGATAACCGCACCACCATGCGGAATGCCGAGGGGCATTGGTTCTGGAGCGCTGTGAGGCACCTCTCCGGTACATATGGCTATGTCATACTTGCAGCCACAGTCATCAACGTGGTGGCACTGGCTGTTCCGCTTTTCACCATGAATGTCTATGACCGCGTATTACCCAACAAGGCCATCAGCACACTTTGGGTTCTTGTGTCAGGTGTTGGCATCGCACTCACGTTTGACTATCTTTTGAAAAGCCTCCGATCCAGACTCATCGAAACGGCAGGCCGTCGGGCCGATGTGATCCTGTCCAGTCGCATCTTCTCGCACGTCCTCGGTATCCGCATGGATCAGCGACCTGCGACCACAGGCAGTTTTGCGAGCCATCTCAAAGAATTCGAGAGTGTCCGCGAGTTCTTCACGTCCAGCACGATCGCGTCTTTCACCGACATGGCGTTTTTTGCGCTGTTCCTGCTGGTGATCTATATGGTGGGTGGCGTGCTCGCTGTCATTCCACTTGTGGCTGCGGTACTGATCATCGGGCTGGGCCTGTACTATCAAATTCCGCTGCGCAAGGCGGCAAACCAACATTCCAAGGAGACGGCCCAGCGGCATTCACTTTTGGTCGAGACGATTTCGAGTCTCGAAACTGTAAAAGCAGTACGTGCAGAAAGCCATCTATTGGGGATTTGGGAAGGTCTGACGGGCGTGACGTCGCGCACAGTGGAGCGCATCCGCCACATCAACTCCTCGCTGGCCCAACAGACCAGTTTCATCCAACAAGCAGTATCTGTTCTTATCGTTGCGCTGGGAACGCATCTCTTCAGTGACGGCAAGGTTTCAATGGGTGCCATCATCGCAAGTGTTATGCTGGCGAGCAAAGCCGTTGCCCCCCTCGGTCAATTTGCCATGGTGCTTGCGCGCTCCCAACAATCGTTTTCGTCCCTTGCTTCACTCAACACCATCATGTCCATGCAAAACGAAATGAAAGGCGAAAAGCACTTCATTTCGAAACCCATCGAAGACACGACAATTCAATTGCAAAATCTCACCTTCGGTTATCCCGGGGCTTCAGTGCCGGTTTTCGCCGGCCTTAACTTGACCATCAGACCTGGTGAGAAAGTGGGCATCATCGGCAAGATTGGATCCGGCAAAACCACCATCGGTCGGCTCCTCAACAAACTGTATGAGCCAGTTGAAGGTTCTGTGCATATTGGCGGGGTTGACATCCGTCAGTATCACCCACAGGAGGTGCGGCGTGTCGTCGGTCTGCTGAGCCAGGACATAGAATTGTTCCACGGCACCTTGCGCAGCAATATACTAATGGCTGCTCCACGGGCAACTGATGCACAGCTCATGGAAGCCTGCCGGTTGGCAGGCGTGGAAGATTTTGTGAGGCGCAATCCGGCAGGTCTCGAACTGCAGGTCGGCGAACGCGGCCATGCCCTTTCTGGCGGTCAACGGCAAGCTGTGGCCCTGGCGCGGCTTTTTGTGGCGGAGCCAAAAATCATTTTCCTGGACGAGCCCTCAAGTGCCATGGATCTCGCCAGCGAACGCATGCTGATCGAACAGTTGCGCAAGGCCATGAAGCCGGATCAGACCGTGATCGTGTCCACACACCGTTATTCGATGCTGGATCTGGTGGACCGGCTGATCGTGATCAACAATGGCAAGATTGCCGCCGACGGGCCCAAGGATGGCGTCCTCGAAGCGCTGCGCAAACAATCCGCTGGCGCACAGGCACCCGTGCGTACTCCTATGCCAGCAGATAAACCACAATAAGCGACTCTGTCTTTTTGCTGCGGTCAACCAGGGCGAACCGCGCTGGAAACTGACGCGCAACTCCATCACCAATCTGCACACCGACCTGATAGGTCTTGATGTTTTGAGGATGCGCGATCAAGACGGCAACAATTTTTGGCAAGGCCTCGCTGAATGACATGTTGATCGCCCGCTTGTTGGCGTTTGAAGCCTGCCGCAAACCGGCAGCCAAATCCGAGAACGACGGATTGATGGCTACGATTTTCCGCTCGATGGTCATGATGGCGATGGGAGATGGGCAGGATGCGATGATGGCCATCAGATCAAAATTCTGGTTGATCAAGGCTTGCATGGGCTGCTGTCGTCGCCGGAGACTGTCCAGGCAAAGGCAACGGAGGAAACTGGTCTTGTTTTTGTGCGGTGGCAGCGTCTCCAGAGCTTCGAACACAATATTTGAAGGCCTGGTTTTCCGTTCCTTCGCCATCTCGGCAAGCTGCGACCAAAAGATGCCCTCGAGCTTGACCGCAAGTCGAGAGCCCTTGTGCTGCAGGATTTTGAGAACCGGCCGCTGTGCCGCTTCGAGTTCTTGAGAGTGGGTATTTTGACCGTTGTTCATATATACTATGTTATATCGGCAGCGAAGTTTTGACCAGTGCCAAAGGCAAGGGTTTTGGAATCCGCAGCAGAAAATCGTCTAATCAATATATCATATTATATGTTTCAAGTCGATACATGGCAGTTATCATGCATGCACAGCTTTGGGACAGCATGAATTTGAACTATGCTGTTTACCACTTGTTAATGTTTGGTGCAGAGGCGCCACTAGGGAGCGACAGCCATGAACGACCGCCCGGAATCAACCTTTCCTGCGAAATCCCCTGGCACCTTGGAGGTTCAGGTGGCGCAAGCTGAAACGCCTGTCGTGAACTCTCCCGTTCCGGCGGCCAACCAGTCGGTCACGGATCCTATTTCGCCCCCAATCCCGTCAGTCAATTACCCGCCTGTTCCCGGTTCTCTGGTCGAGAATGTGCCACAGTATGATCCCTCCAAAATCAAGTTGACGGTCAACATTGGTCCAAACAACACTGTTGTCCTGCCGGCCGACACGCAGTTTTCCAGCGTTTTCACCAGCCTTAACAACCTTGTCATCCGTGAAGTCGATGGCGATCTGATCGTTGTTCTCAACGGCGCAAAAACTGTGCCGTCACTGATCATAGGTGGTGTGGAAATTCCTGCCGCCAGTCTGTTGGCTTCACTTGCTGCCAACGGTGTTCCTGCGGCGGGGGGGCAAGTGCCAGGGCAACCTGCCGCAGGTGGCGAACCAGCTGCGGGACAGCCAGCCGCAGGGGAACCTGCAGCCGGGCCAGATGCAACGCCCTCCAGCGGCGGGAACTTCGCCCGTGGTGCGGGTGGCATCGGCGGCGTCTTCCAGATTCGCGACCTGCTTGGTTTTTCTGAATTTGGCCGCGATAATTCGAAGAAAACGCTCGAAGAAGGCTTTGCCGTGCGCAAAGGGCAACCCAATCTGCCGCTGGTCAATCCTGATACCAA
The DNA here is from genome assembly GCA_031430795.1 of Hyphomicrobiales bacterium. Taxonomy (GTDB): domain Bacteria; phylum Pseudomonadota; class Alphaproteobacteria; order Rhizobiales; family Aestuariivirgaceae; genus Aestuariivirga. Next base: position 46,390 of record JANPCE010000074.1, read on the forward strand.
CTGGGTGCAGGAAGACACGGCGGTCTCGGCGAGCGGCAATGTGCTGCTCACTGTCAACCATCCGGGCGCACCTTCCGGTGCCTTTGGCGATGTCGCCGACACCGACACGGACGTTGAGCCTTTGACGGTCGCTCCCGCCACCCTCAATGGCACCTATGGCCAATTGGTGC
>JANPCE010000075.1:0-56179 GCA_031430795.1 Hyphomicrobiales bacterium
GCAGGGGCCCTCACCCACGCGGATTTCACCGAAACCCAGGACGGCTTCGACACGCTGCTGACCCTCACCGCCGACCCCACCAAAACCATCCGCCTCACCAACATTCTGGCGACGACGATTGACGCGGGGGATTTTGTGTAAGCACCGAACGCGGGAGAGGTCCCTTCTCTCAAGACTGCATCAGGATTTGACATCCCGCACCCGCTCCGCTAACGCCCCATTCGTTCAACACTCACACGGGGGTTGGATTGTTTCATGCCAAGCATTTGCGCGGCCTCATAGAGACAGTCCGTCCGGTGCCGGAATCCTCCGGTGCAAGTTCCCTCGTGGCGGATCAACCGGAGAAGAAATAGACCATGGGCACTGTTCCCTTTACCATGCGCCAATTGCTTGAAGCAGGCGTACATTTCGGCCATCAGACACACCGTTGGAATCCCAAGATGCAGTCGTATATCTACGGCTCGCGCAACGGCATCCATATTCTGGACCTGTCACAGACCGTGCCGATGCTGCACCAGGCCCTCAACGCCATTTCAGACACTGTTGCCAAGGGCGGCCGCGTGCTGTTCGTCGGCACCAAACGTTCGGCGCAGGAGCAGATCGCCCTGTCGGCCAAGCAGTCCGCGCAGTATTATGTGAACTCGCGCTGGCTCGGTGGCATGCTCACCAACTGGAAGACCATTTCCAACTCGATCAAGCATCTGCGCACACTTGATGAAATCGTGGCGTCCAATGGTGTTGGCATCACCAAGCGCGAACTCTTGAACCGGACGCGTGAACGCAACAAGATGGAAAAAGCCCTCGGCGGCATCAAGGACATGGGCGGCATTCCCGACATCCTGTTCGTGATTGACACCAACAAGGAACAGATCGCCATCAAGGAAGCCAACCGTTTGGGCATTCCCGTGGTTGCCATCATCGACACCAATTCCGACCCCGTTGGTGTGACCTACCCGATCCCCGGCAATGACGACGCGGCCCGTGCCGTGGCGCTCTATTGCGAGTTGATCTCCAAGGCCATCATTGAAGGCATCTCGAAATCGTCGACGTCTTCCGGTGAAGACATCGGTGCCGCTGTCGATCCCATGGCCGAAGCCGTTTCGGCTTAATTCCAACATAACCGTCATCCCGGCGCAAGCCGGGACCTCGTTCTGCCCAGCCCCGGCAATAGCCGGGGTGACGCTTTCAATGATCAAGGAGAATTCCCATGGCTGAAATTTCAGCAACAATGGTGCGCGATCTGCGCGAAAAGACCGGCGTCGGCATGATGGACTGCAAGGCTGCCCTCTCCGCCACCAACGGCGACATGGAAGCCGCCGTCGATTGGCTGCGCACCAAGGGCTTGTCCAAGGCCGCCAAGAAATCCACCCGTGTCGCTGCCGAAGGTCTTGTCGGCGTGATTTCGTCGGGCCTCAAGGGGGCTGTCGTCGAAGTCAACTCGGAAACTGATTTCGTTGCCCGCAACGAAAAATTCCAGGCCATGGTGGCGGAAATCACCAAGCTGGCGCTCAACGCCGACGGCTCAACTGAAAAACTCAAGACCATGCCGTATCCCGGCTCGACCCACGAGGTTGCAGCCTTCGTTGCCGAAATGGTTGCGACCATCGGTGAGAACATGACGGTACGCCGTACGGCTTCGCTTGTCGTGAGCGATGGCGTCGTTGCTTCTTACGTTCACAATCAGGCCGCACCCGGCATGGGCAAAATTGGTGTTCTCGTGGCACTGGAAGGCAAAGGCGGCAAAGACGAAATAGCAGGTTTCGGTCGCCTCCTCGCCATGCACGTGGCTGCGACAAACCCCGTGGCCCTGGACCTTGCGTCTGTGCCCAAGGACGTGCTCGCCCGAGAGGCTGCCATTCTTGAAGAAAAAAACGCTGGCAAGCCTCCCCAGGTCATGGAAAAGATCATCGCCTCCGGCCTCAAGTCTTTCGCCAAGGAAAACTGTTTGCTGGAACAGCCCTACGTCCATGACGGTTCCAAGACCGTGGCACAGGCCATCGCAGAAGCCGGCAACAAATCCGGCAGCGCCTTGGCTCTGAAAGGCTTCGTGCGCATGCAACTCGGCGAAGGCATCGACAAAGGCGGCGACGATTTCGCCGCCGAAGTGGCGAAAATGTCAGGGCAGGGCTGATCCCTCCCACCCCATTCAAATCAAGGGCTTGGGCAACCGGGCCCTTTTTTGTATGTTGCAAACCTCCAGGCAACAACCCCACGCGGAGTCGTGAACATGATGAACGCCCTCAACCGCAACTCTGGTGCCATTCAGGCACTGGCGGCAGTTCTGACTGTTTTGCTTGCAGCGGGCGCATTGCTGGGCGTGAAGCTTCAGGTTGACGCGGCCGAGCGCATTCAGCGCGAACAATCAGCCCGTGACATTTACCGCGAGTACCTCAACCTTGCGATCAGCAAGCCGGAGTTCTCGTCGCCCGATTACTGCGCGCTTGCGGCAACGCCGCAGGCCCCGGCCTATGAATATTTCGTCGAGTATGTCCTCTACACCGCAGAACAGGCCATCTCCGTGGATGAAAGCTGGACAGCCACCTTTGCCGCAACACTTGAAGACCACAGCCAATACATCTGCCAGATCGCGGGGACCGATGCCTATTCCGACCAGGTCGCCGGACTCCTGAACAGTTTCAAGCGAGACAAATGCGCTGGCGTTGCAAAGTGCTGAGTGACTGAGGGCGTCGCTTGCAGCCGAGGGACCTCTCCCCCGCTTCGCGGACCCTCTCCGAAGGGGAGAAGGACTCGTGGTGCGAGCACCCTGATGAGTACAAGAGGAGGTCGTTGCAAGAGGTCCCTCTCCTCTTCGGAGAGGGTGCCCAAAGGGCGGGAGAGGTCCCTTGGCTGCACGTGATGGTCCGCTGAGAGACCGATTGCCTTTTGCAAACGCTGGGCTAATCTTTGGCCATGAAGGCCGTGAGACTCTCCGCAGCAATCCTTGTTTCGGCACTCAGCTGCATGTTGGGCGCGGTGCAATCGTCTGCCAGCACTGATCAAGGCTGTTTCCCCGCGATCAAGGCCCTCTCCAGCGTTTTCAATTGCGATGTGTCGGCCATGCTTATTCCTGAGAATGACACACGCGACAATCTGCGATTCCTGTTTACGGACAGGCAGAAGCAGAAACTTGACACGTGGCCACAACAAACCATTGCCGACGGCACTGAAGACTATGCCCATGGCGAAAGCACAATTTGTGTCAGCGCTGAGTCTGGCAGTGCCGCATTCCAATCTGCGGTAACCGCGGACGCCACCATTCCCGCAACTGAAATGGCCCAACTGATTGCGGCCCGATTGCAGTTGACATGCGGCGGTGGAGACACGTCACCACCATTGCCCATCATCGCGGCCCAATCCGAACACGGCAGGGCTTTCAGTGACTACCTCAAAGCCATCGAGCGCTTCTACCGCACCGACCACACCGATGCATCTAACTTCATCGCCCTTGCCAACACCAAGCAGCCCTGGGTGCGTGAAGCCGCAAGCTACATGCAGGCCCGCACCTGGCTCCTCGCGTCGCAAGTCAATGCCGCAGGCGAGTATGGTGATTTTGATCCCACCAAAGCCAACCAAACAATTGCCGCTGAAGCACGTGATGGCCTGAATGCCTACCTCCGTGATTACCCCGACGGCAGCTACGCGGTTTCAGCAAAGGGATTGCTCCGCCGTGCCGCTTGGTTTTTGAACCAGCCGGATGTTCTGGCCATCATCTATGGCACCGCCCTCGCCGAAAGTGTTTCAGACGAGGCTGTGGTCGAAATGGCCAATGAGATTGACCTCAAATTGCCGCTTGCGTCTTACACTGACCCGAAAGCTGATTTATTGTTTTTGGTTGTGCAAGACCTGCGTCTCCTGCGGGTGCGGGTGGACGATGATGGCAAACCCATCCATGTCATGGATGCGTCTTTCCTCGAAGCGCAGCGCAGCCGGTTTGCGGGGCAGGAACGCCTTTTCGATTATCTTCTCGCACTCCGCGCCCTCTTGGTGGACAAGGATGCAAAATCGGTCTTGGCACTCATCTCAGACCCCGCGCCAACAGTGGACCTTGATTACACAGCCTTCAGTCGCCTGATGCTGCGCGCCGCCGCCCTCAATGCGATGGGCGACAAAACCGAACGCGACCTCTATTTCGCAATGCTGCCATTCGCGAAACAGTTTTACCAACGCACCACCATCGAACTGGAACTGGCCAAGTTTGAAGAGCGCAACAAGAACATATCCGCGATGTTCGCCGAAGGCTCGCCCATAACAGATCCCGACATCCGCAACACGTTGCTCAATCTTGTCGCTGGCCCCATCATCCTCAAACAGCAGGCCACCTCAGCAACGGCTCCGCAGGCCGAACGCGAAAACGCGATTTACAGGCTTCTCGCCCGCGATCTCACCCAAGGCCGCTTCAAGGGCTTTGCTGAAGACATCAAACTGCTGCCGCCCAAGCCGCAACCGGACGCCGATGGCGCGGTCTATGACCGCTTCGAAACATTCCGTTGGCCCGGCGGCACAGATGATGACTACACATGCCCTGCCATCACCGAAATCGCCGCCCGAATGGCCAGCAATCCAAAAGACGTGCAAGTCCGCATCTGCCTTGGCGAGTTTTACCGTCTCGCTTATATTGAAGAGACTGACGTCGAAAGCCCTGATGACCTCGGCGGCTCCGGCACTTTGTTTGCGGGCGAACGCATTGCGCAACAGGACTTTTACCGAGACATCATGAAAGACCGAAATGCCAGCCGCCGTGACCGTGCCTACGCCCTGTTCCGCGCTGTCAAATGTTATGCGCCTCTCGGCAACAATTCTTGCGGCGGCAGCGACGTTTCCAAATCCATGCGCAAGGCTTGGTACGCAGAACTGAAAGCAAAATATGCCGACATCAATTGGGCGCAGAAGCTTCAGTATTTCTGGTAGTGCGGCACTGCTTTGCGCAATCGCAGGGCACGTCAAAGCGCAAGCTGTGAAGGCAGAAGACCACGCGGCCTTCTGGCTTTGGGCGGGCGTCAAACCTCAACCCGCACTGGCATCCGCCAAAGAAATCTACATTCTCGCAGGCGAAGTCCGCGATGACGACATTCCTGTCATCATCTCCCAACGCGCTGCCACGCCGCGCGTCGCAAATGCGAATGTCTGGATCGTCTACAGGGCGCAAACAATCACGTGGGACGACAACATCTTCAAACTCATCCTTGCCAAAACAAGGGAATGGCAAGCGGATGGAAACAACGTCATCGGCTTGCAAATCGACTTCGACGCCGGTACCCAAAACCTGGATCGCTACGCTGCGTTTCTGGAAAATGTTCGCAAGCACTTGCCAGCCGAACTCAAACTCAGCATCACTGGACTGCTTGACTGGAGCGCCAACGGCGACCCTGCAGGCCTCGCCGCCCTTGGTGATGTCGTTGATGAAGTTGTGCTGCAAATCTATCAAGGCCGCAAAGTCATATCCGGTTACGAAGCCTATCTCCGAAAGCTGCACAGACTCCCCATCCCCTTCCGCATCGGCCTGCTGCAAGGCGGAGAATGGAACCCGCCGGAAGAACTGGAGCACAATCGGTTCTTCAAGGGTTATGTGGTGTTTCTGCTTAACCAAGGTGATTAGAGCGGTTTCATTTCTGACAAACTAATTTTCAATTTCTTGTTCCGTCATCCCGGCGAAGGCCGGGACGAGGCTATCCAAGGGTGGCGCATTCAAAAAGCCTGGTCCCGGCCTTCGCCGGGATGACGGTTCTTGTGGAAAAACCGGAGTTGCAGGAACATGATCAAAAGAAATGTGTGAATGTCACAGGCTCGAAACGGACCATGACGAATTTTTTTTGGTGAGTGATGCTTCAAACCAACCCGGAACCACTCTAAGTATCAAAGCTGAAGGAACAAACCGCCATGGCCGCCGAGATCGGTTTTCACCTTAACCAAGTTTGGTATGCGGAAGTGGCGCCGGGCAAAGCTTTGTCGGACCGAGAGGCCATGGCACTTGCTGCGGAAGCGGGGGCAGGGGCGGTGCGTTACGATTTCAACTGGCGCGATTATCAAGAATCGTCAGACGCTGCTTTCGATGCCGAGGCTTTTGCCTTGGGCGAACGGGAGTTTGCCCGCTACCTCGTAATGCGTGGTTATGGCGAAAACGGTGATGCGCTTGCGTCTGTCTATGCTGAGCTGAAAGAAGCCGCCAGCCTGGGCCTCAAAACCATCTTCAACCTCAACACCATTCCAGACTGGGCCAAACGATTTCCGAACGAACCCTACAAGGGCCTCGACCATCCGGCACCACGCGCCTTTCTGTTGAACGACAACCGCCGTGTCGGCGAATTCCTGCATGACTTCATCATCATGTGCGCCCGCAAACCCAATGGCGAAGGACTTGCTGTTCTCAAGTCAATCCAGGGCTTCCAGATCTTCAATGAAATTGCAGGTTGGACGCAACAATACAATCCCGGTTACGGCTTCTATGCCGAACGCCAATTGCCATATGACGAGTACTTCGAAATCCTTGATCATGCGATGGCGCTGAAACAGATGGCTTTTGCCGCAATTGGCGTCACGAAAAATGTGCCGCCAGTGCTCGGTCCAAATCTGGGTGGCACACATGTTCCCGCCTTCTGGAGGGCAGCGGCCAAATATGTGCCCCGCAACCCTTCAACAACAGCAGAGAACGGCAAGTTGCTGCTGGAAGGAATCTCGCTCCACCCTTACGGCATCACCGTCCGCCCCGGCATTGATCTGGAGCGCGAGAGCGCAGAAGCCGCCGACTATTTCGGAGTCAACCATGCCTATAGCTTGATTGGCAACAACATGACGTTCAGCCGCGTCATGCATCCCACCGATGACTGGCTCTGGATGCTGTCCATGATCGACCGCGACCTGGAAAAATCCAAGGCGTGGAGTCTCTACCGTTACAGCGACGTGCCAGACCCGGCGCGCCAACAGGAACCCGAAAAACGCCGCCAATTCACGGCCGATTTGTATTACGACGAGTCACCCGAACTTGGCGTTGAACGCACGTTGGCACTGCTCAACGATCTTGGCCTTGCGACAGCGGGTGTACACTTCACGGAATTTGGCGGCAGTTCCTATCCCGGCAACGACAGCGCGGATTCACTTTTCGAGACGACATTCGCTGATCCCTATCGCTATGGCTTTGTGCCTAACGGCAAAAAATTGGACAAAGAATTGGCCGAAACACTTCAGGCCGAAGCCGTGCTGCAAACTCTGGGATTGATCGAAAGTTGGGATTTCACAAAAACCGCAACTGCTTACACAATTATCGAAAGGGCTGGCACGGACAATCTGGATTACTTCGGCTTGGCCCGCAACACACTCAGCAAAAACGGCAAGCTGCAAATGAAACCGGCTGGTTTGCTTTTCAAAGCCTTCCTGAACCGGCAAAGTCTGAGCCTGGTCAACGCAGTTGGCGTTGATCTTCACCTCGCAGGCACTGGTAAAAGGCTGCGGCGCAAACCTGAAAACCACGAGGTCATCCTGCTGCGCGAAGGTGCTGACGAAATTGAAGGCGCTGCGGGTGACGACATCATCTTTGCTGGTTCGGGCAACAATACGGTATCGGGCGGCGAAGGTTACGACAAACTCTACGGCGGCTATGGCAATGACACACTTTCGGGTGGAGAAGGGAACGACCGTCTCAAAGGTGAAGCTGGAGACGACACGTTGACGGGTGGGCCGGGCCGCGACAACTATGTCTTCTCCGCCTACGCCAAGGAGGGAAGTGGCAACCCGGGCCACGACATCATCACCGATTTCGACCCCAAGGCCGACCGCGTCACACTCATCGGTCTTGTGGGCGAACGCCTCGACCTGCCGAAACTGATGCAGGCAACAGCGGAAGGTGTTTTGCTGACATGGAGCGCATATGGATCAACCATATTGTTTCGAGGCAACAAACTTGCGGATTTCAGCGCAAAGAATTTTCACGTGCTGAAATAGGAGCCATCACTTGCAGCCAAGGGACCTCTCCCGCCCTTCGGGCACCCTCTCCGAAGGGGAGAGGGATTTGTGGTGCGAACGCCCTGAACAGTAAAATGGGAGGTCTCACAACGGGTCCCTCTCCCCTTCGGAGAGGGTCCGCGAAGCGGGGGAGAGGTCCCTCGGCTCCGAGCGATCACCCTGCAACAGTCCCCGAATCGCAATTCGGTGCTATTTGCTTTTTGAAAGCCGTTCGAAGGGGTCTCCATGGCGCTCAAACACAAACGCATTCTGCTGAAAATCTCAGGAGAAGTCCTGATGGGAAACCAGGGCTTTGGCATTGACCTTGCCACTGTGAGCCGGGTTGCCGACGAAGTGATCGCGGCCCAGCAGGCAGGCGCTGAAATCGCACTTGTCATCGGTGGCGGCAACATTTTCCGGGGCATGGCCGGAGCCGCCAAAGGCATGGACCGTGTGTCTGCCGATCACATGGGCATCATGGCCACGGTGATGAACGCCTTGGCCATGCAAGGGGTGCTGAACAACAAGGGCGTGGATGCCCGTGTCTTGTCCGCCATTGCGATGCCATCTGTTGCGGAAACCTATGCCGCCGCCAAAGGCCGCCATCATCTGTCAAAGGGCAGGGTGGTGATTTGCGCCGGCGGAACTGGTTTGCCTTTCTTTACCACCGACACGGGCGCGGTTTTGCGCGCCGCCGAATTGCAATGCACAGCCCTCTACAAAGGCACCAGCGTGGACGGCGTTTATTCCGCCGATCCCAAAAAAGTCTCCGACGCCATGCGCTTCGAAACTATTGCTTTTGACGACGTATTGTCCAAGAATCTGAAAATCATGGATGCGGCAGCTATTGCACTGGCGCGTGACAATGCCATACCAGTCGTTGTATTTTCCATCCGTGAACACGGTAACGTCGCCAAGGTGCTGCAAGGCCATGGGCGTTTCACCACCGTGACAAAAAGCTAAGAAAGAACGAAAACACCATGGCCGCACCACAACCTTTCAACGCCCAAGACATCAAGCGCCGCATGACGGGCGCTGTCGATGCCCTCAAACATGATTTCGGCGGCCTGCGCACGGGCCGCGCTTCAACCACTCTGCTCGATCCCATTGTCGTTGACGCTTATGGTGCCAACATGCAGATCAACCAGGTGGCATCTGTCTCTGTGCCGGAAGCGCGCTTGCTTCAAATCAGCGTCTGGGACCGCGGCCTCGTTGTCGCCGTCGAAAAAGCCATCCACGCCTCCAACCTCGGCCTCAACCCGCAAACCGAAGGCCAGGTCATCCGCCTGCGCATGCCGGACCTGACGCAAGACCGCCGCAAGGAACTGGCCAAGGTCGCGCACCAATATGCTGAGAAAGCCAAGGTCGCCGCGCGAAACGTCCGCCGCGACGGCATGGACCATTTGAAGGCCCTGGAAAAAGCCAAGCTGATCAGCGAAGACGAACACAAGGAAAAGTCTGATGATGTGCAAAAGATGACGGATGACACGATCAAGGACATGGATGCGGCACTCAAAGTCAAAGAAGCTGAAATCATGCAGGTTTGACGTTGCGGGGCTTGCGCGCCAATGAAATCTGATCCACCTCCATCTTTGCCGCGCCATGTCGCCATCATCATGGATGGCAATGGCCGCTGGGCCGCTGCGCGTGGGCTGCCGCGTTCAGCCGGACACAAGCAGGGTATTGAAGCGCTGCGCCGGACGGTGAAAGCGGCTGGAGACATCGGCATCGAGTATCTGACGATTTATTCCTTCAGTACGGAAAACTGGTCGCGCCCCAAGCCGGAAGTTGCCTTCCTGCTGGAGCTGTTGCGGCGCTTTATCCGCCAGGACGTGGCAGAACTTCATGCCAGTGATGTTCGCATCAAGATCATTGGGTTGCGCGAAGGTCTTGAGCATTCGCTCATCAAGTTGTTGGAGGACGCCGAAAATCTGACGAAAGACAATCGCAAACTGACGCTGGTCGTGGCCTTCAATTACGGCAGCCGTCAGGAAATTGCGGCTGCGGCGGCGGCAATCGCACAAGCTGTGGCGGCTGGAAAAATGTTGTCGGCGGATATCACACCGGAGACATTCTCCAACTACCTCAATACCGCTGACATGCCAGATCCTGACCTTCTCATTCGCACCGGCGGTGAGGAGCGCATCTCCAACTTTCTGTTGTGGCAGTCTGCCTATGCCGAACTCATCTTCGTCAAACGATTCTGGCCAGATTTTGATGCCTCTGATCTCGGGTCGGCAATTGCAGATTATCAAAGCCGCGAGCGTCGCTTCGGCGGCCTGAAGGTGTCTTCAGCATGAGCGCGCCGGAAGATGCCGTCCAGGCTTCAGCGCTGTTACCCGCTGAAACCAAATGGTCTGACCTCGGTGTCAGATCTCTCGCAGCTGGCTTGCTTGTGCCCGCCATACTGCTCGACATCTGGCAGGGCGGTGTGTGGTTTGAACTCTTCGCGGCATTTCTGGGTCTGCTCATTGCCCATGAATGGACCAATATGGCGCACGGTCGGAGTTCCACCCAGTTTGCGCTCCATGCCGCAGCGGCACTGACTGGCGCTTTTCTGCCCGAGGAAATCGGCGTTCTGCCGACGCTGGGCATCGCGTTTCTGCTGACAGCCGCAGGCATCGTGGCTGCATCCATGCGCGCGCGCGAGCATGTGGTCTGGACCTATGTCGGCATTCCCTATGTGACTGTTGCCGTGTTGAGTCTGGTGGTGTTGCGCGGTCACGCTATTTGGGGCGTGCATGCCATCATGCTGCTCATGTTCATCGTCTGGGCAACGGACACTTTCGCCTATTTTGCAGGACGCGTTATCGGAGGTCCCAAACTTGCGCCGCGGTACTCGCCCAAGAAAACCTGGGCCGGTTTGCTGGGGGGCATGGCCGGGGCCGCCGTTGTGGCAGGCATCTATGCTGCAACCTATGCGCCAAAGGTTTGGCCGCTCGTGATCGTTGCCGCAATCCTTGCCGCGCTGGCGCAAGTTGGTGATATTTTTGAAAGTGCGATGAAACGCCATTTTGGCGTCAAAGACTCCGGTTATCTGATTCCCGGCCATGGTGGCGTGATGGACCGGGTGGATGGCCTGGTTTTTGCGGCAGGTGCGGCGGCATTGATCGGTTTTGCCCGCAACGCCGGCGAAGTCGCGCAAGGCCTTATGGTGTGGTAACCATCCCGCCGAATTGTTGACGCAATAGGCAGGCCTTATAGCTAAGGTTTTGTTAAAATTTGATGGTCGTGATATGGAGCCAGCCCGGTGGCTGCACCGTAAGTCCGACAACAGCACGACGGAGGTTTCGACCAAATGATTGAGTTTTTGGGCCAATACCCGGCTTTCTGGACGCTGTTTTATGGTTTGGCGTTTTTTATTGCCTTGTCTGTGATCGTGTTCATCCACGAACAGGGGCATTTCCAGGTTGGCCGTTGGTGTGGCGTCAAGGCTGAGGTTTTTGCCGTTGGTTTTGGCCGCGAAATCTTCGGTTTCACCGACAAGTACGGCACCCGCTGGAAATTCTGCCTGCTTCCTTTGGGAGGCTACGTCAAGTTTGAAGGCGACGCCAACGCCGCCAGCAAACCTGACTTTAACGCCGCTGCGATCCACTCACCGACCAGTTTTCCGGGTGCCGCCATCTGGAAGCGCATGTTGATTGTTTTTGCGGGGCCAGCCGCCAATTTCCTGACAGCGCTGTTGATATTCTGGGTGGCTTTCGCATTTATAGGCACAAAGTATCTTGAACCGGTTGCAACTGAGATCATGCCAAACTCGGCGGCGGCCAAGGCTGGTTTACAAATTGGCGACCGCATACTCGCCGTCGATGGCGAAACCATCATTGGTTTCGAAGACGTGCAAAAGGCGGTTTTCCTGCGGGCGGGGGAACCGCTGGAGTTGCGTCTTGAGCGTGCAGGTCAGGTTCTGACGACGATGATCACGCCCGACGTGCATGAGAAGCCGGATAACTTTGGTGGCGTGGTTCGCATTGGCCTTTTGGGCGTGAAACACGTGCCAACTGCGGATGAACCCAAGACGCGCTATCACTCGGTTTCCGAGTCGCTGTCAGAATCGTTCAACCAGTCATGGTTCATCGTCAAGAACACAGTCAAGTTCATCGGCAAACTCTTCACTGGCGGCCAAAGCCTGAAACAAATCGGTGGTCCGATTTCAATTGCCAAGGGTGCTGGCGATACAGCCGCCTCAAGCCCGATGGCATTTGCCCTGTTTTTGGGGTTTATGAGCATTAGCATAGGACTTATTAACCTCTTTCCTGTTCCAATGCTGGATGGTGGGCACTTGGTGTTCTACGCCATTGAAGCGTTGCGCGGTAAACCCTTGGGTCAGCAGGCCCAGGAGTGGGGCTACAGGATTGGCCTTACGTTTGTCGCGTTGCTGATGATGGTGGGACTGTTCAACGACTCAGGTCGCCTCATCAACCATTTCTTCGGGACATGAAAATGCCCAGATGTTTCGATTGCAATGGGGAGTGAACTGGCTAAAAGCCGTGGTTAAGGCCTGATTTGGGGCAAGGGGCGGCCCGACGATGGGAATATTGGACTTGATGCGTAACCGACTGATTTTTTTGTGTGTTTGCTTGGCGTTCTGCGTCGGAGTTGCTCCTGTAGTGGCACCGCAATGGGCTGTGACAGCCGCACATGCGGCCACAATTTCCAATGTTGTCATCAACGGCAACCAACGCGTCGAAAACGAAACCGTCCTGTCTTACATGCAACTCGGCTCTGGCGACCAGTTCGATGACGAGCAAATCGATGAATCAATCAAGGCGCTGTTCCAGACTGGCCTGTTCCGCGATGTCAGTGTCACTCGTCAGGGATCAAGCCTGGTCATCACCGTTTCTGAAAACCCCCTGATCAATCTCGTCAATTTTGAAGGCAACGAAGAAGTTGATGACGAAACTTTGCTCAAGGAAGTCGAAGTCCGCGAGCGCATCATTTTCACCAAGGCCCGCGTGGCCAGCGACACCCGCCGTGTCATTGCCCTCTATCGCAAGCAAGGTTTTTACAACGTCAGTGTTGTGCCCAAGCAAATCCAGCTGCCCGACAACCGCATGAACCTCGTGTTCGAAATCAACGAAGGTGGCAAGACCCATGTCAACGCCATCAACTTTGAGGGCAACAACTCCTTTTCGGATGGCGATTTGCGCGACATTATCGCCACCAAGGTGCGCTCCAAGTGGCTGTGGTTCCTCCGCAACACCACCCATGATCCGGATCGTTTGAATTTCGACAAGGAACTGCTGCGCCGCTATTACCTCAAGAACGGCTTTGCCGACGTTCAGATTGTATCTGCCGATGCGAACCTTGCCGACAATGGCGACGGCTTCACCATCGACTTCGTCGTCGAAGAGGGCCCGCGCTACACCGTGGCAGACGTCGCTGTGAATATCGGTGACACCAATCTTGAACCCGAAGCGCTGCGCAAACAGGTGAAAACCGGCGTGGGCGACACCTACGATGCGTCGAAAGTTGATAAATCCATCGAGAAATTGACGCTTGAAGCCTCCAACCAAGGCTTCGTCTTCGCCAAGGTCAATCCGCGCGTCGAGCGCAATCCCGACAGCAGCACCCTGAACCTGACTTACGACATCGTTGAGGGACCACGCGTTTACATTGAACGCATCGACATCATCGGCAACACCCGGACACTTGACCACGTCATCCGCCGCGAACTGCGCTTGTTTGAAGGTGACGCCTACAACCGCGCCCTCGTGGAACGCGCCCGCCGCCGTCTGACTGCGTTGGATTATTTTGAAACGGTCGACTTCCGCGACGAAGAAGGCTCGTCGCCTGACAAGGTGCGCATGGTCATCGAAGTTGTAGAGAAAAGCACGGGCCAGCTGACGTTCTCCGTCGGCTACTCCTCGGTTGAAACCGTCGTCGGTTCCGTTGGATTGTCTGAGCGCAACCTGTTCGGCCGCGGCTGGCAGGCGAAGCTCAACACCACCATGAGCTTCAAGAAGCAGCAGATCGATTTCAGCTTCACTGAACCTTATTTCATGGGCATGCCGATTGCGGCAGGCTTTGATGTCTTCGCCACAAAGACAGACAACAAGGCGACGTCTTCTTACACCAGCGAGCAGATTGGCGGTGCTTTGCGCGTCGGGTTCCGGCTCGATGAGTATTCGTCGGTCAATTTCAAATATCTTTTGGCTTATCGCAAAACCAGCGACGTCAACCCGCTGTTTGCAGCACCTGCCATCATCAGCCAGGAAAATTCTGCGCTGAAGTCGGCGCTGTCAGCGACCTATACCTATGACGATCTGGACAACCCGCAGAAGCCAACGTCAGGGCTTCGTGGCCAGATCGAAACCGAAGTGGCGGGCCTCGGTGGCGATACCTATTACGGTTCCATCGAAGGCCACCTCTGGTGGTTCTATCCGTTCTTCGACGAAAAAGTTGTTCTCAAACTCGAGGCCAATGCTGGCCATATCGAACCGTTCAACGGCAAGGACGTGCCGATTCAAGACCGTTTCTTCAAAGGCGCTGACACCTTCCGCGGCTTTGCCAAGTCAGGCTTGGGACCAATGCAAGTCGGCAATGATGGCGTGCTGGATTCCATCGGTGCCTCAACCTACGCCATCGGCACCGCCGAAGTCACATTCCCGCTCTGGGGCATTCCAGAAACATGGGGCCTTGAGGGTGCCGTGTTTGCGGATGTGGGTTCTGTGTTTGGGACGAATGAAAGTTCTTTGGCGCATGATCTGGCCGGGTTATGCAGCGGTACGCCGGATGGGGCCGACGCAGACGCATTGGCAGACTTTGCTGGACCATGTACTGTTTCTGACTCCTCAGCCGTCCGCGCCGCCATTGGTGCAGGTCTCGTCTGGCAATCGCCATTCGGTCCACTCCGTATGGACTACGCCATTCCGATCCTGAAGCAAGACAACGATGTCACCGAGAAGTTCCGCTTCTCCATCGGCACGCGCTTCTAATCAGCAAGTTGATGAGCTATCAAGGGCGGGATTTTCCCGCCCTTTTTCGTTGAGGACCTCATGAGCGAGACCGACAAGACCACAGCCGACATCATGCGCATCATGCAGCTGCTGCCGCACCGCTATCCGTTTCTGTTGATTGACAGGCTTTACAACCTCAACGGCGAGGAAAGCGGTTCCGCCCTCAAGAACGTCACCATCAACGAACCTTTCTTCCAAGGCCATTTCCCCAGCCGCCCGGTCATGCCAGGTGTGCTGCAAATCGAAGCCATGGCGCAAACCGCAGGAGCAATCGTGCTGTCTCATTTAGGCGACGCCATGGCGGGCAAACTGGTGTTCTTCATGTCCATCGACAAAGCCCGCTTCCGAAAGCCAGTAGGCCCCGGAGACCAACTCCACTTCCACGCCAAGCTTTTGCAAAAGCGCGCTCCTGTCTGGAAATACGCTGTGGAAGGCCATGTCGAAGGCAAGAAAGTGTCGGAAGCCGAGATTGGTGCGATGTTGATGGATGCGAAGTGAAACTTATCTCCCCCACGTTCGCGTGAGGGAGATAGAACACCAGCGCATAGGGCGCTCAACTGAATTCACGATTTTACTTTTGTCCTCCATAGGCGGGCTTGACCCGCCTACCCAGAACCACCGGCAGTCTGGTTCGGCGGCTCAAGGCCGCCGATGGAGAAATATGGGATTTGATCCCACTTGATCGCTTGACGCTCTACCGCCCACCCAACTCCACATAGTTCCGCTTCGCCGGCCCCACATAAAGCTGCCGGGGCCTGCCGATTTTTTGGTTGGTGTCAGCGATCATTTCTTTCCACTGGCTGATCCAGCCAACGGTCCGTGCCACGGCAAACAACACGGTGAACATCGATGTCGGGAAGCCCATGGCGCGTAAGATGATGCCGGAGTAGAAATCCACATTCGGATATAACTTGCGGCTGATGAAATAATCGTCAGAAAGCGCAATACGTTCCAGTTCACGCGCCACCGCCAGCAACGGATCATCGTCAACGCCAAGCGCATTGAAAACGTCATACGCCGTCTTTTGCATCAGCGTGGCGCGGGGGTCATAGTTTTTGTAAACCCGGTGGCCGAAGCCCATCAGGCGCACGTTCGAGCTCTTGTCCTTCACCCTGGCGATGAATTCGGGGATCTTGTCGACGGTTCCAATCTCTTCCAACATCTTGAGGGCCGCTTCATTGGCACCGCCATGGGCAGGGCCCCACAGGCAGGCAATGCCTGCTGCGATGCAGGCGAAGGGATTTGCACCAGATGAACCGGCAAGGCGAACTGTCGAAGTTGACGCGTTTTGCTCATGATCCGCATGTAAAGTGAAAATGATATCCATGGCCCGCGCCAGAACCGGGTTCACCACATAGTCTTCGCAAGGCACGGCAAAGCACATGTTCAAAAAATTGGCGGCGTAATCCAGACTGTTCTTGGGATACACAAAGGGCTGACCAATGGAATACTTATAGGCCATCGCCGCTATCGTCGGGATCTTGGCGATCATCCGGTGCGATGCGACCTCGCGCTGCCGCGAGTCGTTGACATCCGTTGAGTCGTGGTAAAATGCGGCCAATGCACCTACCACCGCCACCATGACCGCCATCGGATGGGCGTCACGGCGAAAACCGCGGAAGAACAGAACCATCTGTTCGTTGACCATAGTATGCCTGGTGATGTTGCGCTCAAATTCCGCCCGCTGTTTGGCGTTCGGCAATTCGCCGTAATAGAGCAGGTAGCAGGTCTCGATGAAGTCGCCTTTTTCAGCGAGTTGCTCAATGGGGTAGCCGCGATACAGCAACACGCCCTCATCGCCATCGATGTAAGTGATGGCCGACTGGCACGCGGCGGTGGACGTAAAACCCGGATCGAAGGTGAAGGCTTTGGTCTGGCCGTAGAGTTTGTTGATGTCAATGACGTCGGGGCCGATGCTGCCCTTGTACACCGGAAGCTCGATGGCTTTACCGTCCAGCGTCAGTACGGCAATTGTCTTGGTGTCCACCATGATCATCTCCTGTTTCAGGTAGGATATTGCGTTGCAGCAATAAGGTCAACATTGCTGTACCAATTTGAGGCGCGGGTTTCGGTGTACATTGGAACCATGTGTCTTATACGACGCCCACCAAATTCAGCACCAACACATAAAGTTCAACATGCAAAAGATTTCACCGTTCATTTTGACACCGCAAGACCAAGCCTGGGTCGACAAAACCCTGGGCGGTCTTTCAACCGAAGATCGTCTGCGCCAACTTTTTGTCCACATCTGCATGGGTGATGACCACGGCAACATTGACCGTCTCGCAAATTTGCGCCCCGGCGGCCTCCACCGCTTCATGGGGCCAGACCTGAAGACAGCCCATGCCGCCACGCGCCGCTTCATGGAACAATCTGAAATTCCACCGTTCATAACAGCCGATCTGGAAGCCGGTGCCAACCACGCCGCCTGCATGACACCGATGCAGAACCAGCTTGGCCTTGCGGCCGCCAATGATCTGGAACTTTCAAAACATGCGGTGACAGTGATGGCGCGAGAAGCAGCGGCCATGGGTTTCAACTGGACATTCACGCCCTGCATCGATGTCAACAAGGTGACAGAAAGCGCCATCGTCGGTACCCGTTCCTATGGCAGCGACCTTGAAAAGATCGCGGCACAAGCCCGCGTACACATGGAGGTGATGCAAGCCCACGGCATAGCGGCAACCGCCAAGCATTGGCCGGGTGAAGGCTATGATGAGCGCGACCAACATCTCGTCACAACACTCAATCCCTTGGGCGGACAGGATTGGGAAGACGTATTCGGCAAACTCTATCGTGGCCTGATCAACAACGGCATCATGACTGTGATGTCGGCCCACATTTCACTTCCTGCATTTTTAGCAAAACATGGCGTGGGCGAGGGGCTTGAGCGCTACCGCCCCGCATCAATTTCCAGGCACTTGAATATCGAACTGCTCCGGAAGGAGCTTGGCTTTGAAGGCCTCATCTTTTCAGACGCCACGGTCATGGCAGGTCTTGGCAGTTTTGCCGCCCGCAGTGAGCTTGCCCCGGCGCTGGTTGAAAATGGCTGCGATGTCTTTCTGTTTTCGCCCAATGAAGAGCGCGACCTGCAATTCCTCCGCGATGGCCTTCGCGCGGGCACGTTGACAGAAACCCGCCTGGACGACGCTTGCCGCCGGATTCTCACCCTGAAAGCAGCACTGGGACTTCACCGTAAATCGCTGGATCAACGCATCCTGCCGTTTGACCAGTGCCAATTCATCATAAAATCTGCTGGACATCAAAGCGTTGCCCGCGATGTGGCGGATCAATCAATCACATTGGTCAAAGATGTCAAAAACCTTTTGCCACTCAATCCCACCCGCCACCGCCGTGTGTGCCTGATCGGTGGGGAAATTTCAGGCTTCATCCCCGGCATGCCCACCCGTCGTGTTTCTGCCTTTGAAGAGGCGTTGCGAAAGCGCGGCTTCGGGGTGAATTCATTTGACGCAAGCAATCCACCCACGCCGGAAAACACCGACCTCGTGATCTACGCCCTTGCCGTGGAGTCATCTCTCGGCAAGTCGCGCATCTACCTGGACTGGGCGCAACTCCAACCCGGCATCATGAACCTGATGAACCGCTATTGGCACGACATCCCCACACTGCTGGTGTCCTTCGGCCATCCCTATTACCTCCACGACGCCCCCCGCATGCCATGCGTGGTCAACGCCTACAGCCCGGTTGAGGATGTGCAAATTGCGACCGTGGAGCGGTTGACGGGCAACGCAACTTTCAGCGGCGTGTCGCCAGTGGATGCTTTTGCCGGAATGCCGGACGCGAAATTTTAGGCGGTTCCGGGTGAGGCAGCCAAGGGACCGCTCCCCCGCTTCGCGGACCCTCTCCGGAGGAGAGGGACTCGTTGAACGACCTCCCGTTTTACTGTTGAGGGTGCTCGCACCACGAGTCCCTCTCCCCTTCGGACAGGGTGCCCGAAGGGCGGGAGAGGTCCCTTTGCTTCAAGCGAGGTCCATGCCAAATGCAGGGAACGGCAAACTTTTCTAAACCTGATCCCCAATCCGCGCCAAACTCTCGTCTCTCCCCAAAACGTCCAGTACATCAAAAATGCCTGGCGATGACGCCGTGCCTGTCAAGGCGGCGCGCAACGGTTGTGCGAGCTTGCCGAGTTTCAAACCTTGCGCTTCCGCGTGAACTTTAACTGCGGCTTCAAGGGCAGGGGCGTTCCAGTCTGTTGCAGTTGTGAGAACAGCCATAACACCTTGCAATGCAGACTTGCCCTCGTCGTTGAGCAATGCCACTGCCTTTTCATCAAGTGGCAAAGGACGTTTTGCAAAAAGGAAGGCAACGCCGGTTTTCAGTTCCACCAGAGTCTTCGCCCGCTCTTTCAATCCCGCCATGGCGCGCATCAACTGCGACGTCTTCGCAGCATCAATCTGCGCCAACATCTCCGCACCGCCAGAAACGTGTGGAAGAAACTGAACGAATGCATTCAACAACGCGTCATCCGCAGTATGGCGGATGTAGTGGCCGTTCAGGTTTTCCAGTTTGGCAAAATCAAAACGTGCAGGCGATTTGCCGATCGCTTCAAGGCCAAACCATTCCACCAGCTGTGCTGTGGAAAAAATTTCATCATCGCCATGGCTCCAACCAAGCCGTGCCAGATAGTTGCGTATTGCCGCTGGAAGATATCCCATTTCACGGTAAGCCTCGACACCAAGTGCGCCATGGCGTTTTGATAATTTTGCGCCATCCGGTCCATGGATCAGCGGCACGTGAGTCATCGAAGGTACGGCCCAATCCATGGCCAGATAAATCTGCGTCTGCCGCGCCGCGTTGGTGAGATGGTCAACGCCACGAATGATATGCGTGACACCCATGTCATGATCATCAACAACGACAGAAAGGTTGTAAGTCGGATTGCCATCGGAACGCAGGATGATCAGATCATCGAGGTCCTTGTTGGGGATCACGACGCGTCCTTGCGCATTGTCATTCACCACCGTCTCACCTTCTTGGGGAGACTTGAAACGGATCACGGGTTTGACACCAGCGGGCGCCGTCGATGTATCGCGGTCACGCCACGTGCCATCATACCGGATCGGCCGCTTCGCAGCCTCCGCCTTGGCGCGCATCGCATCCAGCTCTTCCGCTGTGCAATAACAATGATAGGCGCGCCCGCGTTTGAGCAACTCCTGCGCCACGGCGCGGTGGCGGTCTGCGCGGCCAAACTGCGAAACAGCATCGCCGTCCCAATCCAGTCCCAACCACTTCAAGCCATCCAAAATCGCATCGACAGCGCCTTGCGTGGAGCGTTCCCGGTCCGTGTCTTCGATGCGGAGCAGCATCTTCCCCCCGTGCTTTTGCGCATAGGCCCAATTGAACAGGGCGGTGCGGGCACCGCCAATATGCAGATAGCCGGTGGGCGAAGGGGCAAAGCGGGTGATAACAGGCGATGACATGAGCGCCGAATTCCTTGTAACGTGAAACGGGGGAGAGGCTGGGATGGCCGTTGCCGAGGCGGATAGCACATGGCCGATTGTTGGCAAAGGGGCAGGGCTGTCCGGTGCCTTCAGCGACATTTGGTCCGTTGAGCGTGAACGTGTTGCGGTCTGGAGTCCCTTGCTTCTCGTCGTCGGCATCTGGACCTATTTCAACCTCGCAACCGAACCGCAAGCTTGGGTCAGCTGGGTTTTGCTGAGCTTCGCCGCAGCGGTTGTTTTCAGGTGGCGAAGCAATCGGCTGCTGCTGCTCATCGCCATCATCTGTCTTGGATTTGCAGTTGCGAAGCTGAGAACAGATTGGATGACAACATCGTTGCTGCGGGCCTATGCGCCCGATACAGAAATCAATGGCCATGTCGCTGATGTGGTGCGTCGTTCGCGCGGGAGCTACGTGATCATTATTGATGTTGATGCGGCAAAACTCCCGGCGTCTGAAATTCCCAATCGCATACGGCTGACATGGCGTGGCAAAAAACTTGAACCGCCAACACTCGGCCAAAGCGTGGCAGTCACAGCTGATCTTTCGCCATTGCCCAGACCCGCAGCGCCCGGCACTTTCGACTATGGTCGACAATTGTTTTTTCAATCCATTGGGGCCACGGGGCGAATCAAAACACTGACGCCACTGGCAGGCGACATGCCTTGGCGCTATCAGATGCGCGCTGCATTCCATAATTTGCGCAGCGCCATCGGTGAACGTATCCGTGCCAGCATTCCCGGACCTTTGGGATCAATCGCCGACGCACTTGTGACAGGCGAGCGTGCGGCCATCCCGCGCGGCATGAACGAAAGCCTGCAAGCCTCCGGACTGTTTCACATTCTTTCAATTTCCGGATTGCACATGACGCTTGTTGCAGGCGGTGTGTTCTGGGCCAGCCGCGCTGCTCTCGCATTGTCGCCGCACCTGGCGCTGCAATACCCCATCAAGAAATGGGCGGCGGGGGCGGCGTTGTTTGTCGGTCTGCTTTACATGCTGCTGGCAGATGGCGGTGCCGCGACCGAACGATCCTTCCTCATGATCGGAGTCATGTTTTTTGCCATTCTCGTAGACAGGCCGGCGATCTCACTTCACAATCTCGCCGTGGCTGCTGTGCTGATTTTGCTGTGGCAGCCAGAGCAGGCCGTTTCCGCAAGTTTCCAAATGTCTTTCCTCGCTGTCATGGGCCTCGCCGCTTTTTACCCCATGTGGTCGAAGACTGAGCAACGGTTCTGGCCGCTGCGCAATTCTGGTTTGATTGGTTTATGGAGCAGGCGCGTCGTGTTGCTCTTCATCGCTTCGTTGCTCACGTCGCTCATCGCAGGTAGTCTGTCCGGCATTGCCGCCGCCCATCACTTTGGCCGCGTCGCACCGTATGGCGTAGTTGCCAATGCCTTGGCGCTGCCCGTGACAGGCGTCGCCATCATGCCCATGGCCATGTTGGCGGTGCTGCTCATGCCGTTCGGGCTTGAAGGCTTGCCACTCAGCATCATGGAGCGCGGCCTTGAAGTGATGATGTGGATTTCAGATTGGGTGGCGTCATGGCAAAATGCGAATTTGCAATTACCGCTGCTGTCGGTTGAGGCGGCAATGTTTGCTTCGTTTGCGGCGGCGGCTTTGTGCCTTCCCGTTTCTAGGTTGCGGTGGTTGGCGCTGCCTCTCGTTTGTGCCGCTGCTTATTTTACGCAAGTCCCCAAACCAACGCTTCTGGTCGACGAGCGCGCAGGCAATGTCGCTGTGATGACAAAACAGGGACTCACACCTGCTTTGCCCGGGCAGGCACCCATGTCGCTGTCGCGCTGGATGGATATTTTTGGAGACAACGCCACATCCAAAGTCGCCGCACAGCGGGCGGGATGGACTTGTGCCGATGGAATTTGCAGGACGAAAGTCAGGGAAACCGAGATTGCATTTCTGTCCCGTGCCCATGAAACCAAGCGTACGTGCCCCAAAGTGGATGTGCTTGTTGCGGCCTATCCCCTGCGGCGCATGTGCCGGGGCAAGTCGGTGACGATTGACCGCTTCGATGTCTGGCGTAACGGGGCTTATGCGGTGTTTGTTGATGATGGATCGGTTGAGGTGGTCAACAGCAAAAGCGAACAAGGCAAGCGGCCTTGGGTGTATGAGGCGCGGGCAAGAGAGAAGAAATTGAAGTAAAATTCCTCCTCTGTCTCCAAGGGACTGTGGGGGCCTTTACTTGCAAATCCCGCGCAATGCCTGCCATTGCGCGTCCGTCATCACTTTCACGGGCGTAACCCCGGCAGGCAATGGTGAAATCGCCTTGATGCGTTCTTCCGTGTCCGGATGGGTTGAAAACATATTCCCGAATTTTTCCAAGGACGAGGGTTCTGCGGCATTCGCATCTTTTGGCGGCTCTGCCGGCTTTTCCAGCTTCATCACTTTTTCAAAGAATGTTTTGAGGCCTGTGGGATCAACAGCGGCAGAGTTCATGACGTCGCGGGCAAACGCATCCGCCTCCCGTTCAGCTTCGCGCGAATGCCTGAGGATCGATGCGATGCCCGCGATGTTGCCAAGATACTCACCAACACCTCCGCCTGTCAGTGCCGCGATCAGAACTTGCAAGCCGGCAATGCGCACCATTTGCTGCTCAGGATGCAACAGCGCCACGTGGCCGACTTCGTGGGCGAAAACGCCGATGACTTCTTCCGGCGTGTCGGCTTTCTGGATCAACTCATTGGTGAACACGACGCGGCCGCCCGGTGCAGCAAAGGCGTTCATGATCGGGAGTTCATAGACTTCCACGGAAAGTGGTGGCAGTTCAGATTTGCCTTCAGCAAGGGCTGCGACCATTAACGCCAGCGCTTCCTTGCCCGCCGGATTTTCGCATTTCTTCGAGGCACCAACCAAGGAATTGACCACTTGAGTTCCCGCTTCATTGCGCATGCGGTCTGGCAGCAAGCCCGCCAGCTGTCCGGGCAGGAACGTCATGGCGAGCCAGCCGAGGGCTGCGAAAGAGGCAAGCCCGGCAGCGGTCCAACCAAAGACCTGGCCGATGTGTTTGAAACTGTATCCGCCCTTGAGGTGTTTGTTGGCGGCGACAAGTTCCGCGATGAAAGCCTCATCGCGGATGACCAGCCGCGATCCCGGTTTGTTGTCGTGGGTGATGCGGAAAGGTTGGCCTGGCTGGGGCGGGTCGATGGGATGCATGCCGTTGATGGTCCAGCGCGTCAGCGGCGTGTCATCACCAATGAACTCAACCGCATCGTCCACACGCCGGACGCTGACAACCTTGTCCCTTGCGATTTCACCGTCAAAGAATGTTGCGCCAATTTTCATCACAAGCCACCCACGTCAAATGCATCCGCAAGGCCTTCGCCGCGCTTTTCCAGTTTCGCCGAAGACTGTGCGATGCGGTCAATGTCCACATGGCCATCGAGGTGCAACCGGTCAACGACGAATTTTACTGTTCTGCGGTTGATATATGGCCAGAAGATGCCGAGTGTGAAAATCAGAATGAGGATGTTGCCGATGGTCAGCCAGAACACGCTCCAGGCCGTGGCCTCCAGCCGGAACGGTGCGCCGTCAAATCGCGTGTAATTGGCAAAGGTGCGCAGCTCCTTGGCGATATAGACCGCCCAGAGCAACGGCAGAAAAACCGCGAGCAGGACAAATGACAACAGGAGAAACAGGATGATCAAACCAATCCAGTCATCGATGCCAAGGTCGTTGCCTGTGAACGCCTGGTCGAAGTAGCTGCCGATGCCGGTGGACGTCGCCGCAATCACAATCGCTACAATCACGGCGCCGCCCGTCAGCAACCAGCACAAGGCGTAAGTGGGATAGAGCGGTCCGGCGCGGCCTTTGAATTTGAACGCCGCCTCTCCGAAACGCATGTCGTTGACGATTTGCTCCTGCAGCACGGTGTTCATCACGGGCGTTGCCCAACCCAGCGACGCGCTCTTGGCCAGCAGAGATCCAAAATACAAAAGGCTGTAGGTCATGGCAGAACCCACCAGTGTTCCCCGGATGCCGCGCCAGTTGGTGCGCTGCAACTGGAATTTCCGCGCCTTGTAAACGGCAAAACCCCAAAACACATAGAGCAGGAAAAACACAACAAGTTGGATCAAGGCCAGCAACGGCGAGTCTGGCCCGTAAACGACACTGATGATGCCCGTGAGAAGTGCAATGGGCAGCAGAAGTACACCGAGGACGACGAGAAAGCCTTTGCACAGTTCCCAGCCCGTACCTGTGTATTCCAGCGGTTCGCCGTTGATGTGGACCGAAGACCAGATGTGCTTCCGCACCTGGGTTTTCGCCCAGAAGCGATAGAAGCCAAGGGTCAGGATCGAAAGCAGAAAGCTCACGACAGTGATTTTCAACAATCCTTTCCGTTTCACGAAACTGAAGGAAATAGTCTCGGGCAGGGTTGCCACCACTTCTGCAGTCGTATCCGTCATTCAGTGCTCCGCTTCATACGTTTGGATCACTTACTGCCATGCTTCGCGGCGATTTGCACCTGTGCTGTGTCTTCAATGCAACAGTGCATCGATTTTTACGCAGGCCCAGAAGTGGTGCGAAATCCAGCACCGATCCGCCGCAATCCCTGCCTATTTCAAAGAGCCAGCAGGGCGGGAAACTCTGCACAACAGGGTTTGCCGAAAACAGAGAGGCGCTTTCAGTTTGAATTCAAGCAGTTAACCGCTTGGGAACGCTGTTGGCCCTAAACCAGAAGAATCAGTTCTAGCCGCGCATCATGGTGCCATTTTTCAAAAAATCAGCAGCAGCAAACCGCTCCCGGACCTCGGGTGCGAAATGCACTTTGATTTTTTCGGCCTGCGTGATGCTGGTTTTGGGCAAACCTGTTCATGCGGGAAGCGAAGACGAAGGTTCCGGGTTCTTCCAATACTTTCCGGCAGCACCTGAACTCAAGATGCCGGACATCAACATTCCGTTCTGGACGGATGATCTGAAAAAAGGCCGGAAAGCCTATGCCAAAGGCAACTATGAGAAAGCCCTGAAATATTTCCGCGAGGAAAGCGAAGAGGGAAGCCCCGTTGCCGATTGGTATTTGGGCGGCATGTTCCGGCTTGGTCTTGGCGTAAAGCGCGATCCGGCGATTGCCCATTCCTACTACGAGCGTGTGGCTTCGGCCTATGATCCCGATGAAGTGTCAGGCCGCCGCCTGCGCATTGTCATCGACAGCGAGTTGCGTTTGGCTGACTACATGCGCGAAGGCATTCCATCCGCAGGTGTTGAGGCCAATCCGGCCCGCGCCGCCAAAACCTATCTCCGCATCGCCTCCACCTATGGCCATCCCGGTGCGCATTACGCGTTGGCGGTGATGAGCATTACCGGCGAGGGCATGAAAAAGAACAGCCAGCAAGGCTTGAAGTGGCTGACAGCTGCCGCCAAGAAACGCCATCCGGATGCACAAGCCTATCTCGGCGATTTGTATTGGCGCGGCACCCTGGTGCAGAAAAGCGAGACGCGTGGGTTGATGTGGTACGTTCTTGCCAATGAAACAGCGCGGCCCGAAGAGAACGCCCAGATCACGGCACGCTACAACGAGCTGCTGTTGAGCGTGGACGAAGAAACCCGCGCCGAAGCCGAAGCCCGCGCCCGGGTGTGGGCAGAACAGTATCCGGCTACGCTGGCGGAGAAGAACTAGCGGCACGGCTTGGCCGGGTGAGGATATACACCGCAACAGCAGCCAAAACCGCGCATGTGCCGTAACCTGCCCAAATCGGCACTCCACTGTAAAAAACCATGTACGCCGCCATCGCCGCCATCATCACGATGGCAATGATTTTGGCTTTTGCCGGGATGGCACCATGATCCTGCCAATCCCGGATAAACGGGCCAACGGCTTTGTTGTTGCGGATTTTTTCCGCCATTTCCGGTGAGGAACGGCTGAAAGCCCAGACCGCCAAAAGCAAAAATGGGGTTGTTGGCAGAATCGGCATGATCACGCCCATGAAGCCGAGTCCCAGACACAACCAGCCAAAACCGAGATAGAGATAACGCCGCGCAGACATGTGCTTGCCTTGTGCCGCAAAACGCTTGATCATGCAATCTGCCCATGAACGACAATTTTGACATTCCGGTGAAACCCGCCAAGACCTCGCTTTTCAGCAGGTTGCGGACCTATTTTTTCACGGGCGTTGTGATCCTCGCACCCGTCGCCATCACCATCTGGGCGACGATCTGGTTTGTGACGCTGTTTGACAGTTGGGTAAAACCGCTGATTCCGTTCAGCTACAATCCTGACAGTTATCTTCCGTTCAAATTGCCGGGCACGGGACTGGTGTTTGCGCTTTTGTTCATTACCGCAGCAGGAGCACTGGGTGCGAATCTTGTCGGCCGGACGCTGATCGGCTGGTGGGACAGGATCGTTCAGCAAACACCTGTCGTGCGTTCGATCTACAAGGGATCGAAACAGATTTTCCAGACCATCTTTGCGGAGAAGGGCACCAGCTTCAAAAACGTCTGCCGCATCCGTTGGCCGCACAAGGACCTGTGGACCATCGCCTTCGTGTCGCGTGAAGTGGATGGCGCGCAGATTGGCTTGGAGAAGGGGCGGGCGATGTATGCCGTCTACGTGGCGACCACGCCAAACCCGACAGGCGGCTATGTCATCTTCGCGGATGTGGCGGATGTGGAGATTTTGCCGATAAGCGTGGAGGACGGCCTGAAGTTGGTGATCTCCATGGGTCTGGTGTTTCCAGAAGAGTCAAAGGAATCAATGCCTTATAAAAAAGATTCCAAAAAAGGAAAATAACCCTTGACACCGCGCTGTGGATTGGGCTAGAAGTCAGATAATCCACACATCCACCCACTTGAACCCGCCGTCAAAGGCGGGTTTTGCTTTTGAAAGGTCGTCACATGGTTTTTGTCAGATTGCTGGGGTTTTTGCTCCGTGTATTGGCGGGTACTTTGCTTGAGTTGGCGAAAGGACCTCGTCAGTTGCGGCTTCGCCACGCCACGCCGCGCCAGCTTCTCCAGGGAGAAGCGATAAAATACTCTGCGTTTAACGAGTTCGTCCCTTCTGCCTGGAGAAGGTGCCGGGCGGATGCGAGACGGATGAGGTCCCTTCGCCGCTGTAAGTCCCCAAAGCATCGTCATGGTCCGCTGCATGCCTGCAAGATTCACATATCTTTTTGTGACACAAGCACGATTGAAAATCGGCCTTTTCATTTCTTCACAAACGATTGTTTTAATTCATTGTTCCGTCATCCCGGCGGAGGCCGGGACGAGGCTGACCCAAGGCGGCGCACGCAAAAAGCCTGGTCCCGGCCTTCGCCGGGATGACGGTCTTTGTGGGAAAACCGGAGTTTTGCTCCTGCAGGAACATGATCAAAAAAATGTGTGCATATTGTAGGCCTGAAGCGGACCATGACGTAAGGCTGGAGAAGTCCAAGGTTCATGTGTGGCCAAAAATCAAAACCGCTGATTCCATTCGCATGGATTTGCATGGTTGGAAGCTGCACAACAATAGCCAAGGCAGAATGGCAGCTCACCCCGCGTTCAGCAGCCTGATCGCCTCGTCCCGCTCAAACAAATACAACAACACCCGCAACGCCTCACCGCGTGGCGTTTGCAAATCGGCGTCTCTTGACAAGATCAACTGCGCATCATCCCGCGCTGCTGCCAGCAGGTCCGCGTGCTGCGCAAGGTCTGCCATCCGGAACACGGGTAAACCGGATTGCATGGTTCCCAAGACTTCGCCAGCACCGCGCAGTCGCAAATCTTCTTCGGCGATGATGAAGCCGTCTTCGGTGGAACGCATGATCTCCAATCTTGCCTTCGCGGTTTCGCCCAAGGGTTCTTGATAAAGCAGAAGGCAATGGGATTTGGCTTTGCCTCTCCCCACGCGGCCACGCAACTGGTGAAGTTGAGCGAGGCCGAAGCGTTCGGCATTTTCGATCACCATGACGTTGGCTTCGGCGACGTCAACGCCAACTTCGATGACGGTGGTGGAGACAAGAACGGAGAGCAAACCGGACTTGAAGTCAGCCATGACCTGGTCCCGTTCCGCGCCTTTCATGCGGCCATGGATGAGGCCTACTTTGCCGGGGTAAACAGCGGCGAGGCTATTGCGGCGGTCTTCAGCGGCGGCGAGATCAACGAACTCGCTTTCCTCGACAAGCGGGCAGACCCAATAGGCGCGGCCACCAGAGGAGAGGTTGCGGCCCAGGCCATCGACAATGTCTTCCATGCGCGACAGCGGCATGACGCGGGTTTCGATTGCGAGACGGCCCGGTGGTTTTTCATCGAGACGGGAAACATCCATGTCGCCATAGGCGGTGAGGGAAAGTGTGCGGGGGATGGGGGTTGCGGTCATCACCAAAAGGTCTGGTGCCTGTTTGCCTTTGGCCTGCAATGCCAAACGCTGGTGCACACCGAAGCGGTGTTGTTCGTCGATGACGGCAAGGCCGAGGTCTTTGAAGTCAACGCCGTCCTGGAACAGCGCGTGGGTGCCGATGAGGATATTGACTTCGCCTGAGGCAAGACGGGAAAGGGTTTCTTCGCGTGGGCGGCCCTTTTCGCGGCCTGTGAGGAGGGCGAGACGAAGGCCCGAGGCTTGAGCCAATGGGGCAAGTGTGGTGGCATGTTGTCTCGCGAGGATTTCGGTGGGCACCATGAACGCACCCTGCGCACCGGCTTCAACGGCGGTGGCGAGGGCGAGCAATGCAACAACGGTTTTGCCGGCACCGACGTCACCTTGCAACAGGCGGATCATGCGAAGTGGTTCTGCCATGTCGGTGGTGATTTCGCGCAAGGTGCGCGATTGGGCTGATGTGAGTGTGTAGGGCAGGGACGCCATGATTTTTTGGCTGATGTCACCTGTGGCTTTGAAGACGCGGCCTGAAGCGCGTTTCATGTGGCGGCGGACAAGGGCGAGGGCGAGCTGGTTTGCGAGTAACTCATCAAACGCCAGTCTGCGGCGGTGCGGGTGTTCGGGTGACACGGCATCGGGCGAATGCATGCGGTGGCAAAAGTGAAGGCTGTCCGTGAAAGGGCTGAAGCTGTTTTTGGCAAGCCATGCGGCGTCTTGCCATTCGGGAAGGGCGGGGAGATTTTCGAGCGCTGCGCTGACAGCTTTCATGTAACTTTTGGAAGCGAGGCCCGCTGTGAGGGGATAGACGGGCTCGATTTCCGGCAATTCGGCGAAGGCTTCGGCGGAAAGAATGTGATCGGGATGCGCCATCTTGGCTTCGGCGCGGAACCAGCTGACTTCACCTGAGATGATGCGCTTTTCGCCTTCCGGCAATTGGCGCTTCATATGATCGGCGAAGGCCTTGAAGAACACGAGGGTCATTTGGCCGGTGTGATCGTGGACTTCGACGCGGTAGGGCATGTTGCGCTTTTGCGGCGGTGGAGGCTGGTGGTTGCCCACGGTCACCTCAAGTGTCACAATACCTTTGACGGGTAACTGGCTGATTGTGCAACGGAAACGGCGGTCTACGTGGCCCGTCGGGAGTTGCAGGAGAAGGTCATTGAGGCGGGGCATGCGTTCGCCCGTGTGGAGGGCTTTGGCAAACAGCAGCGCATGCTTGTCGCCTACGCCTTTGAGGGTTGTGATGTCAGCGAAGAGGGGATTGAGCAAGGTGGGGCGCATGTTCGGATTTTTGCACATTCTACTGGAAACGTCATGTATTCCTCCTCTGGTATTACTGCGCAATACCGTCTCCCCCGTAAAGGGGGAGAATAAGAATTTTCCATTCTCCCCCTTTACGGGGGAGACGGCGCGGAACGCGCCAGAGGGGGATTGAAATATGTTGCTTGCTTGCATTCTGTTGCTAAACCCCGCCCCATGTCTCCAGATCATGATCCTCTCGAAACCGCGCGCAAGCGTTTGCTGTGGCGCGCGTCGCGGCGGGGGATCAAGGAGATGGATATGCTGGTGGGTGGCTTTGCGCTGCGGGAGCTGCCGCACATGACGGCAACTGAGCTCCGTATTTTCGAGAGTTTGCTTGAGATTCCGGATCAGCAAATGCTTTCGTTTGTCACGGACCAAGAAGCGGTGCCGGCAGCACTTGATGGCAAGATGTTGCGCGCACTTCTCGCCTTTCGGCCTGAGTTGAACCACACATGAGAAAACAGATTGCAATTGCCGCCGGGAAACTTGGCGTTTCCGGCAAGACTATCTTGTCCGGCTTGCCTGCAGGCATGGCAGCCATGGTGTTGCCAGAACTTCTGGCGGGGCTGAATGGCCGCGACCTTATCCATGTCTGTTTGGATGACCAGCATCTGGCCAATCTTGAGGAGCAATTGGCGTTTCATGCGCCGAAACTTTCCGCAAGGCGTTTTCCAGCCTGGGACTGCCTGCCCTATGACCGGGTGTCACCGGCAACGGAAGTGATAGCAGGCAGGCTTTCGGCGCTGGCGGATTTTGCATCACGGCCACAGGCCGCACGATTGGTGTTGACCACCGTTAATGCTGTGACCCAACGCATTGCTGCGCGGGACATGATGGCGCGTGCCAGCATGACGTTGAAGCCGGGTGTGCTGCTGAAGGACGAGGTGCTGAAACAGTTCCTTTCTGACAATGGATATTCACGCGTTGGCACCGTTGTTGACCCCGGCGACTTTGCTGTGCGCGGCAGTTTGGTGGATATTTATCCGCCGGGTTCTCCGTCTCCGGTGCGATTGGATTTCTTTGGTGACGCACTGGAATCCATCCGCAGCTTTGACGTCACGACACAACGCACGACGGACCAACTCAAGGTGTTGGTGATGAATGCGGCGAATGAAGTGTTGTTGCAGGCTGACACTGTGGCGCGTTTCCGGCAGGGCTATGCACAGGCCTTTGGCGGCATTGATACGTCTGATCCGTTGTATGAATCGGTGACCGGGCTCAGGCGTTACCAGGGTGTTGAACACTGGATGCCGTTGTTCCATGAAAAACTGGAAACGCTGTTTGATTATTTGCCTGATGCGGCGATGACCTTGTCGCACACAGCGACGGAAGCCATTGCGGCGCGGCATGCGCAGATTGAAGAGTCGTATGACTCGCGCAAGGAAGCGCTGACCAAGAAAAATTTCGGCGCGGCACCTTACAAGCCATTGCCGCCGTCGCGTCTCTACATCATGGCGGAGGAATGGCAGCAGCTGTTGGCGGATCATGCAGTGGCCGAGATCACGCCATTTGAGCGGCCTGAGTCGACGGCGATTTCCTTTGGCGGGCGGCAGGGGCGCAGCTTTGCCGCGGAACGCGCCACGGTCGGCAACAATATCTATGACTCCGTGCGTGTGCATGTTGAAGCACGCCAGGCGGAGGGGCGGCGTGTTGTGCTTGCGGCGTGGACCGATGGTTCGGCAGAACGCCTTGCCACCATCCTGCGCGACCATGGCTTGGCGGCCATTGCGGATGCAGACAGTTGGGCGGCGGTGCAGGACCGCGCCGCGGGCCTCACCAACATCATCGTGTTGCCGCTGGAAGAAGGCTTCGAGACAGACACACTGTGCGTGATCACCGAACAGGATATTCTCGGCGACCGCCTCATCCGCCGCGCCCGCAAGAACCGCAAAGCCGCTGACGTTATCCAGGAACTATCATCACTGGCCGTCGGCGATCTTATGGTGCATGTCGATCACGGCATCGGGCGGTTCGAGGGGCTGAAGACGATTGAGGTGCAAGGCGCTCCCCATGATTGTCTCTTGCTGGTCTATCACAACAATGACCGGCTGTTCATTCCCGTTGAGAACATCGAATTGTTGTCGCGCTATGGCTCCGAAACCGATGGCGTGCAGCTGGATCGTTTGGGCGGCGGCGCGTGGCAGGCGAAGAAGGCCAAGCTCAAGCAGCGCATACGCGAGATTGCCAATGAACTGATCAAGACGGCAGCGGCACGGGAGTTGAAGACAGGAGACATTCTCACACCTCCGGAAGGTGCCTTTGATGAATTCTGCGCCCGGTTTCCCTACGAGGAAACGGATGACCA
The DNA here is from genome assembly GCA_031430795.1 of Hyphomicrobiales bacterium. GTDB lineage: Bacteria > Pseudomonadota > Alphaproteobacteria > Rhizobiales > Aestuariivirgaceae > Aestuariivirga. The sequence continues at coordinate 32,261 of JANPCE010000075.1, forward strand.
GCTTTCATCGATTGACGCAGTATTGGACGACTTGCAAAAGGGTCGCCCGATGGACCGCCTGGTATGTGGCGATGTTGGTTTTGGCAAGACCGAGGTGGCGCTGCGGGCGGCGTTTGTTGCGGCATATGCGGGAAAGCAGGTTGCGGTGGTGGTGCCGACGACCCTGCTGGCACGCCAACATTACAAGAATTTTGTGGAGCGCTTCAAGGGGCTGCCGTTGCGTATCGCGCAAGCGTCGCGGCTGGTGGGACGCAAGGAACTGGAGCAGGTCCGCAAGGATTTGGCGAAGGGTTCGATTGACATTGTCATAGGCACCCATGCGTTGTTGCAGAACACCATCAAGTTCCGTGATCTTGGCCTGTTGATCATCGATGAAGAACAACACTTTGGCGTCAAGCACAAGGAAAGCTTGAAGGCGTTGCGGACTGACGTGCATGTGTTGACGCTGACGGCAACGCCGATCCCGCGCACGTTGCAACTGTCTCTCTCCGGCATCCGCGACATGTCGTTGATTGCAACACCACCTGTCGACCGCCTGGCGGTGCGCACCTACATCTCGCCGTTTGATCCCGTGGTGATCCGCGAACATTTGCTGCGTGAACATTTCCGTGGTGGACAGAGTTTCTTCGTAGTGCCGCGCATCACTGATTTGGACGAGATCGCGGAATTCCTGCGGGAAAGCGTTCCCGAAGTGAAATTCCGCACCGGCCACGGACGCTTGTCACCCACTGAACTCGAAGACCTGATGACGGGATTCTATGACCGTCAGTTTGATGTTCTGGTGTCGACCACGATTGTGGAGTCGGGGCTGGACATCCCAACTGCCAACACGCTCGTCGTCTATCGCTCCGACATGTTCGGCCTGGCGCAACTCTACCAATTGCGCGGACGCGTGGGGCGGTCGAAATTGCGCGCTTATGCACTGATGACAACACCGCCGGGCAGGGCGCTGAACCCTGTTGCAGAACGCCGCCTGCAGGTTTTGCAGTCCCTCGATTCACTGGGTGCCGGCTTCACGCTGGCCAGCCATGATCTGGATATTCGCGGCTCCGGCAACATGCTGGGCGAAGAGCAGTCCGGCAACATCCGCGAAGTGGGTTACGAACTTTATCAGCAGATGCTGGAAGAGGCCGTGGCGCAGATGCGCAGTGGCGATGCGGCGGCGGCGGAAGCAGACGGGCAATGGTCGCCGCAGATCAATATCGGCACATCGGTTTTGATACCGGAGGACTATGTCAGCGATTTGCAAGTACGGCTTGGGCTTTACCGGAGGCTTGCGGATTTCACGGCTCAGGATGACATCGAAGCCTTTGGTGCTGAATTGCGCGACCGTTTTGGCAAACTGCCGCCGGACGTTGATCACTTGCTCAGCATCGTCGCCATCAAGCTCCTCTGTCGGCAAGCCAATGTGCAGTCGGTGGATGCGGGGGCAAAAGGTGCAAGCATTGCACTGCGCAAGGGGATTTTTCCAAACCCGGGAAAATTGGTGGAATGGATCAATGGCCAGGGCACGTTGGCCAAGCTGCGTCCAGATATGAAGCTGGTGGTGATGCGCGATTGGCCATCACCTGAGCAGCGCTTGAAAGGCACGCGCCAGTTGATGCAGACGTTGGTGAAGCTGGCGGCTTAACACCGAAAGGACCTCTCCCCCGGCTTCGCCTTACCCTCCCCAGAGGGGAGGGACTCGTGGTGCGAGCGCCCAGAATAGTAAAAAGGGAGGTCTCACTACGAGTCCCTCTCCCCTTCGGAGAGGGTCCGGCGAAGCTGGGGGAGAGGTCTTTTGGCTGGCGAAGCGCTCACCGCTTGAAAATCTGCGCGCGGCCCTCGTCTAATGCAATTGCCGCTTTGCCATGTTTCAGCGCCAGTGCCCAGTCACCAAACACCTCGCGCCGCCAGCCTTTCAGGGCGTCAACGTCAGCGGCGTCGGACACGGCGATGGCGTCGATGTCTGAAGACGATGCAATCAGTTTTGGAGCGATGCCTTCGCGCTCGCTGATGATTTTCAGGGCGAGTTTGAGGACTTCCGATGCGGCTTCTTGCGACGTGCTCATCTCATCGCCGCGGCCTTTCGGGCCGGGGATGGTATTGGGATCGCGGGCGAGGGCGGCTTCGACGGCTTTCAGAATGCCTTGGCCGATGACGCTGTCAGCGGAGCCGCGTGGCAAAAGGCGCAACTGGTGAAGGGCTTCGCGGGATTGAGGCACCTGGATGGCGATTTCGCCGACAGCCTCATCTTTCAGGATGCGGCCACGGGGCACGTTTTTGTTTTGCGCCTCCCGCTCGCGCCACGCGGCCACTTCCATCAATGTGGCTTGCTGCTTGCGGCTCTGAATCCGCGCCTTGATGCGCCGCCAGCTTTCGCTTGGATCGTTGCGATAGAATGAAGCATTTGCAAGATCTGCAAGTTCACCCGCAAGCCATGGGCCCCGGCCTTCAGCGTCAATCTGGATTTTCAGTTTTTCGTAGACGGTTCTCAGATGTGTGACGTCTGACAACGCGTAAACCATTTGCTTGGCCGTCAAAGGGCGGCGGGACCAGTCTGTGAATTGTGAAGACTTGTCGATTTGGGCGCCGGCAAGTTTGCGCACAATGGCCTCGTATCCGACCTGATCACCAAAGCCGCACACCATGGCGGCGATTTGTGTGTCGAAAACCGGGTTCGGCACCATGTCGGCCTGGTTCACAAAAATTTCGATGTCTTGCTTTGCAGCGTGGAAAACTTTTAACACACGTTCATTGGCCATCAGGTCGTAAAATGGTTTGAGGTCCATGCCCGCCGCCAATGGATCAACCAACGCCGCATCCCGTTCGCCGGCAATTTGGATCAGGCAGAGTTTGGAATAATATGTTGTTTCCCGCAGGAATTCCGTGTCGACGGCGATGAACGCGTCATTACTCATGCTGTCGCAAAATTGCGCGAGTTCATTGCTGTCCGCGATCACGCGTACGTCTTTGGGAGCTTGCATTGTCGTCAGGTCTTTCCGAACACGCGTTCAAAGATCACATCCACATGCCGCGTGTGGTAACCGAGGTCAAACAGGGCTTCGAGTTCTTGCGGCGAGAGATGCTTCGAAACGTCAGCGTCGTTTTTCAGTAAATCGAGGAATTGCCCCTCGCCGCGCCACACCGGCATGGCGTTGCGTTGCACGGCGGCATAAGAGTCTTCGCGTGACATACCCTTCTGTGTGAGGGCCAACAGAATGCGTTGCGAATGCACAAGGCCGCCGAGGCGGTCCAGATTCTTGCGCATGTTCTCAGGGTACACCACCAGCTTTTCAATCACACCCGCGAGACGGCGCAGTGCGAAGTCGAGGTGCGCCGTGGCATCAGGTGCAATGCCGCGCTCCACCGAGGAATGGGAAATATCCCGCTCATGCCAAAGCGCCACGTTTTCCATGGCAGGCACAACAGCAGAGCGCACGAGGCGGGCAAGGCCGGTGAGATTTTCCGTCAGCACCGGATTGCGCTTGTGCGGCATGGCGGACGAGCCTTTTTGGCCGGGTGCGAAATATTCCTCCGCTTCCAGAACTTCCGTGCGTTGCAAGTGGCGGATTTCGGTGGCCAGTCGTTCGACGCTGGACGCAATAACGCCGAGCACAGCGAAGAACATGGCGTGACGGTCGCGGGGGATGACTTGCGTGGAAACAGGTTCGACAGCGAGGCCCATCTGCTGCGCCACGTGAACTTCGACGGAAGGATCAATGTTCGCGAAGGTGCCAACGGCACCTGAGATGGCACAGGTGGCAATGTCCTTGCGGGCGAAAGTAAGGCGTTCCTTGGCCCGTTGGAATTCGGCGTGATAGCCAGCAAGTTTCAGTCCGAACGTCACAGGCTCAGCATGAATGCCATGGCTGCGGCCAACGCAGGGAGTCATCTTGTGTTCAACAGCGCGCTTCTTCAACGCTGCGAGCAGGGTGTCCAAGTCACTCAACAGCAAATCTGCGGCGCGTGTCAGCTGCACATTGAGGCAGGTGTCCAGCACGTCAGACGACGTCATGCCCTGATGCACAAAGCGCGCGTCGGGCCCGACGATTTCCGAGAGATGCGTCAGGAAGGCGATCACATCATGCTTGGTGACGGCTTCGATTTCATCGATGCGTTCGGCGCTGAACGTGGCGTCTTTGCCCTTGGCCCAAATGGTTTGCGCCGCCGCCATGGGGATGACGCCAAGCTCAGCCAAGCGGTCCGCCGCATGGGCCTCGATTTCAAACCAGATTTTATAGCGGGTGTCCGGCGACCAGATGGCGGCCATGTCTTTGTGGGTGTATCGGGAAATCATGGGCGGGGGTTACCAAATGACGGGGGAGAGGGCGAGTCTGAATTCACAGGCCCTCACCTGACCGCTTCGCGGTCGTCTTCTCCCGCTTGCGGGAGAGGTGGTCAATGGCGTGAGACGGATGAGAGTCGTCCGATATTGAATTGTATCACTTGTTTTCGCTTTCGACATTGTCTAAGCCCCCGCCCAAGGCAGCCGTTATGAGCTGCCAACATGTAGGTAGGCATAAAACACATAGGGGGGGCGCATGGAGTATTTCCTCCAGCAGCTCATTAACGGACTCACTCTCGGATCGATCTATGGCCTGATCGCCATCGGTTACACCATGGTTTACGGCATCGTGGGCATGATCAACTTTGCCCATGGCGATGTGTTCATGGTGGGGTCCATGGTGGCGTTTATCGTGTTCCTGGCGCTTGGCGTCACCGGCGGTTCGCCAGCTTTCTTCATCATCCTCGCACTTGCCCTCGTCGTCGTCATCGCCATGCTGATTGCATCGGTTTACAATTGGACGATTGAACGCGTGGCCTACAAACCGTTGCGCGGGTCGTTCCGGCTTGCACCGTTGATTTCAGCGATCGGCATGTCCATCGTGCTGCAGGAATTTGTACGCATCGCACAGGAGGGCCGGCCAAAACCGATCCAGCCGATCATCACGGGAAAGTACGAAGTGATGAAGCGTGTCAGCGAAACCGGAGAGTTTGTTGTCACGATATCCAACATGCAGATTTTGCTGATCCTTTCCACCTTAGCGTTGATGACTATTTTCACTTTGATGATCAACCGCACATCCCTTGGCCGTGCACAGCGCGCTTGTGAGCAGGACCAGAAGATGGCTTCGCTCCTCGGCATCGACGTTGACCGCACCATTGCCATCACCTTCATCCTCGGTGCGTGTTTGGCCGCTTTCGCTGGTTTGATGTTCTTTCTCTACTACAACGTGACCGACTTTTTCATTGGCTTCCTTGCGGGCATCAAGGCTTTCACGGCTGCTGTGCTGGGCGGTATCGGCTCCATTCCGGGAGCCATGCTGGGTGGCATGATCATTGGTCTGATCGAAGTGTTCTGGTCGGCCTATTTCTCTGTGGAGTACAAGGACGTTGCTTCCTTCACCATTCTCATCATCGTGCTGATCTTCATGCCGCAGGGTCTCCTCGGCAAGCCTGAAGTGGAAAAAGTGTAACATGTCAGGCCCCGCAAAAGACACGGCTTTCAAAGCTGAAACATCAACGTTGGATTCGGCTGGCTTGATCAAGGATTTGGCCATTACAGCTGTCATCACTTTGTTGCTGCTGGTGCCGGTGGTTTACTATCGCACCATCATGAACCAGGGTTCATTGGTGCTGGATACGCGCCTGCCACTTGTCTTGTCGTTGCTGGCCATCACTGTCGGTGGTCGTTTGTTGTTGCATCTTTTCGTGTGGCAGCGGGCGGCATCGCCAACGACCAAATCCGCTGTGAGCGCGCGGCGGACGGGAGAAGAATCCAATTTCAAGAAACACTTCAACACCTACTTCTTCCTGTTCGCGTTGCTGTTGCCGATTTTCCTCATGGTTACAGGGGGTAAGGGCGATATCTTCCAGGGATGGGACAAGCGCGGCATCGACTTCGCCATTACCATTCTGATCTACATCATGTTGGCGTGGGGGCTGAATATTGTGGTCGGTCTCGCCGGCCTGCTCGATCTGGGTTACGTCGCGTTCTACGCCGTGGGTGCCTATGCTTACGCGCTCCTCACCACAGTGTATTTCCCCATGTGGTTTGGCGAAGGCGTCTTGCCATGGGCGTTTTTTTTGGTGCTTCCAATTGCCGGGGCATTAGCCGCGTTGTGGGGGGTGATTCTTGGTTTTCCGGTGTTGCGCCTGCGTGGTGACTACCTCGCCATCGTGACGCTCGCCTTTGGTGAAATCATCCGCCTTGTGCTCATCAACTGGTTCTCGTTCACACAAGGCCCGCAAGGCATCAACGTGCCCAAGGCCACATTCTTTGGATTGCCATTCAAGGAAGGCGAAGGCGGATTTGCGGATTTCTTCGGCATCCAGCATGACCGTCTCTACTCCTACATCTTTCTGTATTACGTGGCGCTTGCCCTCGCACTACTCGTGTTCTTTGCCACCAACCGCCTGCGCCGCCTGCCCATTGGCCGGGCCTGGGAAGCGTTGCGCGAAGATGAAATCGCCTGCCGCTCACTCGGCATCAATACAACCAACACTAAGCTGACGGCCTTTGCCATCGGTGCCATGTTTGGCGGTTTTGCGGGCTCGTTCTTTGCGGCACGCCAAGGCTTTGTCTCGCCGGAATCCTTCGTCTACATTGAGTCAGCGCTTATCCTTGCCATTGTGGTGTTGGGTGGTCTTGGTTCGCAGATGGGCATTGTGTTCGCAGCCATCGCCATCATCGGTGCCTTCGAGCTGTTCCGCGAGTTGGGCTTCCTCACTTATATTCTGCCTGATGGCGTTGAGCCCGTGCAGTTCCGCATGCTCGCCGTTGGCCTTGCCATGGTGCTGATGATGCGGTGGCGTCCGCGTGGGCTTGTCACGCGGCGCGATCCCACTGTGTTCCTCAAAGAAAAGAAATCCGTGTCTGCCGATCTTGTTTCCCAGGGGCATGGCTGATGGCATTTGATTGGTCCAAAGACCCTGAACTCAGGGTTCAACATCTCACCATGCGTTTTGGCGGCCTCACCGCCATTGGCGATCTGTCTTTTGATGTCGGCCGCAGGCAAATCACCGCATTGATCGGCCCCAATGGCGCTGGAAAAACCACGGTGTTCAACTGCATCACCGGCTTCTACAAGCCGACTGAGGGCATGATTGTTCACCGCCACCCGGACGGCAAGGAATTCATGCTGGAGCGGATGGATGATTTCATCATCACCCAGCAGTCCAAAGTTGCCCGCACGTTTCAGAACATCCGTCTCTTCAGTGGCATGACTGTCCTGGAAAACCTGATGGTGGCCCAACACAACGCCTTAATGAAGGCTTCCGGGTTTACAGTCGGCGGCCTTTTTGGCAGCCGCCGTTTCCGTGTACGTGAAAACGAAGCCATCGAAAAAGCCAAATACTGGATGGAAAAGACGGGCCTTACGGACCGTGCAGACGACTCCGCTGGAGATCTTCCCTATGGTGCCCAGCGCCGATTGGAAATCGCCCGCGCCATGTGCACGGACCCGCGCCTCCTGTGTTTGGATGAACCAGCTGCTGGACTGAACCCGCGTGAATCCGAAGAGCTCAACAAGTTGCTGCTTTCGGTGCGTGACGATCACAACATGGCGATCATCTTGATTGAACATGACATGAGCGTTGTCATGGGCATCTCTGACCACATCGTTGTGCTGGATTATGGCCGCAAGATTTCAGATGGAACGCCGACCCACGTGAAAAATGATCCCGCCGTCATCCGCGCCTATCTTGGTGTTGATGAAGACGCAGAAGCAATGCCTGCCACTACCCAAGAGGGTGGCCGCAAATGAATGACGTACTCCTGAAGGGCACCGGCGTTGAAACTTTCTACGGCAAAATCCAGGCGCTGAAGGGCATTGATTTCGAAGTCCACAAGGGCGAGATCGCCACGCTGATCGGCTCCAACGGGGCTGGCAAATCCACGCTGATGATGACGATTTTTGGCACGCCGCGCGCGCGGGCGGGTAAAATCGTGTTTGAAGGCAAGGACATCACGAACCTGCCCACCCACCAAATCGCCCAGCTTGGCATTGCCCAATCGCCCGAAGGACGCCGGATTTTTCCGCGCATGACGGTGTTGGAAAACCTGCAGATGGGTGCCACCGTCAACAACATGAAATTCTTCGCCGAAGATGTTCCGAAAATTTACAAGCTGTTCCCCATCCTGGAGTCACGTTCCGGACAGCGTGCGGGCACACTTTCCGGTGGTGAACAACAGATGTTGGCTATTGGCCGAGCATTGATGTCACGTCCAAAATTGTTGTTGCTGGATGAGCCGTCACTGGGCCTCGCACCCATCATCGTGAAGTCGATTTTCTCGGCCATCAAGGAACTCAACGAAAAGGAAGGCCTCACCGTTTTCCTTGTTGAGCAAAATGCCTTCCACGCCTTGAAGCTTGCGCACCGCGCCTACGTCATGGTCAACGGCAAAATCACCATTTCAGGCACGGGCAAGGAACTTCTCGCCAGTCCGGAAGTCCGCGCCGCCTATCTTGAAGGAGGCCACTGATGCAGGATTTTGCGCTTGTGTTCACTGAGCACACTGACCTCAAGGGCTGGATCCAGTTTGTTGTCCTCACCCTGATTTTGGGCGGTGGTGCCGCTTTTCTCGCCGGACGGGCGCTTGCAGCGGGATGGCAATCCCTCGGTCTTCTTGCATTCTACATGGTTTTGTTTACCTGCGGCCTGAGGTTTCTGGACTACGCCCTGTTCGAAAGCAATCTGCTCTCACTCAAGTATTTCATCACCCACGGCCTCATCGTCATGGCCATGGCTTTCCTGGGCTACCGCCTCAAGCGCGTATCCCAGATGATCACCCAATATCCGTGGCTTTACGAAAAATCCGGCTCCTTTGGCTGGCGGAGTAAGGCTTAAGGCTAACCCCATTGAGCGGGGACAATGGTGACATTGCCCCTTCCCAATCACGCCAACTTGGGCTTGAATACGTCCCAAGGGGCATGAACCCCGAAACTAAAGAGTATTCTCAGGGAGACTACATATGAAGAAAATCATCCTGTCAGGCGTGGCACTCAGCTTCGCCGCAGCATTGAGCGCCACAACCGCTCTTGCCGACATCACCGTTGCAACAGCTGGCCCGATCACCGGCCAGCTCGCCGCACTCGGCGAACAATATAAGCGCGGCGCTGAAGCCGCCGTGAAGGACATCAACGCTGCCGGCGGCATCCTCGGCGAACAACTCGTGCTCGAAATCGGTGATGACGCCTGCGATCCAAAGCAAGCTGTTGCCGTTGCCAACCAGCTGGCGTCAAAGGGCGTGCAGTTTGTTGCAGGCCATCTCTGCTCAGGCTCTTCGATCCCTGCATCGAAGGTCTATGAAGAAGAAGGCATCCTGCAGATCACCCCGGCCTCCACGAACCCAAAGTTCACGGATGAAGGTGGCTGGAACGTTCACCGCGTGTGCGGCCGTGACGATGCCCAGGGCCTCGTTGCCGGCGCATTCCTTGCCAAGAATTTCGCTGGCAAGAAAGTCGCAATCATCGACGACAAGTCCGCCTATGGGAAAGGCCTTGCAGACGCCACGTCTGCCGCCATGACCGCTGCCGGCCTCACCGCCGCCATGTCTGAATCCATCAACCCCGGTGAAAAGGACTATTCAGCCCTGGTCTCCAAGATGAAGGATGCTGGCATCGACGCGATCTACATGGGCGGTTATCACCCAGAAGGCGCCTTGATCCTGAAGCAAATGCGCGAGCAGGGTTCTGCCGCACAGATGGTTTCGGGCGACGCCATGAACAACGTCGAATTCTGGACCATCGCTGGTGAAGCCGCCGAAGGCATGATCTTCACCTTCGCCCCAGAACCACGCAACGCCCCGGAAGCCAAGGCCTTGGTCGAACGCTTCAAGGCGGAAGGCTATGATCCAGAAGGCTACACGCTCTACACCTACGCCGCCCTGCAGATGTACAAGCAGGCCGTTGAAGGTGCAGGCACCAAGGACAACATGGCTGTGGCCAAGTGGCTTCGTTCAGGCGCTCCAATGAAGACCGTTCTCGGCGATCTGTCACTTGACGCAAAGGGCGACCTCATCGGTGCCAAGTACGTCTGGTACAAGTTCCATGCTGGCAACTACGCCGAAGATCCCACGGTTCAATAACCTGTTGATCAGGCTTGCCTGATTGGGACCTGCGCGGGTAACCTCACGCAGGTCTTTTTTTATGGAGCGGCGTGAGCGCCTGACGGTGTTGTATTATTTATTGTCAGAATTGACCCACCACACATCCGCCATGGCCCGCTTGAAGCGGAGAATGACGGTCAGGCAATCGCATGTGGCCAAAGGACCTCTCCCCCGGCTTCGCCGGACCCTCCCCGGCGGGGAGGGACCCGTTGAACAACTTCCCTTTTTATTAACCAGGGTGCTCCCACTACGAGTCCCTCCCCTCTGGGGAGGGTCCGACGAAGCCGGGGGAGAGGTCCCTTGGCCACAAGAAATTGCCCTGCGGTTAACGGGGCTGGTTTTGCTTCTCAGCTTCTTTCTGCTTGCACCAACCGCCCGCGCCGAAATCCTCATCGGCGTTGCGGGGCCGCTGTCCGGCCAGTTCGGCGTGCTCGGCAACCAGATGAAAATCGGCGTTGACGCCGCCGTGAAGGCCATCAATGCAAATGGCGGCATCAATGGCGAACCCCTCGGCGTCCTGGCGATTGATGACGCCTGCGACACACGCCGCGCTGTGGAGGCTGCCAAGGAATTCATCGCCAAAGATGTGCGTGGAGTCATTGGCCATTATTGTTCCGGCACCAGTCTTGCCGCTGCCTTGGTCTACAAGGAACGCAACATCCCCATGATCACGCCCACGGCCACCGCACCGCAACTCACGTCAGGTTTGCACTGGAACGTATTCCGCCTTGCCGCAAAGGATGATGCGTTGGCCGCGCTTGCTGTGGGCCGCATCACCGCCTTCGCCAGTCTGCAAACGCCGGCCTATATCGGCGACGGCCAAGCCGCCTCAGAGGCATTGCAAGTTGCCACAAAAACCAGACTGCCGGACATCGCCACTTTCACCTTCAAATCCGGCGCTGCCAACATTGCAAAACTCCGCCAGGACCTCAACAAGCTTCAGCCCAATGCAATCATCTTGGGTATTCCCGGTGCAGAGGCCGCGCGCCTCATGTTGATCTTGATCGACATCGGTTTCACCGGCCGAGTCTATGGTGGTGAAGGCTTGCTCAGCGATGATTTTACCAGTCGTGCAGGCGTTTTGAATTACGAGGTTCTGGCCGTTGTTCCTGCCGATCCCATCCAGCACCAGCTTGCGGCACCCGTGATAGCGGAACTCACATTGACGGGCCTTGAAGCCGATGGTGCAGCCCTTCCCGCCTATGCCGCCACGCAAATGTTCGCTGCCGCCGCCAAAGCCACCAGCATCAACGATGGCAAAGCCATGGCGCAATGGTTGCGCAATGGGCAGAATGTTGACACGATACTGGGCAAGATCAGTTTCGACGCCAATGGCGATGTGAACAACCCTGCCTTCACGTGGTATCGCTGGGTTGGCGTTTCCAAACGTTTTCTGCCGGAATGAAAGTGAACTGACATGCGCGCCTATTTCGTCCAAATCAAATGTGACCTCGGCAAATCCTACGACGTCGCCAGCGCCATCGCCGAAGCCGAAATCGCTTCCGAAGTCTATTCCACGGCAGGCGGTTTTGATCTGCTCGTGAAACTCTATCTTGAAGAATCCCAGGACGTGGGCCGCTTCGTGGCAGACAGCATCCAGTCCATACCCGGCATCCGCGACACCTATACGCTCGTGACATTCAAGGCATTCTGAACATGATCCGTGTACTGACAGCTTTGATGCTTTTCACTTCCGCGGCCCACGCCGCTGACGGCGCACAATCCCGCGCCATTGGTTTTTCGCCGGATGGCAAATACTTCGCCTTCGAGCAATATGGCAACCAGGATGGTTCCGGCTTCACATTCTCCGAAATTTACGTCCTCGACATTGCCCAAGACAAATGGGTGCTGGGCACACCCGTCAAAATCCTGAATGAAAATGAAGAGTCAAAAATCGAAGACGCCCGCCAGCAAGCCGTCAGTCAGGTAGCGCCGCTCATTGCCCAACTCAACGTGACGGGGGCCGTGGACACACTCGTCCACATGCCCTTCACCGAAATCATCGCCGACCGCCGAAAAACCCGCTTCGCCCGTTACTACAATTCAATGGGTGACGTGGCTGCCTATGAATTCACGGGATCGTTCGAGCTCGAGGTGAAGGACGTGAAAGTAGCCCAGCCGCCCGAGTGCCCAGATGGCGATTTTCTCACTTTCATGGGCATGGAAGTGACCCTGAAGAATGTGAAGACCGGCGTGGTCAAAACTCTGACCAAAGACGTTGGCATCCCCAAATCCCGTTATTGCCCCCACGCCTATGACCTCGAAGCCGTGTTTGCACCCTCAACCTATCAAGTACCCGGCGATCCGCTGGTGGCCCTGATCGGCGTTTACTCGCGCGGCTTTGAAGGTTCAGACAGAAGGTTCATCGCCGTGCCGTTTGAACTGTTCGAATAGTCCTTCACCCGTCACGCCCGCATCACCATTGGCAAATCCCTCTCCGGATTTAAACCAGTGCGCAGCACATAATCCCGCAACACCGGAATTGATCCCATCACCGTGAGGCCCAGCGCACGCAGGATGTGCGGCGCAATGTGTTGTGAAATCAGCGTCTGGTTCATCAGGCTGATGGCGAAAGTGCGTGGTTCAATGTCGGCACGCCTCGTGCGATCGTAGGCCGCCATCACTTCTTCTGCCCCCGGATCATGCGCGGCAGCAATCAATTCCACGGCATGCCCCACATCGCGGAAGGACATGTTCAATCCTTGCGCGCCCACGGGCGGGAACACATGGGCGGCTTCACCGACAAGGATGGTGCGTTTGGCCGCGAGTTTCCCTGCGGAAACGCCGCGCATGGGAAAAGTTTTGGCGGGCGTTACATGTGACACGCGGCCCAGCATGCCATGGTTTTGCAACTGGATTTCGATTGCCAGGTCTTCGGCGCTGAGGTTTTTCAGGCGGGCGATTTCGTCTGGCTTGTCGAGCCAGACGACGGCGGAGCGGTGCCCCGGCAACGGCACAGTGGTGAAAAGGCCGCCGACGTGGTGGAACTCTGTTGATGTGTTGTTGTGCGGGCCGGAGTGGGCGAAATTGCAGACGAGGGCATGTTGGTCAAACGACCATTGCTCGATCTTGATGCCTGCCACGTCGCGTAATGTGGAAGCAGCACCATCGGCGGCAATGGCGACTTTGGCTGAAATCATGTCACCATTGTCGAGTGCAAGCGAAATGTGGTCGGTGCAGTTCGCCGTTGCCACGCGGGCGGTAAATGTCTGTGCCGGGCATGAGTCACGCAGCATTGGCACCAAATGGGCCAGAGGGACGTTCCAGCCGAATTCATCAAGTCCGAGTTCAACCGCGCGCAACCGCAAGTCACGCGCTTGCACAGTGTTGCCCGTGTCATCCAGCATGTGGAGTTCACGCAAAGGGCAGCAGTGCTTGCGCAGTTCTTCCGTCCACACGCCAAGTGACTGCAACAGGCGAATGGATGGGGCCATCAATGCAGTGGTGCGTGCGTCCAAAGTGGTTTCCGGCGCAACCAGGATTGCAGCTACGCCTTGGCGGTGCAGCAGATGTGCCGCAACAAGTCCTGCGGGGCCACCGCCGACAACAACTGCATGTGTAGTATGTTCAGCCAAGCGGCCAATCCTTCAAGCTCTGACGTTGATTGAACGTCGCTGCGAAGGCCGCGGTTTTAGGGTTGCCCTCGCGCCAATTCAGCGCAGGGTGGCGGAAATCAACATAGGCGAGGGCGCACACCACGGCAATGCTGGCAGCGTTCACATCTGTCAATTGCTCGGTGTGTTGTTCAATGTCAGCGACACTGGCGCGGATGCGCGCGCGCAACCGTTCAGCAAATTCCGGCCAGCGAAAGGCGTCGGGGCGGGAAGCGGTTTCATAACGCAGCGCCACGGCGGCGTCCGCCATGCCCTGTGCGGTGGCAAGCGTAGTGAGCACGCGAAATCGTGCCACCCCATCATTGGGGATGAAATGGCCGGCACCCGCGACATGCGCCAAATACTCCATGATGACGCGGCTGTCATGGATGGCATGGCCGTGGTCTGTCTCAAGGATCGGAATTTTGCCAAGCGGCGAGAGCTTTTCCAATGCCGGGTTCACTTCATTCGCCTTGGCATGGCCCTTCACCAGCTTCACTTTGTCCTTCAGGCCAAGTTCGTGGGCCGTGACCAGACACATGCGGGTGAAAGGGGAAATAACATCGCCGTGGATTTTCATGGTGTGCTCCTCCGGTCTGCCATAGCGCTTGGGGACACAGTTGTCATCTGATTGACCGTGGGCGTAGCGTTGGAACGCAAACAGCAAACCATCAGGCAATAGAGAACACTGGATTTGGTTTTACCTCTGCACAAGCCAGCGGGGGCAATCGCAAATGCATTCCCTGTCACAACATTGCCACTTTTAAATCATCGTACTGGCTCTACATTGTTTGAGTCGTTTGATTTTTTGGCGGGTCGTTGACACAAATCAAACTTTTAACAATGTGTAGACAATAGTTGCAGGAACCAAACACCAGGTTTTGCAATTTCCGAAAAGAAACGCAGGGGATGGCGTAACTTAAGCTCATGTCGGGAGAAAACTGATGAGCCTGTCGGAACAAAACAAACTAGCACACATTGCACTCAGCCGTTTCGGAATGGGGGCCAAATCGGGTAGCATTTTACAAATCCGGGTAAACCCCAAATCAGCATTGATATCTGAGCTGAACAATCCAGCGGGTGCGCTGATAACGACCGCTTCTCTACCGTCGTATTCCGACGCGTGCCAAGCGGTCGAAACTGACTTCAACGATGAAGAGAAAATCCGGCAAAGGGAACTCACGGCGCGCATCTTGAAGCATACTCGGCCGCATGTTGGTTTCGTTGAGCGCCTTGTGTTGTTCTTCTCAAACCATTTTTCAATGTCGATCAACAAAGATGGTGCCATTCGCGCAACCATCGGGCAACTTGAGCGAGACGTCATTCGCAAACACGTTCTTGGAAATTTCAAAGACATGTTGCTGGGTGTCATGCGGCATCCTGCAATGTTGGCCTACCTTGACAATGATGACTCGATGGGGCCGAATTCTGTCACAGGTCTCGCATGGGGCACTGGTCTCAACAAGAATCTCGCTCGTGAAATCCTGGAATTACACACCTTGGGCGTCGGTGGCGGCTACGCCGAAGCCGATGTAGCCAGCTTGGCAAGGATCATCACCGGGTGGTCCTATGTGCGCGGCTGGGAAGCGGAGGGTCGCTACAATGGTGGTACACCAGGTACACGGGGACGTTACGTGTTCCGACCGGACTGGCATGAGCCGGGAGCGCACGTGCTTTTGGGCAAGACTTACGCACCGACTGGCATCAATCAAGGCGCTACCGCGTTGAGGGCACTGGCCGTGCACCCCTCCACCGCCCAATTCCTTGCATTCAAACTGGTGAGGCATTTCATAACCGACACACCAACACCAGCAATGGTGAATCCGGTTGCGGCGGCTTTTAAAAGCAGCGGAGGCAGTCTCAAGGCTACAGCACTGGCCTTGATCAATTTGCCCGAAGCGTGGACAGCGCCGCTCACCAAGTTGCGCACTCCATACGAATTGCAAATTGCTGAAATGCGCGCACTTGGGCGGGTGTATTTGCACAACAACCGATGGCCGTTTGTTGCCGCGCTTGCCGCGCTTCGCCACGCGCCCTGGGAACGCCCGGCACCCGATGGTTACACAGATGAAAGCGTGTACTGGATGGGGCCAGATGCCATGCGTGTCAGGCTGGAAACAGCCCAGTTGAATGCTTGGTCGTTGCGCCAGATTAGCCCATCGTTCACGCGGTCAGCACTTACGTTAGCCGCTGGTTTGTTTACATCAGCCCTTTCGCGAGAGTCGCGAGCCGCGATTGCAGCGGCACCAGACCTTCAAAACGGTCTGGCCACACTTTTCATGACCCCTGAATTTCAACGGAGGTAATTATGTCCGACCACCATGATCACGACGACTTGCCAGCCGTTGACCAACGCATTGTATCAGCTGCGTCCGAAGGTTGCGCTGAATCCCGGCTTCTGCTGTCGCGCCGTTCCATGCTTGGCGTTACGGCGGCGCTGTTCTCTTCTGCTTTCCTGCCTGATTTTGCCCGCGCCGCAACCAATGCGGAAGCGCGTTTTCTTGTTGTCGTTCTGCGCGGCGGCATGGATGGCATGGGGCTGATGATCCCGAAGCTTGACCCTTTGTACGCGGCGAAGCGCAAGCAGTTGGCGCTGCCTTTTGCGTCCACATTGTCGCTGGGCACCGATTTTGCCCTGCATCCGGCTTTGGCGCGTGTACACGCCATGTATAACGATGGCGATGCGGCGTTTGCACCGGCCGCAGGCATCCCATTGCTCAACCGTTCGCATTTTGAATGCCAGGACAATCTTGAGAATGGACTCCAAGTCAACGAGGCAAATTCCACAGGCTGGATCAATCGGTTCTTGGGCGCGCTACCCGCAGGAGACCCGATCCGGGACAAGCGTGGTTTGGAAATCGGCGATGCGCCACTCATTCTGCGCGGTCCAGAACCCGTTTTGGGGTGGTCTCCGACGTGGTTTGAAAAATCAAATCCCGACACCGTTGCACGGCTCAGGGCTGTTTATACAGCCAACGATCCGTCCTTGTGGGCTTCGCTTGAAAATGGACTCGCGGCAGACGCATTGGCCCTGGCCGCTGGCGCAAGCGGCGGCAATGACATCAGTGTTTTGCGGAGAGGATTCGTAGGCGCTGCGCGCCTGATGCGGGCTGCGTCAGGTCCCCGGGTTTCCGTTCTCTCTGTCGGTGGCTGGGACACCCACTCGCAACAAGGCGGGCTGACTGGACAGTTCAATGACCGATTGTCTGAACTTGACCAGGCGTTGGGCGATTTCAAAATCGAGATCGGGGCAGCATGGGCCAATACTGTTGTCATCTGTGTGACCGAATTTGGACGCACGGTTGAAACCAACGGCGATACCGGCACGGATCATGGCATTGCGACAACATCGTTGATGGTTGGTGGTGCCGTGAAGGCTGGCTTCATCGGCGATTGGCCAGGGCTTGCCCCGGCACAACTCTATCAGGGTGATTTGCGCCCGACGGTTGATTTGCGCTCTGTCTTCAAGGGCATTCTGCGCGACCACATTGGTGTGCCGTCCGCGGCACTCGATTCAGTGGTCTTTCCAGACAGCGCAACCGCACCAACCTACGGGGGGCTTGTCAAGTCGCCTGTAACTGCGGCGCGTGTTGCGTCAGCAGCCCGGGTCCAGCGGCAGCCAACAATACAAGAGGTGTCGCCAATTGCGCGCTACCGCCAGCAGTACGGCGGCGCATAATCGTAAAGTTGATTTGCAACCTCCTGCGCCGGACATGGCGCAGGAGGTTGGCAGCCATATCTTTGTTGTGTCAGTTCAGAACTTTCGGCCAGTTGGCATTGCCGCTGGCGATATTGCCGGGAATATCCTCGCTCCAGCGGCTTTGCGCGGTTTTGTTCAGGTTGAGATAGAGTTTGCCGCCAACGATTTTCCAGAGTTTTGGGTCGCCCTTGGCTGTGACGCCATTGGCGACAGCATAGGCGCAATAGCCGCCATAGGCTGGCGCAAATTTGCCGGGCGAGGCCTGAAAGGTCTTCATGTGTTCCGCGGAAGCAAAGTACCATTTTGCGCCATTGTGGCTGGCGGAGAACTTGGCGTTGCCTTTTTGGGCCTTGCCGTCCGTGAAGTAACTTACGACGTCATAGCCGCCAGCCCCAACGCCACTGACAATGCCGGTGTAAACGGCAGCTTTTCTGGCGAAGGCAATGGCCGGAAAGGCTGTAATGGCGATGGCGGACAAAAACACGCGTCGGTTCAACATGGTGGATCTCCTTGGGGTGAATCCGGGTTTGGATTGGCTTGGTGTTAGCCAAAGCGGTGAACACGTTCGAAACACAACTGCGCGAGCGGGCGCTCCGGGCGGGGGTTTGGCATCACAAGTTGTTGATGGGGCGAGATCTCAGTTGTAAAGCTGAGTTCATGCGGGTTGTGCCACATCTGATCATGACAAGGTAAAGCGATGCAGGAATACGTTTTTGGTCAAGGCCGGGCTATTGTTGACAAGCGGGTAGGGGGCTTTTTTGCGAGTCTGTGTTTGGTGGTTTCTGTTTCATATGGTTTGGCTGCGGCTGATTCCACGCAGCGATATAATCAGCGGATCAGGCCCGGCAGGGATGGAAATTGGATTGTTGATGTCATGGGCGCACGGACGGATCATCCGGCGCGGGTTCAAGGCTTGGCGCAGTTGTTTGCAGCCCAACATGTGATCAGCAAAGGTTTCAGTCATTTCAGTTTGTTGGATAACAAGAAGTCTGTGAAGTGCAAAATCTCAAAGGAGTTTGGCACTGTGGAATTTGGCGTGGTGGTGGTTGGCAATGTGTTTGTGGGTCGCAATTCTGCGGGCAATGGTTTCATTGATGCGCGTGCATTCGTGGCCAAAAACCGGGCCAGGCTGCTTGCGGAACCGAGTGAAAAAACCAAACGCGAAGTTGAAAGCCGCCTGATCAGCGAATGCACCGCGCGCCAGAAGATCGTGGATGGCTTGTATTAGAGCAGTTCGGTTTTTCTTGGAGTTTCGTCATGGCCCGCTCCAGGTGGGCCACCCATGGATGTTCAGTCATGGGGTTTGGTGCGTCAAGCGATCAAGTGGGATCAAATCCCATATTTCTCCATCGGCGTCCTCGAGCCGCCGAACCAGATTGCGGGTGGTTCTGGGTAGGCGGGTCAAGCCCGCCTATGGAGGACAAAGGGAAATTCGTGAATTCAGTTAAGCGTGCGATGCTCTTGCTGCGAGAGAATTGACGTGTTTCTGGCAGCCATGGGAGTTACGGTGACACTCCACTAAATTCGTGCCGCCTCCCGCCGGAACTTGATCCCTTCGGTTTTCTTTGATCTTGCCACCGCTCGCACTACGGCCTCGGCGTTTATGCCGAAGGCGGTGAGTATCAACATCGGGCGCTCGAAGGAGGATAGGCGGAATTTGCCGCCGAAGAGATTGGAGATGTCGGGTTGGGTGGATTTTGTCATGGGATCGAACCCAGCCGAAACACTCCCTCCCGGCTTCGCCGTACTCCCTCACCGCTTCGCGGCAAGGGAGAAGCTTGGGATGATGGTTGAAGGATTGGGGGTGGCGGGCTAAAGGATTCTGCATCGTTGATGTTTGCGCCACAAAAGCCTTGTCCCGGCCTTCGCCGGGATGACGGGGCGCGGTGACTGAGGAGAGACCCATGCCTGCATACCGTTCCCGCACCACCACCCATGGCCGCAATATGGCGGGGGCTCGTGCGCTTTGGCGGGCGACGGGCATGAAGGATGGGGATTTTGGCAAGCCGATTATTGCTGTGGTCAATTCCTTCACGCAATTTGTGCCGGGCCATGTGCATCTGAAGGACCTGGGCCAGATGGTGGCGCGGGAGATTGAGGCGGCGGGGGGTGTGGCCAAGGAATTCAATACCATCGCACTCGATGACGGCATCGCCATGGGCCATGACGGGATGTTGTACTCGCTGCCGTCACGCGAGATTATCGCGGACTCGGTGGAATACATGGTCAACGGCCATTGCGCCGATGCCATGGTGTGCATTTCGAATTGCGACAAGATCACGCCGGGCATGTTGATGGCATCGATGCGGTTGAACATCCCCACGGTGTTTGTGTCGGGTGGGCCCATGGAGGCGGGCAAATACATTGCACCTGCGGGCAAAAAAGTGGCGCTGGATCTGGTCGACGCCATGGTGGCCGCCGCTGATGATAAATATTCCGATGAAGAAGTGGACAAGATCGAACGTTCGGCGTGTCCCACCTGCGGATCATGCTCCGGCATGTTCACGGCGAATTCGATGAATTGTTTGACAGAGGCGCTGGGCTTGTCGCTTCCGGGCAATGGTTCAACACTCGCCACGCATCTGGACCGCAAGCGCCTGTTCCTTGAGGCGGGGCATCTCATCGTTGATATTGCGCGGCGCTGGTATGAGCAGGATGACGCATCCGTGTTGCCGCGCAATGTGGCGTCGAAGCAGGCGTTTGAAAATGCCATGACGCTCGACATCGCCATGGGTGGGTCCACCAACACGGTGTTGCACATTCTGGCGGCGGCCCATGAGGGCGGCATTGATTTCACCATGGCGGACATTGACCGCTTGAGCCGCCGCGTGCCGGTGCTGTGCAAGGTGGCACCTGCCAAATCTGACGTGCACATGGAAGACGTGCACCGGGCGGGGGGGATCATGTCCATCCTCGGCGAACTTGAGAAGGCCGGCTTGATCCACGGCGATTTGCCAACAGTGCACACGGCCACATTGGGGGCCGCGATCAACCGCTGGGATATCACGCGGACGAATTCGGATTCGGTGCGCAAATTCTTCATGGCCGCTCCCGGAGGGGTTCCCACACAAACGGCGTTCTCACAGGAGCGGCGGTGGGATGAACTCGACACCGACCGGGAGAAGGGGGTGATCCGATCAGCGAAGACTCCGTTTTCGAAAGATGGTGGACTCGCGGTGTTGACGGGGAACATTGCAGTCGAGGGCTGTATCGTCAAAACCGCTGGCGTGGATGAGAGCATTTTGAAATTTTCCGGCCCCGCCCATGTGTTTGAGAGTCAGGACTCGGCGGTGCTCGGCATCTTGAACGGCCATGTGAAGGCGGGCGAAGTGGTGGTCATCCGCTACGAAGGCCCCATCGGCGGGCCGGGCATGCAGGAGATGCTGTATCCGACAAGCTATATCAAATCCAAGGGCCTGGGGAAGGCCTGTGCGCTGTTGACGGATGGGCGCTTCAGTGGGGGGACGTCAGGTCTGTCGATTGGGCATGTGTCGCCGGAGGCGGCGGAGGGCGGTGTGATTGCACTCGTGGAGCAGGGCGACATGATCGATATTGATATTCCCTCGCGGACAATTTCCTTGCGTGTTGCTGATCATGTTTTGGCGGCGCGGCGGGCTGCGGTGGCGGCGCGGGGTTTCAAGCCGACGGAGAAACGCAAGCGCAATGTGACGAATGCGCTGAAAGCCTATGCGGCACTGACGACGAGTGCGGCGAAGGGGGCTGTGCGGCGGGTGTTGGACTGATAAGCCCTCATTCGTCTCGCCCCCGGCTTTCGCCGGAGGCGCGCCACCTTCTCCCGCATAGTGGGAGAAGACACCATCAATACTTCCGCAGCAACCCAACCAGCTTACCCTGCACCTTCACCCGGTCTGGCCCGAAAATGCGGGTTTCGTAGGCTTGGTTGGCGGCTTCGAGGGCGACGGATTCGCCTTTCTTGCGCAGGCGCTTCAAGGTGGCTTCCTCGTCGTCCACCAATGCGACGATGATGTCGCCGTTCAGGGCGGTGTCGCCCTTTTTGATGATGACGGTGTCGCCTTCGAAGATGCCGGCGTCAATCATTGAGTCGCCTTTGACTTCGAGGGCGAAGTGCTCACCGCCGCCCAGCATTTCCGGGGGCACGTTGATGTTTGCGATGTGGTCCTGGATGGCGGCAATGGGAACACCGGCGGCAATGCGGCCCATCAACGGCACGAAGGTGGCGCGGGGGCCGCCGTCATTGGCGGCAGCGGCTGGCTTGTTGCGGCCGAGATTGCCTTCAATGACACTGGGCTTGAAGCCAGACTTCTTGTTGGTGGCCAAGGTTGGGCTGTGGCTTTCCGGCAGCTTGATGACTTCAAGGGCGCGTGCGCGGTTGGCCATGCGCTTGATGAAGCCGCGTTCTTCCAACGCGATGATCAGGCGGTGGACGCCGGATTTGGACTGGAGGTTGAGGGCATCTTTCATTTCCTCAAATGAAGGGGGCACACCTTCTTCCTTGAGGCGGGCGTTGATGTAGAGCAGAAGCTCGAGTTGTTTACGGGTCAGCATGTTGGTTTCCCTTTGCTTGAAATCCATGTGGTTAGAAACAGAATCGGAACGTATCCACAACATGCATAGCATGTTCCTTATAAGTTCTGCAAGTGTTTTCAGGATCAAAAGTCCAAGGGCAGTACACGGACGATGTCGCCCGGCTTTGCAGCTGATGCATGGGGATCGCGGATGATCAGCGCGTTGGATTGTTGCAAGGTGCGCTGCATGGACGAGTCTTGCAGGGGAAACGGGCACACACTGCGGCGGCCATCGGGGGCGGTTGTCAGCGCGGCGCGGATATAGTCTTGCCGGTCATCGTTTTGTCTCAAGGGTTCAGTGAGTATTGCGACGGCGGCGTCTTCGTCTGGCGCGAGGCCGAGCATGGCTTCGACCAGTGGTTTCAGAAACAGGCGGGCGGTGACGAGGGCTGACACGGGATTGCCGGGGAGGCCCATGACATGAAGCCTGCCTTTGCGGCCGTGCATGAAAGGCTTGCCTGGCCGCATGGCGATTTTCCAGAAATTGATTTTAATGCCACTGGCCTTGAAGGCCTCCTGGACATAGTCGTGGTCGCCAACGGATGCACCGCCAGTGGTGACGAGGATGTCGGCTTTCAGGCCTTTGCGAATGGCGGCGCGGGTGGCGGCAAGGCTGTCCCTGATGATGCCGAGATTGGTGACACGGGCACCGAGAGATGTGGCCATGGCTTCGATGGCATGGGAATTGGAAGAATAGATTTGATCGGCGCGGGCGGCATGGCCGGGTAAAACCAATTCATCGCCTGTGGTGAACAGCACGACATGGGGTTGGCGGCGGAGCTTTAATGTGGGTGCGTTGCCAGCAGCGGCGAGGCCCAAGTCGCGGGGGCGGAGTTTGGTGTTGGCTTCGAGGAGTATATCGCCACGCCCAAAGTCGAGGCCGGCGCGGCGGATGTTTTTGGCCAATGGAGTTTCCGTTTGTACACGGATGATTGCGCCGTTGCGCCCGACGTTTTCCTGGATGACCACGGTGTCGGCACCTTGGGGAAGAGGGGCACCAGTCAGGATGCGGACACAGGTGCCGGGCTTAATGTGGCCTTTGAAGGCGTGGCCTGCGGCTGACGTGCCGATGAGCGTGAGGGGCTTGAGCTGATCAACGTGGCGCAGCGCATAGCCATCCATGGCAGATGCGGCGAAGGGGGGTTGATTGCGTTTGGCAATGACAGGAGTTGCGAGGACGCGGCCAATGGCGTTTTCGAGTTTGACGGGTTCGGCAGACAGCGGTTTTACGCCATCGAGGATTTTGGCAAGGGCCTCGTCGACAGGCAAAAGGGCCATCTCAATCAGCCCTGTAGTCGCCGGATTTACCGCCGGATTTTTCTGTGAGGCGGATATCGGTGATGACCATGGCGCGATCGACGGCTTTGAGCATGTCGTAGATGGTGAGGCAGGCAACTGTGCAGGCGGTGAGGGCTTCCATTTCAACACCGGTTTTGCCTTCGACTTTGACCGTGGCTTCGATGTCGATGTGTGTTGAAGCGAGGGTGAAATCGACGCTGACTTTGGAGATCATAAGGGGATGGCAAAGTGGAATGAGATCAGAGGTTTTCTTGGCAGCCATGATGCCGGCCAGGCGGGCGGTGGCGAGAACGTCACCTTTCTTTGCGGTGCCGGTGGTGATGAGGACGATGGTCGACATTTTGGTGGTGACACGTCCACGAGCGGTTGCACTGCGGGTGGTTGCAGTTTTGGAGGACACGTCCACCATGTGGGCTTCGCCGCGCTCGTTCATATGCGAAAGCTTAGACATCCCACAACACCGTCATCCCGGCGAAAGCCGGGACCAGGCTTGGCAACAGTTGAGATGGTGGGACGCCTTGCCCCGGACTTCGCCCAAGGCCATCGCTTGAAGCCAAGGGACCTCTCCCCCGGCTTCGCCGGACCCTCCCCAACGGGGAGGGACCCGTGGTGCGAGCGCCCTGAACAGTAAAACGGGAGGTCGCTGCAAGAGGTCCCTCCCCTCTGGGGAGGGTCCGCGAAGCGGGG
>JANPCE010000076.1:0-48578 GCA_031430795.1 Hyphomicrobiales bacterium
GGGTCCGGCGAAGCCGGGGGAGAGGTCCCTTGGCTGCAAGCGAAGGCCCAACACACTTGCTTGTTTCAGCAAGCTAATCTGAATTTAACCCATTTGGGCTTTAACCGTTTTAGTGCCGGGGCGGCACCAGGATTGCGCTTCAGCAGCGTGAACTTGAAATTGATGGGGCACATTCATGAAGCTTGGAAATATCCTTGTCGCCAAGGGCTTGATTACAGCACAGGACATCAACCGCGCTGTCGAACATCAGGTTCAAAATGGTGGCCGGCTGGGTGACAGTATCATTGCACTTGGGCTTTTGACCAAAGAGCAGATCGAGCGGGTGTTGTCTGACGCCCCACAAGCCCCTTTGACCATCGCCGACACGGGTATCGATCCGGCCAACCTGTTCGAACTTGTGATCAAAAGCATTTATGCCGAGAACCTTGAAACAGCTTCGCAGATCGCTGAGCTCATGCGTCTTCCCACAACCATCATCAACCTGCTTCTGACAGAGGCCAAAGAACGCAAACTGGTGGAGGCGCTGACATCGACTGCAACGGCTTCCGGCTCCCTGGGTGAAATCCGCTTGACCCTCACCAAAGCTGGCCGTGAATGGGCTGTCGATGCGATGCAGCGCGGGCAGTATGTGGGCTCTGCACCGGTTTCACTGACCGACTACCAGGAACGCATCACCCACCAACGCATTACAAACGAGCACATCACGCGCCAGAAACTGGACGAAGCATTTTCCGGGCTGGTGATGAGTGAACGATTTGTCAGCCGCCTGGGACCAGCCATCAATTCCGGCAATGCCATCCTGATTTATGGTCCGGCCGGCAATGGAAAAACCACGGTTGCCGAAATCGTCGGCAAGGTGTTCCAGAACGTCATCTATGTTCCCTATTGCGTCGACATTGACGGCGAGATCATGAAGGTTTTTGATCCTGCCATCCACATTCAAGTGAAGGATGTGCAAGAACAACAGGGTGGATCAAACCTCCGCCGCAGCCGCGTGGACCTGCGCTGGGTGCCTTGCTACCGGCCGATGGTGTCAACCGGCGGTGAACTGACGCTTGAAATGTTGGACCTGAAATTCAATCCGATTGCCAAATTCTATGAAGCGCCCTTGCACATCAAGGCTCTCAACGGCACATTCCTGATCGACGATTTTGGCCGCCAACGTGCAAAGCCCGAAGACATCCTGAACCGATGGATCGTGCCACTCAGCAGCCGCTTTGACTATCTGACGACACATGCAGGCAAAAGCATTCTCGTTCCTTTCGACGAGATTGTGATTTTCTCCACCAACATGCATCCTGATGATCTGATGGACCCGGCCTTCCAGCGCCGTATCAGCTACAAGCTTGAAACAACGGAACCGCCGCAGGAACTCTACATGAAAGTGTTCATGAACGTGGCGGCAAAAGCCGGGCTGTCGTTGACGCAGGAGTTCTACAACCAGGTGATTGCCTTGATCAAAGACAACAATGCTCCGCTTGCCTATTTTCAACCCAAGTTCATTGTCGAGCAAGTGTTGGCGTCGTGCAAGTTTGAGGAAATTCCGCCGCAGTTTAACAAAGAGAACATCGATGATGCGCTCGCCAATCTGTTTGTGAAGAAGGCGGATGGTTCGATGTTCGGGGTGAAGCGGAGTTAAGGTGCCGCGACAATCACATATTATAAAATCCCATATTTCTCCATCGGCGGCCTTGAGCCGCCGAACCAGACTGCGGGTGGTTCTGGGTAGGCGGGTCAAGCCCGCCTATGGAGGACAATGGGAAATTCGTGGATACAGTTGAGCGCCCGATGCTATAAACCGAACGGCAGTGATCGCAAACAGCAAAGACGGGTTTAGAATCCAGGTGCTCAGAAAATTGGAACCATCCTAGCGTGCGTCGGCAAATGCCGCTGCCATCAACCGCTGTGTGTAGGCATCTTTCGGATGATCGATGATCTCTTCCGGTGTGCCCTGCTCCACCAACTGCCCGTTTTTCATCACCATGATGTGGTCTGCCACGGCGCGGACGACTGCAAGGTCGTGGGAGATGAAGAGGTAGGACAAGTTGTTTGCGGATTGCAGGTTGCGCAGTAAATCAACGATCTGTTTTTGCACTTCACGGTCCAGCGCTGACGTGGGTTCATCGAGAACAACCAGTTTCGGTTTCAGAATGATGGCGCGCGCGATGGCGATGCGCTGGCGCTGGCCGCCCGAAAACTCGTGGGGGTAGCGGTTGCGGGTTGATGGATCGAGGCCGACTTCATTGAATGCCTGGCCGGCGCGGCGGTCGCGTTCGGTTGAAGACATTGAAGGTTCATGGACGAGTAAACCTTCAGTGACGATCTGGCCTGCCGTCATGCGCGGTGAGAGTGAACCGAAGGGATCTTGCAGCACAATCTGCATTTCGCGCCGCAGGGGCCGCATGTCTTCTTTGGTGGCGTTTGAGAGGTCACGTCCTTCAAAACGAATGTGGCCTTCACTTGGCAAGAGTTTGAGAATGGCGCGGGCCAATGTTGATTTGCCTGAGCCGGACTCGCCGACGATGCCGATGGTTTGGCCCTGCTTCAGATCCAGCGAGATGCGGTCCACGGCCTTGATTTCAAGCAAGGGATCGCCAAACCAGCCGCCGCCAATGCGAAACGTTACGCGCATGCCGTTGGCGGACAGCAACGTTTGAGCGGATTTGAGTGGTGGGAGTTTGCGACCTGACGGTTCGGCATCGAGCAAGGCTTTGGTGTAGGCGTGTTGTGGTTTGGCAAACACATCTGCGGTTTTGCCCTGCTCCACCACTTCGCCTTTTTGCATGACGTAGACGCGGTCCGCGATGCGGCGGACGATGTTGAGGTCGTGGGTGATGAAGATGATGGAGAGGCCGATGCGTGTCTGTAGTTCCTGCATCAACTCAAGGATTTCCGCCTGGATCGTGACATCGAGTGCTGTTGTCGGCTCGTCCGCGATCAGTAATTCGGGCTCGTTGGCAAGCGCCATGGCGATCATAACACGCTGGCGCTGGCCGCCGGAGAGTTCATGGGGGTAGGAATCGAGGCGCCGTTTTGCATCCGGAATCTTGACGAGTTCGAGCAACTCCCCTGCCCGCTTGCGGGCGGCGGCGTGAGTGAGTTTGCGGTGCTGCATCAGGGGTTCGATGATTTGATCGCCGACACGGTAGAGCGGATCAAGCGACGTCATCGGTTCCTGGAAGATCATGGTGATCTTGCGGCCCCTGATCTGGTTCAGTTCTTCCTTTCGCAACGCAATGATGTTCTGGCCCTGGAACAGCGCTTCACCCTCCGCATGTCCATTGCGCGCCAAGAGGCCCATGACAGCCATCATCAATTGGCTCTTGCCGGAGCCGGAGCCACCGACGATGGCCACTGTTTCTGCCTTGTTGACGGTGAGGCTGATGCCTTTCACAGCGTGGATTTCACCGTCCATGGTGTTGAAGCGCACATGCATGTCACGGATGTCGAGGACGCTCATGTTATCTATCCTTCGGATCAAGCGCATCGCGCAGACCATCGCCGATGAAGTTCAGGGCGAAGAGTGTGGAGATGAGGAAGATGGAGGGATAGATGAGCAGCCAGGTGGCTGTGTCGATGTTTTTTGATCCTGCTGAAATCAGCACGCCCCAACTTGCCATGGGTTCCTGCACGCCGAGGCCGAGGAATGACAGGAAGCTTTCAAGGATGATCACTTGCGGCACAAGAAGCGTCATGTAGATGACGACGGGGCCAAGGAGGTTTGGTATGATGTGGCGCAGTAAAATGCCCCAGCGCGAAACACCGAGGGCTTCCGCCGCCTGCACATACTCCTGCCGTTTGATGGAGAGTGCCTGGCCGCGCACGATGCGCGCCATGTCGAGCCACAGCACCGCGCCGACAGCAAGAAACATCAGGATGAAGTTTCGGCCGAAGAACACCACAAGCATGATGACGAAGAAGGTGAAGGGTAAAGCGTAGAGCACGTCGACAATGCGCATCATCACTTCATCGGTCTTGCCGCCGATGAAGCCAGAGGCTGCACCGTAAAGCACACCGATGACCACGGCGACGCAACCTGCGAGCAGCCCAATGGCGAGTGAGACACGGCCTGCGATGAGCGTGCGGGTCAGAAGGTCACGGCCCAGATTGTCCGTGCCGAAGAGGAAGCGTTGCTGCTGCACCTGGGCTGAGAAAACCATGCGAAGACCATCCGCTGATTTTTCTTCCGCGCGGGCGTCTTCAAACGTGTCGGAGCGGTCAAGGTAGCGGGTGTTGCGTTCATCGATGGGCTTTGTTGACGTGAAGGTGAAAATGGCGCGGTCCTTTTCGCGCTTCCAGTTTTCCAGCGTCAGGCGTGCGCGCTTGCTGACGTCCAGCACCGCTTGCTCGATGCTGGAATCGCTTGGGTATGGTGTGAATGATGGCGGGGTGCGGACGTAGTCGCCATAAATTGTAGTGAACTTGTGGCCGGTGAAGGCAGGGCCGATGATGCAGGCCAACGTCATTGCGATCAGGAAAAAGGCACTGACCATGGCAGCGCGATTGGCCTTGAGACGCGCCCACGCATCGGCCCACAGGCTGCGCCCAGGATTGGCGAGGGGGGCGTCAGTCATAACGCACCCGCGGATCAATCACGGCGTAGAGGAGATCAACGATGAGATTGAACAGAATGGTGAAGATGGCGATGACCACGACCGTGCCCATGACCAAAGTGTAGTCGCGGTTCAATGCAGCTTCGTAAAAGTAGCGGCCGACGCCGGGGATGGAGAAGATCGATTCCACCACAATGGATCCTGTGAGAAGTGCAGCTGCGGCCGGACCTGCAAATGAAACGACAGGCAGCAATGCACCGCGCATGGCGTGACGCACGATGATTGCGTAATCAGAAAGGCCGAGGGCGCGCGCCGTGCGGATGTGATGGCTGTTGAGGGACTCGATCATGGATCCCCGCATCAGACGGGCAAAGATGGCGATGAAAGGCAATGAAAGGGTAAGGATGGGACCGATCTTGTTGATCAACGCGCCATCGGCCCAGCCCGCAACCGGCACCATGCGCAGGGTTTGCGCGAAGATGAGTTGATAAAAGGGTGCAATTACAAATGTGGGAATGGTGCTGCCCGCAGTTGCGAGTGCGGTGACTGCGTAGTCAACGGCAGAGTTCTGGCGGAGTGCTGCGAAAACACCTAGGGCGCAACCTACAACCAATGCGAGGACAAGTGCGGATGCGCCGAGTTGCATCGAGACGGGCAAACCGAAGCGGAAAAGCTCGTTCACGGTGAAGTCTGGCAGATTGTAACTCGGGCCAAAATCGCCGCGCATGAGATTGCCGAGATAGGTGAGGTATTGTTGCCAGAGCGGTTGGTCCAACCCAAACACACGTTCGAGATTGGCTTTGATGATGGGGTTGAGGCCCTTCTCCTGGTTGAAGGGGCCGCCCGGAGCGACACGCATCAGGAAGAAGGAAATTGTCACGATGACGAACAGCGTGGGGATCGCTGTCAACAGTCGGCGGAGAACATAGCGGAGCATGGTGTTTGCCTATTGCCCTTTCCCAATATCCGTCATGGCTCGCATGAAGCCAAGGGACCTCTCCCCCGGCTTCGCCGGACCCTCCCCGGAGGGGAGGGACCCGTGGTGCGAGAGCCCTGAACAGCAATACGGGAGGTCGTGGCAAGAGGTCCCCTCCCCTCCGGGGAGGGTCCGCGAAGCGGGGGAGAGGTCCCTTGGCTTCAAGCGGGCCATGACGGAACGGCGAGTGAGATAACGTTACTATTCCTTGCGCAGATAACGCGTGGCGTGAACGTCCATCACGTTGTTTTCCCAGCCCTTGATCTTGTTGGAGACGATCGTGTGGTAGCTGTAATAGAGCAAGGGCACGACACAGAGATCACGGGCGACGCCCACGGATTCGGCTTCAGACAACAGTTTCGAACGCTTTGAACCGTCGTTCGGATCAGCAGAGACGGCAGCATCCGCCATCAGCTTGTCGTAGTCAGGATTGGCATAACCCGAGTAATTGTTGCCCGTTCCGGTTTTGCAGAGATCAAGAAAATTGGCGGGGTCCTTGTAGTCGGCGATCCAGCCGGCGCGCGCGATGTCGAAATCCCCATGCTGTTCGAGGAAACCATAGTGCGTCTTTGTGTCGGTGTTGAGCAGCGACACTTCAATGCCGAGTGGCTTCAACTGTTCCTGTATGGCAACCGCGGTGTTCTTGTGGTTCTCCGAAGTGTTGTAGCGGATCTCCATTTTCAGTGGCTTGTCCGGGCCATAGCCAAGTTCGGCAAGGGCTTTTTTGGCTTCATCCTCGCGGTCGATCTGTGACATGTCGGCGTAAGAGGTCGGGCTGGATTCATAGCCGGGCACACCAGGGGGCACGAATGAGTATGCCGGGACCATGGTGTTGGTCCAAACTTTCTCGGCCAGGTAGTCGCGGTCGATGGCCATGGAGACCGCATGGCGCAGCTTCACGTTATCCCAGGGGGCCTTGTCAATTTTGAACGCGTAATAATACGTCCCCAAATAGGGCCCGATGCGGACTTGATCGCCGAACTTGGCGCGAAGATCGGCCAATTGCTCGGTTGGAATATCATCGTTTGAATCAAGTTCACCTGTTTCCAGTCGCTTCATGGCGGTGGAGCGGTCTTCGGTGGGGATGTAGTTCACAACGTCAATCTGCACGTTGGCGGCGTCAAAGAACATGGGGTTTTTGACAACCTTCACATGGTCGTTCGGCACAAATTCAGCGAGCATGTATGCGCCGTTGGTTACGAGTTTGCCAGGCTTGATGAAATCCTTTCCGAAGGTTTCCACGTTTGCCTTGCTTACGGCATATGTGGATTGATGCGTCATCATCTCGGGAAAGTAAGGTGTTGCCGCGTTGAGAGTGACCTCGAACGTCATGTCATCCAGGGCTTTTACGCCAAGTTCGGCAGGCTGCTTTTTGCCGGCTGTGACGTCTTCGGCATTGACGACGGGAGCGAGCAAGTAGGCATATTCGGCGGCAGTCGCGGGGTCGACCAGGCGTTGCCATGAGAACACGTAGTCATGGGCTGTGATTGCAGAACCATCAGACCATTTGCCGTCGGCGCGCAGTTTGAAAGTATAGACTTTGCCGTCTGGCGAAACGGTGTAACTTTCGGCGGCACCAGCTTCAAGTTCTGCCTTGGCGTTGTGCACCATCAGGCCGGAGAAAAGGTCACGCAGGATGTTGGCTTCGTAGACCGTGGATGTCTTGTGCGGGTCAAGTGATTCCGGATCGGCGGAGTTGCCGCGGTTGAATACGACATCGGCAAATGACAATGTGGCGGTTGTTGCCAACATTGTTGCACCAATGAGAATGGACTTGATGGACTTATGAAGCATTGTGTCTCTCCCTTTTTTGCCCCGCCTTGGTACTTTGTGGCAGGATATGTTTGGAGACTAGCACACTGTTTGCATTTGGCTACCTGTGACTAGGTGTCCGCTTTTGTCTCATTTTTGTTCGCCAGGTCAGCCCGTCGCAATTGCCAGAAACGGAAAACGCTGACTGGTATCATGGCGGCATAGGCAAGCGAAAAGACCAAAAGGGTCTGCCATGGAAAGGTGATGACGCAAATGATGAGCAGGGCCGCCAAAGCCAGGACGGGGAGCACCAACTCGCGGGGAACGCGCGTCATGTTCTTGCCCGAAAAGGTTGGCACGCGGCTGACCATGAGTGCTGAAATGGCAACGATCAACGGTGCGACAAAAACAGCGTGTTTATTGCCCTGAGTGTCTCCGACCAAAAAGCCGTAATAGAGCGGCATGAGCGCCAGGGCCGCACCCGCTGGTGCGGGAATGCCCGTGAAAAAGTTGGCGGCATAGGCGGGTTTGTTGGGGTCTTCCAGCATGACGTTGAACCTTGCCAGACGCAATGCGCAGGCCACCGCCAGCATGAGGCAAATGACCCAGCCGACGGGGCGCACGGTGTTGAGTGACCAGATGTACAAGATGAGCGCAGGCGCCACGCCAAAGTTTACGGTGTCGGCAAGGGAATCGAGTTCCGCGCCAAAACGTGATGTGCCCTGCAGCATGCGCGCCAACCGACCGTCGATGGCATCGAGGCCTATGGCGAGGATGATGGCGGCGGTCGCCAATTCAAAACGACCTTCAAAGGCAAGGCGTATCGCTGTAATGCCGCTGCACAATGCGATCAACGTGATGATGTTGGGAAGAAGATAGCGGATCGGCACGGGCCGGAAGCGGCTGTAGGTTTCTTCCGATGGTTGCGGATCGTGATCTGACATGCGTCAGGCTTTGCGTGACAGGCGGGCTTGGCCCATGTGGGCGAGGTCTGCCAAAATGGTTTCACCTGCAATCGCGCGTTGCCCGACGGACACTGTCGTCATCACATCATTGGGCAAATAAACGTCCACGCGGCTGCCAAAGCGGATGAGGCCGAAGCGCTGGCCTGCGGCGAGGCGATCCCCCTGCTCGACAAATTTGACGATGCGGCGCGCCACGAGGCCTGCGATTTGGACGACACCGATCACGGGGCCGTGGTCTGTTTCGATGGTGAGGGCCTGGCGTTCATTGTCCTCGCTGGCCTTGTCGAGTTCAGCGTTCAGGAACGCGCCGGGGATGTAGGCGAGGCGCGCGATGCGTCCGTCGAGCGGGCTGCGATTAATGTGGACGTCAAAGACATTCATGAAAACAGAGATACGGGTATGAAGTTCGCGCGGCAAATCCAGTTCCGGCGGCGGGATGACGTTGACGATCATGCTCACCATGCCATCAGCGGGAGACACGATCAAAGATTTGCCGATTGGAGTGACGCGTTCTGGATCGCGAAAGAAGTAGGCGCACCATGCTGTGAGGATTATGCCGACCCATCCCAATGGCGACCAGCCGAGCCAGAAAAAGAACAGTGCCACAGCGGCGAATATCGCCACAAAGCGCCATCCCTCGCGGTGGACGGGGGCGAGACTGGAAGTGATGCTGTCAATAATGGTCATGGTGGGCGCGGATTAGCGCATCGCGGCCACAAAACAAAGCAAACAAAAATCGCGGCGCAAGTCCCACCTTGCACCGCGATTCTTTCGGCCGGCGTGACCGGTCGTGTGTTGCTGGGCAATCGCTTGAGGCCGAAGGACCTCTCCCTCGGCTTCGCCGTACCCTCTCCAGAGGAGAGGGACCTCTTACAGCGACCTCCCATGTTACTGATCAGGGCGCTCTAACCACGAGTCCCTCCCCTCCGGGGAGGGTGCCCGAAGGGCGGGAGAGGTCCCTTGGCTACAAGCGATTGCCTGATCGTGTGTTCAGTCTCAGGCGCGACGTGCGAAAGGCAGGATGACGCCGGTGTCGTTTGCCGGACGGGCAAAAACCGGTGCTTCCATCACTGGAGCAGCGCTGAGTGAAACAGAGCGCACAGCTGTGCCGGATGCAATGGCCTGGAAGGTCTGGTTGCCCAGATCGATCAGTTCAACGCGAACCGCGATGACGGTGTCGGCGCCCTTGTCGGCGGCGGCTTTCATCATCTTGGTTTCGGCTTCTTCGCGGGCCTGCGAGAGGCCTTCCGAAATGTCGTCCGTGTTCATGATCTCGAGGGCGCGCAGGCCCACGGTCTTGTTCTTCATCATGCGGCGCGACCAAACGGTGGTGCCGCGTACATAACCAAGTGTCTCTTCAATCGAGCGCCCGGCAATGGTCTCCAAAGTTGTCATTTTCATTTAACGTAGTCCCCAAAAATGTGGGCGCTGCACCTTCTTTTTTTGTGTGCTGGCATCCCGTTTGAATTTTCCCCCACGTTGTCCGTGGTATGAACAGACATTGCGCCTGCAACGGTAAACAATGGTGAATGCAAAGGGGTTTGATTCAAGTTTTCGGCAATTTTGGCTTGAATTTGAGGACCAGCGTTAATGGGCGCTTGGGGCTGATGGTTGCGAAAAGATTGATTCAGGACTTGTTGACTCTGCCTGTTTTGGAAGCGGTAGGAGTTGGCAGAATTTCACCTGCAGCCGCAAGTTTCTTCAACGCTTCGTCAGCTTCACGCTGCTTGTTCCACATGCCGGCATAAAGCCCACGCTTTTTGAGGAGTGCACTGTGGGTGCCGCGTTCGGTAATGATGCCCTTGTCGAGAACGATGATTTCATCGGCGTCAACAACAGTAGAGAGACGGTGGGCGATGACGACGGTGGTGCGGTCCCTCGACACTTCTTTCAGCGCCGTTTGAATGTGTTGCTCGGTAAAACTGTCCAACGCTGATGTGGCTTCATCCAACACCAATATGGGTGGTCCTTTTAAAATGGTACGGGCGATGGAGACGCGCTGCTTCTCGCCGCCCGACAATTTAAGGCCGCGTTCACCAACGAGGCTGTTGTAACCCTTGGGCAGGCTGACGACGAAATCATGGATCTGGGCCATGCGGGCGGCTTCTTCGACTTCGGCGTCGGTGGCGTCCGGCCTGCCGTAGCGGATGTTGTAGCGTACCGTGTCGTTGAACAGCACCGTATCCTGGGGCACCATGCCGATGGCTTGGCGCAAGGTTTTTTGCCGCACGTCCTCGATGTTCTGACCGTCGATGCTGATGCTGCCGCCTGTGATGTCATAGAAACGGAACAGCAGGCGCGAGATGGTGGATTTGCCTGCACCCGACGGGCCGACAATGGCCACGGTCTTGCCGGGCTTCACCTCAAAACTCACATCCTTGAGAATGGGGCGCTCAGCGTCATAGGCAAAGCTTACATTCTTGAAGACAATATGTCCCGGGCCTGGTTTGAATTCCGGCGAGCCGGGTTTGTCCTTGATGTCCGGGGCCTGATCGAGCACGGTCAACATGCCGTTGACATCAAACAGGCCTTGCTTGATTTCGCGGTAGGACGAGCCAATGAAGTTCAGCGGCATGTAAAGCTGGATCATCAGCGCGTTGATCATGACAAAATCGCCGATGGTGTTGAGGCCGTTTGACAGGCCGTATGCGGTCATCACCATGACGATGGTGAGACCGATGGCGTAGATGATGGCTTGGCCGGAGTTGAGCACGGCAAGTGACACCCAGGTCTTGATCGAGGCCTTTTCGTAAGTTGCCATGGATTCATCATAACGGTTGGATTCGTGGTCTTCGTTGCCGAAGAACTTCACGGTTTCGAAATTCAACAGGCTGTCAATCGCCTTGCCTCCCGCTTCGGTGTCGGCTTCGTTCATGGCTTTGCGGATGGCCATGCGCCATTCCGTGGCCCAGTAGGTGAAAGCGATGTAGGCGGCGATGGTGAGCAGGATGACGAGGGCATAGAGCCAGCCAAAGCTCCACCACAGCAACCCGCAGACCATCAGGATTTCAAAGGCGGTTGGTATGGTGTTGAACAATGCGAAACGCAAAACCGAGTCGACGCCGTTGATGCCGCGTGACATGACACGGCTGAGGGCTCCGGATTTGCGTTCCAAGTGGAATTTCAATGAGAGGCCATGCAGGTGGTGAAAGGTCTCGGTTGAAAGCCTGCGCACGGCACGCTGGCCGACCTTGGCGAAAATGGCATCACGCAACTGCGCGAAGACCACCATGAAGATGCGGCCCACGCCATAGGCCAGCACCATCATCAGGGCTACTGTCAAAGCAATGGTGGCGGCGTTGTCTTTGGGTGCCAGCGCATCTGTTGCAAACTTGAAGGCGTAAGGCGTGTAGACCGTGACAATCTTTGAAACAATCAAAAGCGCAAAGGCAACGACCACACGCAGCTTCAAATCCATGCGGCCCTCAGGCCACATATAGGGCATCAGGCCTTTCAAGGTCTGCCATTCGCCGCGATCGGCGTTTGATTTCGGCGTTGGTTTGAGTTTGCGCATTAAAGTCGGTGTCTTGTTTGACTGAGGGTCAGGGACCTCATCCGGCGCTTCGCACCACCTTCTCCAAGGAGAAGGGACGAAAATGGAAACCGTCCCCTCTCCCTGGAGAGGGGGGACCCGTTGCGCAGCAATGGGGGGTGAGGTTCCTTTGATGTCATGACCAGTCTGCCAGCACTTTTGTCTACTTGCTGGCCTTCCTAATCGGTGCTGTCAAAATCTGGCCCGGGTATACGCGGTGGGGTGAGCGGAGCTGGTCTTTGTTGGCTTTGTAGATCACGGTGTAAAGTTTGCCGCGGCCATAAATCTGGCGCGACAGTTTCCACAGGTTCTGGCCAGGCTGGATGATGATGCGGTTGGGCACGGATTGTTCACCCGCCGTCAATTTGCTGCCGGGTTTTGCTGGTTTCACGATTTCAGGCGTTGCAACAGCGACCTGGGTTTCTTGCAACGGCGGCGGGGCCACCAGTGGTTCAACAACGGCCGCGACTGTTTCTTCACTTTCGCGCAGGAACGGCAGTTCGATGCGGCTCAGAACTTTGCCTGCTGCATCCACCTGGTCGGCGCGCAACACATGTTGGCCCGCAGCAACCGCTGCGCCACCTTTGAAGATCCAGCGCCCTGAACTGTCGGCCTCTGTATCGCCAGCCAATGTGTTGTCGACGTAGAAGCGCACCATGGAACCTGCCGCCGCCCGTCCGGTGAACACGATATTGCCCGCGCTGTCATAGTCCACAGCATTGAGTTGGACGTCTTTGGCGGCAGGACCTTCGTCGTCTGCCGGCACTTGTGTGACAGTGGTTGGCTCAACCGGATCAACTTTCGCCACCATGACGGGCGCGTCTTCCTTCACGGAAACCACGACGCTGCCCTCCGATTCCGTGATGGCGCCGTTCTTGGTCATCACCAAAGTCAAAGCGCCGGTGCCTTGTTCCAGTTTTTTGTCTGGGATAATGGCGAATTCGCCTGCGGCGTTGGCGATCGCCTCGCCAACAATCTGGCCGTTGAATTTGACTGCGACGGCTGCACCGGGTTCAGCGCGGCCTGCGATCACAGCTTCGCCCGATGGTTCCACGCGCACCGTATCAAAGGTTGGAAGCGCGGGTTGTGTTTCGAGCGCTGGCGCTGTGGCAGTTTCAGGTTTCACAGCTGGCTGAGCTGCAACGGCCACTTGTTGTTTGACCTCGGCAGGTTTTGGCATTGCTGGTGCTGGTTTGGCTTGTGCGACAACGGGCTCAACAACTTTTTTCACCACAGGCGCTTCAGCAACAACTTCTGTGGTCGGGGTGTCGGACAGATTGGGCATCACAGTGTAGGCGAAGCCAAGGGCCAAAACGCCAGCCGCTGCTATCCCTGAAAACAAGGCGATGGGTTTCTTTTGCATATTACATCCTGTGGGCCGTTTTGCCGCCCTGTCTTGAATGGCCTAGATAGGCCTTGATGATCGGCTTAATAAGCCCCCCAATGCACAATTGCAAAGATTCAAGAGGTTTTATTTGATGGCCATTCCCGCACATCGGCTTTGTGTTTACTGCGGCTCGTCGCCTGGCCACGACCCCGCACACATGGTCGCTGCCCGCCATCTCGGCACGGCGATGGCGAAAGCGGGCATCGGTTTGGTCTATGGCGGGGGCGGCACGGGATTGATGGGCGAAATCGCTCGCGCCGTGCTTGCGGGCGGCGGACACGTGACGGGCATCATTCCGGAGTTTCTCGTCAGCAAAGAGCGCATGTTGGAAGAGGCCCATGAACTGATCGTGACCCGCTCCATGCATGACCGCAAAATGGCGATGTTCGAGCGGGTCACAGGCTTTGTGGCCTTACCCGGCGGCATTGGCACGCTGGAAGAACTGGCCGAAATCATGACCTGGGCGCAGTTGAAGCAACATGCGCGGCCCGTCATCGTGTGCAATGTGAATGGGTTTTGGGACGGGCTGTTATCGCTGTTCCAGCACATGCGGGACGAAGGATTTATCCGAGGCGAATATGAAGTGAAGCTGGAGGTGGCAGATGGGCCGGATGCGGTGATTGAAACCTATCTTGCGCGGCTTGCGCAGACGCGGGATGTTGCACCCTTGCAAGTGATCAAGGACAGGATGTGAACATGACGGGACACGTGGCGATTGTAGGAGCAGGTTTGATTGGCCGCTCATGGACCGTGGCTTTTGCGCGGGGCGGGCACCATGTGAAGATGTATGATCCGGCGGAGGGGGCTGCGGCCAAGAGTTTTGGTTTGTTGCCTGATATGCTGGCAGAATTGGCAGACGCGGATTTGCTGCGCGGGCAAAAGGTTGCCGATGTGTTGGCCCGCGTATCTGTTGCGTCTACACTTGAGACCTGTGTGCGGGGGGCGGCCTACATTCAAGAGAACGCGCCCGAGAACCGCGACGTCAAAATTGCTCTGTACACGGAGATTGATGCGGTTGTGAGCGATGACTGTGTGATCGCCAGTTCCACATCAGCCATTTTGCCTTCCCTGTTCACCGGGCACATCAGGCACAAGGCGCAATGCATCGTGGCGCATCCGCTCAATCCGCCGCATTTGATTCCCGCGATTGAAATTGTGCCGGCCCCGTGGACGGATCCGGCCATCACCGCGCGCACCAAGACCATACAGGAAGCAATTGGCCAGAAGCCCATTGTGATGCTGAAAGAAATCGACGGCTTCCTCATGAACCGCTTGCAGGGTGCCATTCTGGAAGAATGCCTGTGGCTGGTTGAAGGGGGATATGTGTCGGTTGAAGACGTTGACATCTCGATCAAGCACGGCCTCGCCATGCGCTGGGCCTTCATTGGACCTTTCGAAACCATGGACCTGAACGCACCGGGCGGTATTCAAGACTACATCACCAAGTTTGGCGGCACCTATGAGATGATACGCCAAGGCTCCAAAGGCCATGCAGATTGGCATGGCGCGTTGAAGGATCAATTGACGGCGGAACGCACCGCCTTGTTGCCACGCGACAAGATATTGGAACGGCAGAACTGGCGTGATCGGATGCTGATGCAGATGGCGGGGTTGAAGCGGAAGATTTCCAACAGTCAGTGATTGGCTGGGGCGGGAGGGATCGAACCTCCGAATGCTGGAATCAAAATCCAGTGCCTTACCGCTTGGCGACGCCCCAGTAACGGAGGCGATCCCTAGCTGCTTCGTTTGCGGGCTGCAACCGTCTTGATGCGGACAAAATGCAGCACGCAAACTCAAAGCGCCGGGACGTTACTTTTTGTTGAAGAGTGCCGCTGCCGCCGGCACGGCAAGTCCTGCAACAATGGCTTTCACCGCGTCACCGAGCAGGAACGGCGTTACACCCCAGGCCAAGGCGGCTTGAACCGCGGTTTGGCCTTCGGGCACAACGCCTGCGGTGGAAGCCCAGATCGCCAGCCAAATGAAGCCCGGAACATAAAGCACCACTGCACCAGCCAATGTGGCCAAGACCGTTTTCAACGTGGTGTTGGCCCAACCCGATTCGACCAGTTTTCCAACGAGATAAGCCGCAATGATGAAACCGACGATGTAGCCCATTGAGCTTGCTGGCAACACATAGTCGAGTTTGGCGTCGAACACGCCGGATTTGCCGCCGGCAAAAAACGGCAGACCCACAGCCCCTTCCAACGCATAAAGCCCCAATGTGGCCGCACCCAAACGCGAGCCATAGGCTGCACCGATGGCCAAAACAGCGAGGGTTTGCAATGTCATAGGCACTGGCCACATGGGCACTGTGACCTGTGCAGCGACTGCCACCAGCAAGCTGCCTGCGACGGCGAGCACAAGATTGCGCGTCAGGCTGTTGGTGGTTGTGTGGGGCCAGAGTTGGGTGGCGAGTGTTGAGGACATTTTTATGGTTCCTTGTTTGCGACCTTCTAGCCTGCCCGCCCCTGCCCTGCAATTGCACAAACGTAACTGTGCACATCGCCGTCGGGTGCGGCCAAGCGGTCCACAATGGTGTAATGATTGGTGGACACGAGCGACACGACTTCCGGCTTTACAGCGCTCCAGGCTTTGGCGAGATCATGGGATTGCTGGTGGAAGGCGTGCGGCTCATCTGCGCCCACTGCCAGCAACAGCGGTGCATTGCATTTCAGCGGCATTGCACAAAGATTGAGTGCAGCGGAACTTTCGATGGTCAGGCGCAGGTCAGCGTTCATGCTGGTATTGATGAGAGGTGCCACATCAAAAACACCGGAGAGGGAGACCACGCCCGCAATCGGATTATGCGGCAGATTGTGGGCCGTCCAGTCGGTTGCCAAGTGTAAGGCCGCCAAATGGCCGCCGGCAGAATGGCCTGTGACGACAATGGATCGGCGTTCGTCTTTGGTCAAAACATGGTGCCAGAGATAAGCGAAGGCGTGTTGAACGCTTTTGCGAATCTGGTGCAACGGCACGTCCGGGCAGAGCGGATAATTCATGAGCGCGACACTGATCCCCTTCTCGACAAAATGTTCCGCGACCCAGGAGGTTTCGAGCTTGGACAGCATGCGCCAATAACCGCCGTGGATGTAGACAACGGTTGCGCGCGCGTTGGCGGCGCGGAAGAGGTCCAGATTTTCGCGGGGATGCGGGCCATATTTGATGTCACCCAAGGGCGGATGTTTTTCGCGGGTCTGCATGGCGCGGCTGCGCCATTCAGGCAGGATCGTTGCGGCATCCGGCACGGTGATGCGCGGGTTGTATTGATATTCAAACCATTCCGGCGAGTTGGGTGCGGGTTCAATCATTTCAGTGTATTGAGCCGTGGCAATTGCTCGAAGCCAAGGGACCTCTCCCGCCCTTCGGGCACCCTCC
The DNA here is from genome assembly GCA_031430795.1 of Hyphomicrobiales bacterium. Taxonomy (GTDB): domain Bacteria; phylum Pseudomonadota; class Alphaproteobacteria; order Rhizobiales; family Aestuariivirgaceae; genus Aestuariivirga. The sequence continues at coordinate 16,541 of JANPCE010000076.1, forward strand.
CCGGAGGGGAGGGACCCGTGGTGCGAGCACTCTGGACAGCAAAAGTGGAGGTCTCACCACGCGTCCCTCTCCTCTTCGGAGAGGGTCCGCGAAGCGGGGGAGAGGTCCCTTGGCTTCAAGCGATGGCCCTTGGGATCAATGGGCGTGATCGGCCCCATTGCAAGCACTTCTTCGATGCGTTTCGCAATCGCCAACAGTTTCGCCTCGCCGCGGTTGGGGGCGATGATCTGCATGCCAACAGGCAAGCCCGATTTGGTGTAACCGCAGGGAATTGAAATCGCCGGACACATGCAGAGTGTTGCAATGGCGACGATCAAGAGCCAATCGATATAGGATTCGAATTCAACACCATTGCAATGGGTCGGGTAGCGTTGCTCCACCAGAAAAGGTGGGACGATGGTTGTTGGGCAGATCAGCACATCGTAAGTGTTGAGAAAGTTGTGCATGTTGCGGAAGAGTGTTGCACGTTGGGCCTCGGCGTTGGCGATGTCTTCACCGGACAGTTTCAGGCCCTTTTCGATGTTCCAAATGACTTCGGGCTTGAGCATGTCACGGTGTTGGCGCAGCAGGGGCAACATGCCGGTGACGTAACCTGCGGCGCGCAAAGTCTGAAAGCAGCTCAAGGCATCGGGGAGCGACGGGTGGGTTTCCTCGACTGTGATACCCGCACCTTGCAATTTTCTTGCTGCGGCGAGGACGATTTCGGCAACTTCGGGATCCACAGGTGTTATGCCCAGACCGCGGGAGACAGCGACGCGCAAGGGTTGATGTTGAGAGTCAAGTTGTGCGAGGAAGCTCTTGTTTTCTCTCGGTAAAGAGAGCGGGTCACCCGGCTCATACCCACTCATGGCATCAAACATCAATGCGAGATCTTCAACGTTTCGGGCCATCGGGCCTTCGACGGCCAATGTGCTGTCAATGCAGCTGCCAGGTGTTGCGGCGACACGGCCCGGCGAAGGGCGCAATCCAACAACACCACAAAAGCTGGCGGGGTTGCGAAGCGAGCCGCCCTGGTCTGAGCCATGGGCCAGCCAAGCCATACCGGTGGCAAGGGCCACTGCTGCTCCACCTGATGAACCGGATGGCGTGAGCGCCGTGTTCCACGGATTGCGGGTGATGCCGAAGACGTCGTTAAACGTCTGCCCCCCTGCCCCGAATTCCGGCGTGTTGGACATGGCGTATACGAGACCGCCTTCGGCTTCGAGATGGGTCACCAGAATATCAGACTTTTCAGCGATGCGATCCGCAAAGATGCGGGAACCTTGGGTGGAGCGTACACCCGCCACATCTACGAGGTCCTTGATAGGCACGGGCAGGCCTGCCAGCAGGCCGCGCTCACCAACGGGGTTTTTCATCAGCGCCTTCGCGTTGTTGCGCGCGCGGTCAAAGCAAAGCGTCACAAGCGCGTTCACGCGTGGGTTCACGTCAGCGATGCGGCGTTCCAACGCGTCGAGGCAATCAAGAGGCGTGATCACGCCCTTTTGAAGCTGATGGATGGTTTCTGTGGCGGTTTGTTGAACGAGATCGGTCATTGGCCCTACTGAATCCCGTTGCGTGTGCCGGGTCAAGGGCTTTAAGTTAGTCACATCTAATTTGGAGTCCATCATGAACGCACCTGTCTCTTCGCCCGCCCAACACAACAACAAGACCTGGGTGGAACGCCGCGCCAAAGCCGTGTCACGGGGCGTCGGCATGGGTGCGGCGGTGATGGCGGACCGTGCCGAGAATTCAGAGATCTGGGACATTGAAGGCAACCGCTATGTCGATTTTGGCGGCGGCATTGCCGTTGTCAACACGGGCCACCGCCATCCGCTGGTGATGAAGCGGGTTTACGAGCAACTGGAAAAGGTAACCCACACCTGTGCGATGGTCATGCCCTACACGCCGTTCATCGAGGTGTGTGAAAAGCTGAACGCTGTTGCGCCCATATCAGGCCATGTGAAATCCGCGCTTGTCACCACAGGTGCCGAAGCTGTCGAAAATGCCATCAAGTTTGCACGGGCTTACACTGGCCGCAGCGATGTCATCGCCTTTCATGGCGGCTTCCATGGCCGCACACTTTTGGGCATGGCGCTGACGGGTAAAGTGCTGCCTTACAAAGCGAAATTTGGGCCAATGCCCGCAGGCATTTGGCATGTGCCATTTCCCGTGGCACACAAGGGCATCACCGTTGAAGACGCGATCCACGGCATTGAATTGTTGTTCAAGTGCGATGTGGAGCCATCGCGCGTGGCGGCCATCATCATTGAACCGGTGCAGGGCGAAGGCGGGTTCTATATTGCGCCGAAGGAATTGATGGTGCGGCTGCGCAAGCTTTGTGATGGACATGGCATTCTTCTGATTGCGGACGAAATCCAGTCCGGCTTTGGCCGCACGGGCAAGTTCTTTGCGATGGAGCATTATGATGTTGAACCGGATCTGATCACATCCGCGAAATCATTGGCTGGCGGTTTCCCATTGGCCGCCGTCATCGGCAAGGCCGCGATCATGGACGCGCCAGACCCTGGCGGCATCGGCGGCACTTACGCGGGCAACGCAATTGCCTGTGCCGCAGCCCTCGGCGTGTTTGATGCGTTCGAAGCCGAAGACCTGCTGGCGAAAGCCGAGAAGCAGGGCGAGATCATCATGAAGCGCCTCAAATCGATCAAGGCTAAAGGCAAAGGCATGCCGATGGGCGACATTCGGGGACTGGGGGCAATGTGCGCCTTTGAACTGGTGAAGGCGCATGGCTCGAACGAGCCGGACGCAGGTGGAGCCAAGGCGCTTGCCGCGAAGTGTCTTGAGCGTGGGTTGTTGATCTTGACCTGCGGTGTCTACGCCGACACGGTGCGCATGCTGACGCCGCTGACGGCGAGTGAGGCGATTTTGGATGAGGGGTTGAATATTCTGGAAGCGGCGATTTTGGGGAATTGATCTTTGTGAAAGCTGAAACCACACATGTGGAAGGTGGATGTCTTTGCGGCCTAGTTCGCTATGAAGCAGATGTTTTCCTCAAAAATGGTTACATCTGTCACTGTACAGTCTGCCAGAAAAGCACGGGGCAGCCTGCGGAGATCACTGTCTTGATCAAGGCCGGAACGCTGAAATATCTGAGGGGCGAGCCAAAATATTTTGTGTCTTCGCCGGGCGGCAAACGTGGGTTTTGTGCTGAATGCGGCTCAAGACTTGTGTGGCAGGCAACTGATTTGGAGCAAGATTGGACAACAAACCTGTGCGTTGGCAGCTTGGACAAACCTGCTGACGCCCGCATGACCTGTCACATCTTCGTCGATACCCAGTTGCCATGGTACAACGTCAACGAAGACCTGCCCAAGTTTTCCGAATCTGACGCCGATGCCATGCTCAAGTTCATGAAGCTTGATTGATCGCCGAAGCTTAAAAAATCAATCCCACTGAGATAATGCTGGCGATAACGAGGGTCGCAACGATGAAGGCGTTGGGGGCTTGAGTGGCAACATTGATCAGAGTCCGTTCCGCCGGCGGTTTCACCTGCGCTTGATGCAGGCGGCATAGTATGCCTTTCGGAATTTGGCGCGCCGCTCATTCGCCACGATGATGCCGATCGCAGCACCGGCGAGGCCAAAGCCTGTGAACGTCTTTTTGCCGCCCACGGCTTTGCCCGCAAGCCCGCCTGTGGCACCCAACAGAATGGCGTTCTCAAAGGCCTTGGGGCCCATTTTACGCTCTGCCTTTTTCTTGGCCATGGCGTGGCAGCGGGCGTTGACAGCTTTGCTGCCAGCCGCCTCCACCGGAATTGAAACGGGTTGCAAAGCCAGGCAAAAAACCAACGTTGCCGCCGTCGCAAGAATTCGCAGTTGTCCCATTAAATGTCCCTCCCAGTCTGTTTCCCCCCGCTCAGGAATAACATATTTTTTAGTGCCGCATGCAAGAGCGTCAGCGACCTTGCGCAGGGTTCCCATTTCCGTGTCGCTCGGTTGACGCCGCTGACGGCAAGTGAGGCGATTTTGGATGAGGGGCTGGATGTTCTGGCGGCCGCGTTATTGGGGAATTGAGGTTCACGCAATTCCCAAAAATACTGCGATGGCGCGGGTGACTTGCATCGTGGCAACGTCGTCCAGTCGTCCGATGCGGCGGCTGATGCGGATTATCGCGATGGTGTTGACCTTGTCTGCGGCAACCTGGCAGGACAGTTGAAGCCCGTTTCCTCACTGGGATGAACATCAATCCTGAGCAATAAAATTTCAGTGACAGTGCATAAAACTGGCTGTCTCACGCCGCCTTTCTGAACTTCTGCACTTTTATCGTCTTCGCCTGTTTCCGCGTTCTGGCGATGTCGTATTGCAGCTGCATTTTCAGCATCAAGTCCATGGAGATGCCGAAGGCTTTTTCAAAGCGAAGCGCCATCTCGGGGGTGAGGCTGGCGCGGGTGTTGAGGACGGCGCTGAGGGCGGGGCGACCGACGCCGAGGATGGCAGCGGCTTTGGCGATGGTGAGTCCGAATTCGGCGATCACGTCTTCTTTCAAGATTTCACCGGGGTGTGCAGGGTCAAACATGATGGCATCCTTTTTCAATGGTAATCAACGAGATCGAGGTCATTGGCTGTGCCGTCTGACCAAGTGAAAATCAGTCGCCAGTTGCCGCTGACGGACATGCTCCAATAGCCGCTCAAGTCGCCTTTCAGGGCGTGAAGCTTCCAACCCGGCGCGGTTTCCAACAGTGCGAGGATGTCCGTTGCTTGCAACGCCGAGAGCATGCGACGCAGGCGCGGAATATGGTCCGGCGACAGGCCCTTTGCGGTACCGTCGTCGATGAACTTGCGCAGGGCCTTGTGCCGCACAGTGCCGATCATGATGTTGTGTATCGTGTTGCGCGACGGACGTCAAGATGCGCTGCCTTGTGGCCTCGACCCGCCCCGCCCCGGCAGGGCGGGGAGATTTTGTGGTTATTATCTGGTGGCGCGGTTGACGCCGCTCACCACCGCCTTCAGCGACGCCACCACGATGTTTTTGTCGATGCCGACTCCGAACAGCGTTGTGCCATCCGGCAGCCTCAACTCCATGTAAGCCACAGCACTCGCATCGGCCCCGTGGCCCATGGCGTGTTCGCGGTAGTCGGCGATGTCGAAGGCGAGGTTGCTTTCCTTGCGAAGCGCGTCGACAAAGCCGTCGATGGGGCCGTTGCCTTGACCTTTGATGGTCTTCACGTCACCGTTCACCGTGATCTTGGCGGTGATGGGTTGTTGGCCGTGGTCGCTCGCGGACTTGTGTTCGATGAAGCCGTAAGCGCCGTTGCCGTCGAGGTATTCGTCCTGGAAGGCTTTCCACAGGCGGCTGGCTTCAAGCTCCACGCCTTCGCCGTCGGCGATCAATTGCACGGTTTTTGAGAATTCGATTTGCAGGCGGCGTGGCAGTTCAATGCCGTGTTCGGTTTCCATGATATAGGCGATGCCGCCCTTGCCGGATTGCGAGTTGATGCGCACCACGGCTTCGTAACTGCGGCCCAAATCCATGGGATCAATCGGCAGGTATGGCACTTCCCACAAGGGTTTGTTCGAGGCCTTCATGGCCTTGAAGCCCTTGTTGATGGCGTCCTGATGCGAGCCGGAGAAGGCGGTGAAGACGAGTTCGCCGGCATAGGGGTGGCGCGGGTGCACGGGGAGTTGCGTGCAGTATTCCGTCATGCGAATGAGGTCGTTGATGTTGGAAATGTCGAGGCCGGGATCGACACCTTGGGTGAAGAGATTCAACGCCAAGGTGATGATATCGACATTGCCCGTGCGCTCGCCATTGCCGAAGAGGGTGCCTTCAACACGGTCCGCCCCCGCCATCTGCGCGAGTTCTGTGGCCGCCACAGCGCTGCCCCGGTCATTGTGGGGATGCAGCGAAATCAGCAGCGCGTCGCGATTCTTGATGGTGCGGCAGAACCATTCGATCTGGTCGGCGTGGATGTTGGGCGTGGACATTTCAACGGTGGCCGGGAGATTGAGGATCAGGAGCTTTTCCGGCGTGGGGTGGATCGCGTCCATCACCGCCTCACAAATCTCCACGGCGTAATCCATTTCCGTGCCCGTGAAACTTTCAGGGCTGTACTGGAATCGGATGGCATCCACCATGCCGCTTTCATCCGCCATCTTGCGGATGAGCCTCGCGCCGTTGACGGCGATCTCGGTGATGCCCGCCTTGTCTTTCTGGAAGACGACGCGGCGCTGGAGTTCGCTTGTCGAATTGTAGAAATGCACAATGACGGACTTCGCACCCTTGATGCCTTCGAAGGTGCGGGCGATCAATTCCTCGCGGCATTGGACCAACACCTGCACAGTCACGTCATCGGGAATTTTTTTGTTGTCGATGAGAAAGCGGCAGAAATCAAAATCGGTTTGCGAGGCTGATGGAAATCCGATTTCGATTTCCTTGAAGCCCATCTTCACCAGCGCGTTCCACATGCGGAGTTTACGCTCATGGCCCATGGGCTCGATCAGGGATTGGTTGCCGTCGCGCAAATCCACGCTGCACCAAATGGGCGCTTTGGTGATCTGTGCATTGGGCCAGGTGCGGTCTGGCAATGGAACCGGGGCGTAGGCGCGATACTTTTCGCGGGGGGAAATCATCATGTTCGGAAACTTTCTGCTGTGTTGGCTCTTAGCTCAGGAAACCCCAGAGAGCCAAGGCTTCGCCCAGGCGGCCCTCAGGGGCAGCTAAGCAGGAGGAGCAGTGGCAGCAGAATGCGCATGACACCTGTATAGCGGGAGGTCAGGGATTTGGCAAGGTTCTCTCACCCCTCGCCCGCGTGAAGCGTGAGCGAGGGATGCAAGGACATCGATACGTCGCCCTGCCCAATCAAATCAACGCAAAGTCATCGTAAGTCAGGGTTGTACCTGCGGTGACCTTTGCAAACAATATCTGCCTGCCAGTGCCGCTGCCATTTGAATCATAATACAAACTGCCAGTGGATTGGTCGTAGATAACGTAGTCGTTGCTGTCGAGTGCTGCTGTACCCACCTTGAATTCTCCCACACTTAGCGTTGTACCAATTATGGAAAAAATGGATTTTGAAAGATTGAAGTCATCTTGAAAATGGTTGAAATCGACAACGGTATCCACGTTTGTGGACGCGTCCAGTGCTGTATCAAACACGAACTTGTCTGCGCCAGCGCCGCCTATGAGACGATCGTTTCCTCCGCGTCCTCCAAGCGTATCGTTTTCTCCGTTTCCGGACAATTCATTAGAGAGAGAATTGCCGTAAATCTTGTCCGCGTAAATCGAGCCGGAGATATTTTCGATGCTGGACAGCGTGTCCGTGAAACCAACCGTATCTATGACAATTCCTGTCGCCAAATTTGCTTCAATGCCATGTATTGCGCCGTTTCCGTCATGATCATAGTCATAGCGTGCGCGGTCAATGCCAGTACCACCAATAAGCGTGTCATTGCCCTTCAACCCGACAAGATCATCATTGCCAGCGCCACCATCCAAAGTGTCCTTTCCCTCGCGGCCATCGAGGATGTTAGCCAGGCTATTGCCTGTGATTGTGTCGTCACCTTTCGACCCTTGTGCGTTCTCTATGCTTACAAGGGTGTCGGTACCAGTGTTGGTACCTGTGACAATTTTTGTGACCAAGTTTATGGTCACTGGACCGAGCAAGTTTGCATAGGAAACCCAATCGGTGCCTGAGCCGCCATTGTAAAGGTCAACGTCGTTTGAACCTGTGGCTGAGAGGTAGTCGTTTCCCACACCTCCATAGATAGTATCCGCTCCGTTTCCATCAAAAATCACATCGTCTCCCGCACCGCCATGAATAGCGTTTCGCCCAGAGTCGTTGCCTAAGGTACCATGGAGGACCAATCCATTTGAAGAGTAGCCGTTAAGGAACCAAACTGGATCAACGAAGCCATTGCTTGTCGGTGTTGAATCAGCAGTTGTCGTGTAACCTCTCGGAACCGCCGTAAGTGCACCAAGAAACACTGAAAAATGTAGGTGGGCATCATACGGTCCGTTTGAGCTGCCAGGTGCTCTGGCATCGCCAATCGTACCGATAACTTGACCCATAACAACATCCCCGCTCGCAACAAGAATTGAGTCGAGATGCCCGTATAGAGTCGTCACGTAAGTTCCATTAGGAAGAGTATGGCGTATCATAACGACATTGCCCCAAGAGGCAGAGTGATAGCCCGCATAAACAACAGTGCCATTTCCCGCTGATCTGATGTTATCACCCAAGTCTCCATCGCCTGCGGCGGAACTATAGTCTACGCCAGAATGAAACCCAGAAATAATTGTGTTTGTTCCATTGTATGGTTGCGACACCCAATAGTTCTGTATTCCTGCCATCGGGTTCTGAAAACTTGTTGCGATTTGAGGCATTGTCCACTCCATTGCTAGAAATAATCAAAATCTTCTTGTTTGCAATACTCGTCAAAAATCTATGACGCCTACCGCTCACACATGATGAATCTGAAACTGTCGCAATAGTTCGCGTCGCAGATTGAATCATTGCTGATCTGGCGAGTACGTCCGCCGGGGTCTTCCCGCTTCTTGTAGCCTACCGACCGTTTGAACTTCTTGGTCTTGCAAAAGGCATCCGCCACGCGCTTTCCGCAGCCGATTTCACCCCAATCGTAGGACCAGTCCAGAGCCAGTCCCTTGTAGGTGGGATTGTTCAACTTTCTGGTTTCGGCATTCGCCAATGTGAAAGATGCCGTCACGAAAGAACAAACAAGGAACGAACTAAAAATTGCAGATTTCATCACTGATTTTCCTCCCAATATTTGGTCTGTTTGTAGCGGCCTGGGGCCATTCTTGAGTTGCAGTTGGCCGCATTTCAATATGCAATACTAGCCCCGGAACCCCCAAAACCCTTTGATTACGAGCGCTGCAATGGGTTTCTGGATTGAAACTCACAGTTGACTTCGGCATGTTGCGGACTGGGACGACCGCATGCGAAAGCTACCAGACACCGAAAGGCAAAATCAGACCGTTCATCCGGATGCGGAGGAACTGGTCAATTTGGTGCGTAACGTGCTTGAAAAAACTGTTTCGGTAATTGACCGCGATGGTATTGGCAAACGCGGACCCAAGAGCCGCAATCAGATTCTTGGTTGGGTAGACCTGGAGCCCTACCATCTCAACAGACTGAAGTCTGCATTTCTCAAACAACCTAAAGCCTCGGCGAAAACCTTGGAAGACATTGAGCGCTTATTCTCGCCTGTCCTCGGTTTCGACGCCAAACTAATGAAAGCAACTGAAACCGGCTCAATTGATTGGCTGAAAGCGACCAATGATGTGAAATTAAATTACATTCATGTCCATTGGTCTGACGTAATGGCAAACGATGTTGGATTTTCCCGCACGCTGAAACGCATCGTTGAACTCTTGGCTGAATTGAAAGCCATGCTTGTCAAAGACCAACCCTTGAATTCGAAGGACGGGACATCGAAACCGAACAACAGTCGTGCAGAAAATAACGCTGGAGCCAAACCTCAGTCGATCACCAAACCGAAACTTGTTACTTCGATTTTCTTAGTGCTTTCGACCTTGGTAACGGGTGCCTGGTATTTGCAATTCAACGGAGGTGCAATGCGTAAGCCTGATCCCCCGCCTCCCAAACCATCAGAAACCTATCAAATGACCGACGCGGAAGCCAAGGAACGGTTGAACACACTTTGGGAAAATGGTGCGGCATTTGCGGAGCAAGACCAAGACGTGGCTTATCTTGAGACAATGTCCAAGGCGCGGGACTTGGCGCTCAGTATCTTTGGCCCTCAAAGTACAGAGTATGCTCAAGCCATGAACCACATGATCGGTGCATTTTGGACAAATGGGCATCACGAGAAGTCGATTGTCAGCGCGAGGATTGCGTACAGAATCTATATGGATCGATACGGCCCCCTAGACGAACGCGTACTGAATGATCAAGTTAATCTTGCTGCGAGACTGTCTGTCAGTACATCAGATGTTGAGCGAATTGAGTCGAGGCAACTCCTTTTTGACGCTCTCACAAAATACCAGCTGCTTTCCAAAACCAGGAACGTAAATTTTGGCATGGCACACAACTATGAGGCTATCTCCATTTTTCACTTGGACCGAGACAGGCCTGCCGAAGCGCTGGTCTTTTCAACGCGGTCAGTTGAATTGATTGAACAAGCCAATGTGCCAGATAAAATCAACCGTGCATGGATCATTGCCAACCATGCTGGCGTTTTACGAAGAGCGGGCGATTGCGAGAGTTCGAAGGCCACGTTTGGCAGGGCGATTGATGCCTATGAGACCGCGAAAGTTTCCATCACGCAAAAAGATCATGCCTACAGCATACGAGAAGAGCAAATGAATTGCGGAGACTGAGCGATGGGCAAACACCTATTTCAATAGGTCGCCCTGCCGCCCGTCAGATCAAATGCGAAGCCTGATGTGAAGGTGCATTCCGGCCCGGCGATCCAGCTGACCATTTTTGCCACCTCTTCGATTTGAAGAATACCGCCCATGGGCTCGATCAGGGACTGGTTGAAGTCGCGAAGGTCTACGCTGCACCAGATGGGCGCTTTGGTGATGGACTTGGAGGGCCAGGTGCGGTCGGCCAAAGGAATGGGAGCGTAGGCGCGATATTTTTCGCGGGGGGAAATCATCATGTTCGGAAACTTTCTGCTGTGTTGGCTCTTAGCTCAGGAAACCCCAGAGAGCCAAGGCTTAGCCCAGGCGGCCCTCAGGGGCAGCTAAGCAGGAGCAGAGATGGCAGCAGATTGCACATAGGTCACAGGTAGCGCAGAAAGTCTTTAAAATCAAGTGTGCGACAATCCGCGCCGCAGCTGCCGCATTTCAACACATTGTCGCCCTGCTCATGCGGGATTGCGCGGGCAGTCTTTGTGGGTGCTCAAAACAGAGCATTTAACCGGGCTCAACATGTTGCACGCTTCTGTGTGGACATGAGGATTTTGCGGATGGCTGCGAGCCCAGATCCATACGTTTGAAAAAACGTCAAATCAGGAGAAGAGACATGAAGAATATTTTGATTGCTGCTGCCCTTGCCACCACACTTTTCGCTGCACCCGCCTTTGCTGATTGTGCGGGCGATCTCGCCAAGATTGATGAAGCGATGAAGACCATGACGCTGGATGAGGCGGGAACAGCGAAGGCCAAGGAGCTGATGGACAAGGCTGTTGCGGCGCAAACTGCGAAGGATGAATCGGCATGCACCGCCGCGACGGTAGAGTTGATGACGCTGGTTGGCATGCCTGTGCCGCAGTAAGGCACAGCCCTTCATCGTGAGTCCTGGTCGCGGCCAAGCGTCCGGACCAGTTCCAGTTTCTGGCTGGTCTGGGTGGCTGCGCCAGGGTTCGGGGACAGCAAGTCCTCGAGGAAAAAAGCACCGAGTTCGGAGCGGTTGGAAAGTCCTGACTTGCGATAGACGGCGGCGGCCTGCTGGCGTACCGTTCCATCTTCGGAACCGCGCAGGTGGGCGATCTCTTTTTGTGTCAGCCCTTTCAGCATCAGCATGGCGATGTCCGCCTCGCCGTCGCTCAGTTTCCATAGCTTGAACTGTTCGCTGATGGCGCGGCCCAATCCCTCGACATGCACACGTGCCGCAGAGCGCCATCGGTCACTCTCGCTGCGGACCCGCGACAGGTCGTTGAGGAGATCGATCCGTTCGCGTTTCATGCCACGGGTTTCCAGGGCGATATAGGCGGTGGCGACAACGGCGAGCGCAAGCATGGCCTTTTCAAAAACGTCCAAAGCAAAATTCGTGGCGTCCCAGGCGTCGTCCGCCTTGATCTGATCGATGGCCAGCAAAACAGTAAACAGCCCGAAGGCCAATGTTGCAAACAGGTCAATCCTGCGCATGGCGTTTCCTCTCTGCGGATCGGTGGCCGGGTCAAATTTGTTGATCCCGGCCACGACCTTAACGATCAATGTGTTTTGAATGTGCCCGATTGCAGGGTTTGGTTACCGCCATCCTCAATGGCAAGCACTTCCCAGAGATAACTGGTGCCGGGTTCAAAGAACACGGCCGGAATTTCAATCTCATTCACCGATGCCGGGAGATACATGCTGAGGCCGCGCTTGCCGATCATGCGCAGATGTGGCTCCTCGTCCTTTTCGATGATCAGCTGATAGGCCGTGATTTTCACGTCCGAGCCATCAATGGCCTTGTCTGTACCCTTCCATTTTACCAGCGTGTCGCCGACCGGAATCGCAGAGTCTTCCTTGGGTTCGACGAGGGTGACACCCTGCGGGATCTTGTGGGTCAGCAGGGCATGCCCGGACATGACACCGCTCTTGCCGCCAAGTTTGGAAGCCGTGGCGCGGAACTCATAGTCGCCCGCAGGCATTTTCCGGAGCAGGTCGGCCAGCGGTATCTTGACGTTCTCCGGTTCCACGGTTTCGAAAAAGAGCTCTGTCATGCCCAACTCGTTGACCGTGCCCATGGGGCGAAAGTCAACGACGACGCCATTGGGCCCGATCACCTCCAGTTTTTCCCAACCCTCCGCGTCAATGAAAGCCTGGAATCCCGTGTCGTTGTCGGTGGCGTTGTGTTCGATGATGACTTTGGCTTGTTTCAACGTGCCGTTGCCTTCAGCGACCGCAACGGCCGGCATCATTCCTGCGAGCAACAATGCAAGGGCGGCGGCGGTGTATTTGGACTTATTGGTCATGGCAGTCTCCTTTGGTTTGTGGCCAGTCCGTTTCCCGGGCTGGCTATCGCGAGAAAGCGCCACGCAAATCCTGAAGACAATCCGACAGGCGCGATAGTGGACGGCACTCGCATGAATGTGGGATGCCGTGACTTCAACCATTGAAGATCGTGCCCTGATGATGTCCAAACCACCCATGGGTGGCCACGGCGGGCACATTTGCATAAAGAGCTTGAGGACAGTTTGAGGACAAGCCGTTAACCACGCGCGTTGGCCGGGCAAAGTCTTGTCACAATTGGCAAGCATAAGAGCCGCCATAGAGACATCTTGGGGACCTGAAACATCATGATTCGCACACTTGCTGCCGCTTCCATCGCCTTCGCCGTTTTCGCCGGTCCTGCCCTTGCTGACCAATGCCAGGACGACGTGAGCAAGATTGACGAGGCGTTGAAGGCCGAGAGTGTGGACGCTGATGTGCGGGCACAGGCTGAAGACATGCGGAGCCAAGCCGTACAGCTGTGTGGCGCTGGCAACCTCGATGAAGGTGTAGCTGTCACGTCCGAGGTGCTTGCCCTTCTGCAAGTCGAGTAAGTTGCGTTCCGGGTGACCATTCGTCCGCGCACACTCCACCGCGCCAGTGCATCCGTGCTGGCGCTATTTGTTTTTTTGCACTTGCTCAATCATCTTGCCCTTGCGGCGGGAAGTGATGTGCATCTCTTGGTGATGTCCGGTCTCCGGTCGATCTACCGGTTTCTGCCGTTTGAATTGTTGCTGTTGACTGCGGTTGGAACGCAAGTTTCAACAGGTCTGATGCTGGCCCTCCCGAGGGTCAACGGGATGATTGCGCGCCGAGACTGGCAAGTGGCGAGCGGACTCTACATGTCCGTGTTTCTCGCCATCCACGTCAGCGCCATTTTGTGGGGGAGGCTGGTCATGAGCCTCGATACCAACCTGTGGTTTGGTGCGGCCGGATTTCATGTCTGGCCTTGGCAATTGTTTTTCATTCCCTACTACGGATTGGCGGTCATCGCATTCGCGGTGCATGCGGGTGTGGCGTTGAACCACCTCACGGGCATCAAGGCACTGATCCCATCTGCTGCGATGGGTGCCGCGGCCGCAGTGCTGATCCTGTTGCTGATGTCGGGTGCGCTTGTTGATGTTCCAGTGCCAGCGGATTATCTCGCGGCATACAACTGACGATCAATCAGCCGTTGAACGCCATCACCGCACAGATCAGTGCGATGACAGCCACACCGACGACGCCATGGGCGAAGCTGCGGATCATCGGCACCAGCGCCATGTTGCGGCTGGCCAGAAATGTGCGGATGCGCAAGCGCATGGCGACATAGCTGACGGCCCACACTGCGACAAAAGCCAACTTGGCGTGGAACCAGCCACCGAGGCCTTGTATGCCGCCGATGTTCCACAGCAACAACACGCCGCTGGTGATGATCAGTACAAAGACAATATCGCCATAGGGGATCAAGGATTCCCGGTGCGTTGCAATGCCTTTGGCCATGTCTCCTCCGAGTTTTGATGCGACGCGAAAGCCCACAAGGTTGGAAAAACCCATGCCAATGCCAACGGCAATGGCGAGCAAATGGACAATCAACAGGGCTTGGCTCAGGCTCATAACTCAAGTTCTCCGCTCATCATGCGCACGGCGGAACCACCCACACGCACGGCGGTCAGCATGGCAGAGTTCACGTCTGCTTCCAATGTCAAATCAGAGGGGCGGCCCATTTCATAGCCTTGCTCGATCTGCCAGCGGTGGGTGCCGCTTTTGAGTTCTTCTGATGTCAGGAGTTGTGCCGCGAGATTGACGGTGGCGGATCCTGTGGCAGGGTCTTCGGCGATACCGCCTGTGGGGCAATACATGCGGGCGCGGAAAGCGGCGTTGGGGCCATCTCCACCACGGGTGTAGACATAGGCGGCGTCAATGCTTGTCACACGTTCGCTGGCATTGACGGCGCTGAGGATATTGCTCCAATGTGGTTCCCGAATTTTTGATTTCTCGAGTGCGGCCCGGGTTTTCACAGGCACATAGAAAAAGCGCGGGCCGCCTTCGCAAGAGGCCAGGCCATGGCCATCGAAGCCGATGTCTTCAGGGTCGAGGTTGAGGGCTTGCGCTGTTTCAGCAATTGACGGCATGGGCACAGGCGCATGGAAAGGCACAATGGGTGCTGTGAAAGTGCCATTGATGCGGTCGGCCATGCGGAGGATTTTGACGGGCGTCAGGCCAGCTTTCAGTTCCAGCGTGATTGTGGTTTCAAACGTGCAGCCTGGTTTGTTTTTTAATTCCGCCAGCAAAGCCGCCGTGCCCAAAGTCGGGTGGCCCGCGAATGGCATTTCACCGCCGGGAAAAAAGATGCGGACTTTTGCCGTGTGCGCGGGGTTTTCCGGTTTCATCACAAAGGTGGTTTCAGAGAGATTGAACTCCCTGGTGATGGTTTGCATTTGCTTTGTGGTGAGTGCGTCCGCGCCCAGAACGACGGCCAAAGGATTGCCGCCGAATTTGCGATTGGTGAAAACGTCGAGGGTGTAGAATTCAAGTTTCATGGCGCGAGACTAAACGCGCCATGAAGATTTATTCAAGTAAAACATTGTCCCGCTTGTATCATCTCAAGGCAATGCGCCTTCCGTTCGCGCACCGGCTTTCACCACAAACTCTTTCTCGGCCAACGGCGTTCCATCCGAGCGTTTTGCGGTGACAAAATAGGTGCCGGCGCCGATGGCCTTATTGAAAGTGCCGTAGAATTCAGTGCCGATCTGCTCACGATTGCCAGCCAGATCTTTCTCGGCCTTGAATATCTCAACCGTTGAATCGGCCGGAGATGAAACGGCCAGATAGCCGGCATTGAGATTGCCAAGCAGCTTGGTGGTTTGCCCCGCCGTAACAATCGCATCCACAACAACCGAGGCATAGTCCTTGGTGATGGCCACCTTGTATTTGCCGGCTGGCACCTTGAAGAAACTTGGCGCGGCATAGGCCGTTTCAATTGCATCGAATTTGCCGTCAAGATTGGCTTCAAACTTTCGCAGTTCAAACGTTGCCCCCTCTGGCACGGCCTGCCCACCTTCAGAGAACAGCCCCGACGCTTCAATGACGCCGGCACCCAGTGACAATTTTTGTTCGGCAATCGTGCCAGCTTTGACAACGACATCCGCGACCATGTTGGCCTGGCCAAGCGACATCGCCATTTTGTGGTTGCCTGCATTGAGCATGAAGGCAATTTCCGGCCCGTATTTTGTCGTCACATATTCGCCAGTGGATGATTGCAAGGCCCAGGTTGTGCCCGCATCAGTCATTGGAGTGGCATCATCCATGAAGCCTTTGAACTTCACCAAACCTGCTTCAAGGCTGACGTCAAGCTTGACGGGTTTGCCGGTTTCAATCTTTGTGGGAAACTCCATCACGGCGGAGTCCGCTACTATCCGCACGATGTAATCGCCGGTTTCAGCCAGATTGATTTTGACGTTTGATCCATATTCAACAGTGCGTCTGTCACCTGGTTCACCATTCACAGATTGGTAGAATTCCCAGGTCGGCTGATTGAAACCATCAGGCAATTCAACGCCCTCGGCCATCACCACGTGGCCCATAAAGTTGAATTCCGCTTTCACAGGTTCAGGTGCCGGAGCAGGTGCAGGTGGCGGTGCTGGCGTTGCCGCGACGGTGGTCTTCAGCGCCTTCTCAAGATCGTCCGCATTGTCTGCCAGGACAGCGATGCCCCCGGTTTTTTCCGCAAGACATTTGAGCTGGCTGACGGCACCTTGGTCATCAAGACCGAAGCCAACAGTGTGGACAGTCAGGCCAATGCCCAACTTCTCAAGTTCTTCCGCAACAGCGCAAGGGTTGGGGTCGCAGGTTTCGATGCCGTCTGAGACGAGAATGACGGTTGCTTGTTTCTCCGTATATTTCAGCGCTTCCGCTGCCTGACGCACGGCTTGCGTCATCGGCGTTTTGCCACGAGGTGTCAGCGCCTGTACAGATGACATGAATTTTCCGGCGTCGAATGCGCCGGGTTCAATCACTGTTTCAATGTCGTCGCAGGCCCCCTTCTTGCGGTGGCCGTAAGCCACGAGGCCGATTTCGTCTTCGGGTTTCCATGAGCCGATGACTTTGCCAACGACGTCCTTGGCAATGTCCAACTTGGCCTTGCCGCCGATCTGGCCCCACATGGAGCCTGAAGCATCAAGCACAAGGATTACGCGTTGCCCCTCAGCTTGTGCTGAAGCAGCCGAGAACAATAAAAATACCGAAAGTAAAAAGTGCCGCAGAAGCGCCATGGGAATTCTCCGTTACGCCCCCTCCATCTGCCAAGCTGCCGCGATTTGCGCGGCTTGTCAAATCATCCAATGCCTGAATGCGTCAAAGATGAGTTTCAGCGAAACAAAGAACAATGCAATCTCCACCCACCTGAAAAACGTTTTTTGAGGCAGGAGCTTAGTGAGCTTGTATCCACCCCATGCACCGAACAAGGCCACGGGCACGAGATAGGCAGCTGTCCAAAGACTGCCGACATTGACCTGACCGAGTTGCCAATAGGGAGGAAGTTTTAAAAGATTGATGATGCTGAAAGCGATGGTTGTTGTGCCCGCATAGGTCATCTTGTCGAGTTTCTGGGGCAGCACAAACATCTGGTATGGGGTTCCCCCGGCGTGGGCCACAAAACTTGTGAAGCCGGCAAGCGATCCCCAGAAAATCCCGCGGGGAATGTCTGCTGGTCTGGCTTCGGCTGGAACCTTGCGGCGGGATTTGAAATACAGATCGGCAGCGTACCAGAGGCCAATGGAACCAACGAGAAATTTCACCAGAGCGTCGCTGTTGTATTGCGCGGTCGCCCAGCCCACCGCGATGCCGATGGTTGCAGCCGCAACGATGATGATGATGTTTCGGGTATCGTAGTTTTTGCGATAGAGCCAGAGGCCGTAGAGATCGCTGAGAATGAAAATCGGCAGCAGCAAGCCTGCGGCGACCACAGGCGAGATGACCTGGCTCAAGACAGGCACGCCGAGAATGCCGATGCCGGGCACACCACCTTTTGATCCACCCACCAGCAAGGCCGCCAAGGCAGCAAAAATCCAGAACAGAATATCGTTTGACATCAATGGCTTTCATCCGGAAGTGCAAGTTCTTTGTGAGGCTGTCTGAGGTGGGCACACAGGGCCTCAACGACGAAACCGTGGTCTTGCCGTTGTGGAATTCCCGAAACAGCGATGCAACCGACCACGCCAACGTTTTTGATGGTGACCGGGAAGCCGCCGCCGGCGGGTGCAAAGTCGATTGGGTCAATGCCGCGCGCTGGTCCAAAATCCCGGCCCGGCCCGTGTTGCAAACCGACGCGATAAGACGCCGCATGAAAGCGCATCACCGTGTTGACCTTGCGTTTGGCCCAAGACGCATTATCGGGGCCAGTGCCGGGAAGGGCCGTGTAGAACATTTGACGGCCCGCCACTTCGATGTGGATGACGAGCGGTAGTTTCTGTTTTTCAGCTGCACTGCGCATGGCAGAGCCCAGCGCCCAGGCATCGGCCTCATTGAATGACGTGAAGTGCAGCGCGGCTTCCTGCGCCTTGATTTGGGCGATATCGGATTCAATGGTCATGGCAGTGTTCCTTTTCAACGCTCCCTAACAGAGAAGACCGCGATGAACAAATTCGGGTTGATATTCTTTGTGTGCAATTTGGCCGCAGGAACGGCGCAGGCCGCCTGCCCGGCTGGCCTCGCGGTTTACAGCCACATGGAAGACGGGCAGTTTTCCGCGCGTTTCACCAAGATGCAATACTCCAAAGCGTGGAGCGATCTTCAATTCACCATCACCACGCCCACCACCCACCACGACTTTGAGTTCACAGAATCCAACGGCTATGCCGTGCAATACATGATGCCGCTGCCAGAGCAACCTGAGGGCACAACACGGGATATTTCGGTGACGTTTTTCGACGAGAAAATGCGCGCACTGGGACTGCCCCAATCTGACAAACCTGCGCCTGTCTACATCTTCGCACCACAAATCGGTTCGGTGATCTACTACGGATTCGAACCCCGTGAGTTTATGCCAATTGGGATGTTCAAATTGAGCGGGTGTGCGGAGTAGAGACCCTCTCAATCAAAGCTGAAACCAACCTGATTCCTCCCTCAATCCTACGGCAATAAAGCGGCAGCGGCGGTAGGGAAGACATTGAGGATGTAGCTGGTGTGAGCGGGACGGAACGCGCCAACATACCCCTCCGCCCCTTCGGGGCACCTCCCCGCCGCTGGCGCGGCAAGGTGGTTGACTTCCTCGACGCGTCAGCAACGGGGAGCGGCGCGGAGCGCCGAGGGGTGTTGCCATCCGCTCAGACGAGCTTAGCTCTTCGCCTTGTCCACCAGCTTGTTTTTGGCAATCCACGGCATCATTTCGCGGAGTTTGGCATCCACTGCTTCGATCTGGAGGCTGTCGTTGTTGCGCCGTATTGCCTTGAAGCGGGCAGCACCTGATTTCCATTCCTGCATCCACTGGCTCGTGAATTTGCCGGTTTGGATGTCATTGAGGACGCGCTTCATTTCCTTCTTCGTATCGCTTGTGATGATGCGGGGGCCGGAAACATGTTCGCCCCCTTCGGCGGTGTTGGAAATGGAGTAGTTCATGTTGGCGATGTCGCCTTCTTGGATCAAATCCACGAACATATTCACTTCAGGCGGCGAGGCCTTCTGTGGCAAGCTTGTTGTCAAAAGCCGATCGCGCGGCGCGGATGGCGTCGTGGTTTTCTGCCGACCATTGCGCAAGAATGGCCAGCTTTTCATCCAGGGAGTGACCAAGTGGCGTCAACGCATATGTCACCTGCGGTGGCGAAGACGGAATCACGGTCCGCGACACAAATCCATCGCGCTGCAAATTGCGCAAGGTTTCGGTCAGCATGCGCTGCGAAATATCGGCAATTTCACGGCGCAGAACGCCGAAGCGGTGCGGGCTTCCACGCAACGCCAACAGAATGAGCGAACTCCATTTATCGCCGACACGGTCCAACACATCCCGCACCGGACATGCCGCATTGCGTTCAGCCGACTGTCGGTTGCGGTCCAAAACATGATCCATCTGTGGTTCCCTTCAAGTAACCAAGGGCGGCGAAACTGCCGTCTTGCGCGCTGCAACTTAATCTCTATCTTGATGTTACTCTCAAACTGAGACTAACACAAGGAGAAGATCATGTATCTCGTCACTGGAGCTTCCGGCCACCTGGGCCGCGCCGTCATCAACCACCTGCTCACCACCTACAAAGTTCCTGCCAGCAAAATCATGGCCGCCAGCCGCGATGTTTCCAAACTGGCAGAACTGAAAGCCAAAGGCATCGACACCCGCACGGCGGATTTCAACGACGCAGCTGGATTGGTGAAAGCTTTCACCGGAGCCAAGCGCTTGTTGTTGATTTCAACTGATAGCATTGAACCTGGGGTACGCCAAAAGCAGCATCAAGCCGCTGTAATTGCCGCCGAAAAAGCTGGCGTTGACCATGTGCTCTATACATCGATGCCAAAGCCAGACACCTCAGCCGTGCTGTTTGCGCCCGACCACCTGAATACGGAAAAGGCGCTCGCCGCTTCAAAGTTGAATGGTTGGACCGTTTTGCGCCATAACTGGTATTTCGAGAACTTGTTTATGTCGCTGCCACAAGCGCTCCAATCCGGCACGCAATACTCGGCTGCCGCACAGGGTAAAATTCCGCAAATCGCCCGTGATGACCTCGCGCGCGCCGACGCTGCTGCTTTGGCCTCCGACAAGGCTGGCAAAAACACCTACACACTCACAGGCGGCAGCGAATTTACCGTTGACGAAATTGCAGCACTGGTCAGTAAGGCAACAGGCAAAGCACTCAACGTTGTGCATGTGCCGGTCGAAGGCCTCGTCCAGGGTATGCTCGGCGCAGGCCTCCCGGAAGGCATGGCACGACTGTTCGCATCATTTGATGCCAACACGGCTCAAGGCGGACTGGCAGATGTAACAGGTGACTACAAGGCGCTGACGGGCGTTGAGCCCCAGAGCTTTGAGGATTGGCTGAAGAAAAACGCAGGCGCATTTACTGCACTCGCCGCCGAAGCCGCCTAGGAATTCAAACGAGAAGGTCCCAACGATCAGTTCTTTTTTTATTGCATTTATGTACCGTTTATGATACAAACGGAAATGCCACCTGAACTGCGACCACTACCCCTGCAATTCTGGAGGTCCAATAGCGGGCGCGAACCAGCCAGAGATTGGTTTCGGGAGCTTCCGCCAAAGGACCGAGCCGTGCTCGGCCATGACTTGAAAGGGATTCAATACGGCTGGCCCATTGGTATGCCGCTCGTCAAATCATTGGGAGGCGGGTTGTGGGAAGTTCGATCCTCCTTGCCAAGCAATCGGGAGGCGCGAGCGCTGTTTGTTGTTGATCAGGATGGCATAGTTGTCCTGCACGGGTTCATCAAGAAAACGCAAAAAACGCCGATGCCTCAAATAAATCTTGCGCGAAAACGAATGAAGGATTTTGACGATGAAAATTGAAGCAAAGAATCGCGGTACGCACTTGGATGAACTTTTGCGGGAAGATGGCATCCTTGAAGAAGTAACCGCAAAGGCCGTCAAAAGCGTATTGGCATGGCGGATTTCCCAGGAAATGAAAAAGAAAAAACTCACCAAGGTGAAAATGGCGGAGACCATGAAAACCAGCCGCGCCCAATTGGACCGTCTGCTCGACCCCAAGAGCGGCAACGTGACTTTGGCGACCATGCAAAAAGCGGCGAATGCCGTGGGCAAGAGTTTGCGGGTGGAGTTGGTGTGATCCAAGCGCAGGATTTCGACAACTGGATAATTGAACCCTAATGAATTTGAATAGAGAGCGGAAGTTTTTTAAGCAACCGCCCGTGAAACCGACAGCAGCTCAAATATGAAAAAGCCGACTCTTCGGACGGCCTTTAACAATTGCAATCCTGCGAAAAGCTAATTCCGCCCCTTGTCGACCAGCTTGTTCTTGGCGATCCAGGGCATCATTTCGCGGAGTTTGGCACCCACGGCTTCGATCTGGTGGCTGTCGTTGTTGCGCCGTATTGCCTTGAACCTGGCGGCACCGGCGCGGTATTCCTGCATCCATTCCGAGGTGAACTTGCCGGTCTGGATGTCGGCCAGCACGCGCTTCATTTCGGTCTTGGTTTCGCTGGTGATGATGCGCGGGCCGGTGACGTATTCACCCCACTCGGCGGTGTTGGAGATCGAGTAGTTCATGTTGGCGATGCCGCCTTCATAGATCAAATCGACGATCAGCTTCACCTCATGCAGGCATTCGAAGTAGGCCATCTCTGGCGCATAGCCAGCTTCGACCAAAGTTTCGAAGCCAGCGCGAATGAGTTCAACCAAGCCGCCTAAATCCAAAAGGGGACATTCTCACTTTGCAGAAAAGGGACATTCTCATTTTGCGCTAACACACAGGGGTGACGGTCTTGCCAACGTGGTGGCACCGGGATAGCTTGGTCCACTGGTCCCTAAGAGCTCCCCAATCCACCAACCCATTCCCGCATGGAAAGGATTCACCATGAGCTTTGAAACGCTGCTGGCAACCTGCCAGAAACTCAATGCCCAGGCCGAAACATTGGCGGCCATTGGCGCTGAAATCCAGATTCGCAACGGCAATCTCAATCCTGATCCCACGGTGCATGCGCTGATCAAGGATGTCGTTAATAGCGTTGACCCCAACCTGTTTGCCGACGTGACAAAAGCACAGGAAGCAACTGCGCTGTCCTTTATCACTTCGTTCTTTCGTCAAACACTCGACCTGCTGGAAAATCCGGCCCGCTCGCCAGGATGGATCTATACTGACCCCATAATTCTCAACCAGTTGGGACAAGTCTCAAGGGTGGTTGTCCGGGCCATTGAAGCCTTGGCCAAACAACGGCCGGATCTGTCAGCCTCATTGTCCGGCACCGGAACATTTCTCGATGTCGGCACCGGCACTGGCTGGATTGCCATTGAGGGCGCAAGAACCTGGCCGACGCTCAAATTTACAGGCATTGACCCATGGGAACCCGCACTGTCGATTGCCCGCGAAAACCTCGCGGCAAGTACATTCGCCAACCGCGTGGCACTCAAACTGCAAGGCGTTCAAGCGCTGCAGGACGAGGGTAAATACACTGTAATTTGGTATCCGAGCCCCTTCATCACCGAAAGCATCACCCGCGCCTCCATGCCGATCCTCATGCGCGCGCTTGCGCCCGGCGGAACCCTGGTGTTTGGACTTTTTGCCCCCGCCCCCACTTCGACAGGCGAAGCCTTGGCCAAACTCCGCATTGTGCGCGGCGGCGGATACCGCTGGTCGCGGGAACAGGCGATGAATCTGCTTTCTGACCTCGACCTGAAAGACATCGCCTTTTTCGAAAGCGGCACGCCGGCCCAACTGGTCGTGGGACGAAAGACATGAGTGGCGCAGTTTTCACAAATTGAAAAATCGCGGCAACGAAGGCCGCTCGCTCAGCCAGCGTTATTGCACACTTGCCCTGTCGTAGATTCCAGCCAATCGCTTTGTCCACCAACTGGTTCTTAACGATCAGGCATCACACTTCGCTGGATGCCTGATCTTTAATTTGGAATGCGCGAAAACTGGCTTGCTCAAACGCAGCAGTTAGTTCTTCGCCTTGTCCACCAGCTTGTTCTTGGCGATCCACGGCATCATTTCGCGGAGCTTGGCACCGACGGCTTCGATCTGGTGGTTGTCGTTGTTGCGGCGGATGGCTTTGAAGCGGGCGGCACCGGCACGGTATTCCTGCATCCACTCGGAGGTGAACTTGCCGGTTTGAATGTCGGTCAGGATGCGCTTCATTTCTTTCTTGGTATCAGACGTGATGATACGCGGGCCGGTGACATATTCACCCCACTCGGCGGTGTTGGAAATCGAGTAGTTCATGTTGGCGATGCCGCCTTCGTAAATTAGATCGACGATCAGCTTCACTTCGTGCAGGCATTCGAAATAGGCCATCTCTGGCGCATAGCCGGCTTCGACCAAAGTTTCGAAGCCAGCGCGAATGAGTTCAACCAAGCCGCCGCAAAGCACGACCTGTTCACCGAACAAATCAGTTTCACATTCTTCGCGGAAAGTTGTTTCGATGATGCCGGAGCGGCCGCCACCAACACCTGAGGCGTAAGAGAGCGCCAGGTCATGGGCATTGCCTGATGCGTCGTGGTGGATGGCAATGAGGCAAGGCACACCGCCGCCCTTTTGGTATTCGCCGCGCACCGTGTGGCCGGGGCCCTTGGGGGCGATCATGACGACATCAACCGTCTTCTTGGGTTCGATCAAACCGAAGTGCACGTTGAGGCCATGGGCGAAGGCAATTGCCGCGCCGTCGCGAATGTTCGGGGCGATCTCGTCACGGTAGATATCGGCCTGGAGTTCATCCGGTGTGGCCATCATCATCAGGTCGGCCCACTTGGCGGCATCGGCCACAGTCATCACCTTGAGGCCGTCAGCTTCGACTTTCTTGGCGGTGGCGGAGCCCTTCTTGAGACCCACGGCCAATTCCTTGGCGCCGGAATCCTTGAGGTTCAGAGCATGGGCGCGGCCTTGGCTGCCGTAGCCGATGATGGCAACTTTTTTGCCCTTGATCAGGTTCACGTCCGCATCGCGGTCATAATATACGCGCATTGTTCCACTCGCTGTTTGAGGATGAAATTTGGCCAGCGCTTAGCGGGCTGGCAGGCCTGTGGCAAGTCTTACAGACGAATGGGTGTCACAAGGGTTCCGGCAACCATGTGGGCGAGGAGGCGCTGCGCCGCCGGGATTTTGGCGACTGTCGACACCACGCTGTCGCGCAGCAACGGCAGCAGTTTGGAATCGGACTGATAAAAAGGCGTGAAGAGGTAAGACAGCGCCTGGTACGTCACGACATGGCGGCGGCGGGACTTGGCATAGGCGGCGGCGACATGATCAAAATCCTTGTGGCGGGTCATGGCCACGACGAGCGCTTTCACATCCAGCAAGGCGTTATTGGCCCCCTGCCCCAGTTGCGGACTTGTGGCGTGGGCGCTGTCGCCGATGCAGATGAAACCTTTGCCATAGGGAATGTCCAGACTGTGGTGCTGGTAGCGCGCCAGGGTCAGATCATCCGTAGACTGAATGTTTTCAAGGAGTGGCGCGGTTTCGGGCCAATGATCCATAACTTCATCTTTCCACGCGCCAAGGCCGCGCTGTTTCCAGGCTTCGTGGTCCCTTGCTTTCAGACTCCAGAAGAATGCGGCCTGCGCGATGTCACCTTCAACCCTGCGCCCGATGGGGAGCACACCGAGCATGATGTTGGCGTTGGCGTAGCGCTGCATGAGGGCGTGAGGATCGAATCCGTTGACAGGCCATGGCAGCGAGGCCCAAAGGGCGCCGTATTCCAGGGAGTGCACCGTGAACGGGTTACAGGTCTGATGCTTCAGCGGCGATTGCACGCCGAGGGCATCGATCACGAGATCATGGATGGGAGAGACTTTTCCATCGGCGAAGACAAGCCGT
The DNA here is from genome assembly GCA_031430795.1 of Hyphomicrobiales bacterium. Lineage (GTDB taxonomy): Bacteria > Pseudomonadota > Alphaproteobacteria > Rhizobiales > Aestuariivirgaceae > Aestuariivirga. The sequence goes on from JANPCE010000076.1 coordinate 41,626, forward strand.
CCGTCGGCCATGCCATCGATACGCTGACCCGTTTCAAAGCCAATGCCTTCGACCAAGGCTGCGTCATGCAACACACCGAAAAGCGCGGCGCGATGGACGGCGTAGCCGCGTTGTTCCCCAATCGTGGCGTAGCGCACGTCAAGAACAGTTTTGCCCGAGCCTGAGGCGGTGCCAGACAAGCGGTCAATGCGCGCGCCAAGGCCACGCAACCTTTTGCCAATGCCAAGATTATCGAGAACCCCCATGCCCGTTGGCTGCATGATCAGGCCAGAGCCGACGGGCTTTGGAGATTTGAATTGCTCATAAACAGTGATGCGATGGCCCATGCGGTGCAGGGCCAAAGCCGCTGCCAATCCGCCCACACCTGCGCCTGCGATTGCGATATCCATATCCACCATCCCGATCGCCGTATAGGCGAAGTGGTGGCTGATCTGCTAGATGCCCGGCATGATCATGCCTCCCCCATCGTGGCCGCTGTGGCGCAAGGAAGAATTCAACCGCAACAAGCGGCTTGCGGTTGTGGGAACACGGCTGGTTTCGGAAACAGACCAGGTGCGGGTCTGGTTCACGGATTTGGCACCGGGGCAACGCCTGGCGTTTCACCTTCACGTGCTGGACTATTTTTGGACGGCGGTGTCAGCGGGGAAGTTTTGCAGCCATGACCATCACGGCGAAATTCTCGAAGCGACATCAAAGCTGGGCGATACAAGGCATGAAACCTTTGGGTTTGGCGAATGGTCTGTGCATGATCTTGAAAACATCGGCGGGACGCCATTGCTGATCACCACTGTTGAGCTGAAAATCGGCAGCGCCAATCAAGCGCTGCCATTGCCTTCACTGCCCCAGAGATTCACGTGATGGCACCGCAAAACATCCGGACTGTTTGCGCCATGCCGTAGGTCAACGCGTCACCTGTTACGGCGTGGCCGATGGAGACTTCGAGAAGGTTGGGCAAGGCTTTCACGAGGCGGGGCAGGTTTTCACGCGTGAGGTCATGGCCGGCGTTGAGGCCGAGGCTTGCGGCCTCTGCGGCTTTTCCGGTGGCCACGACTTTTTCGAATTCGCGTTGCATGGCTTTCGGTTCCAATGCGCCGCCATAGGGCCCGGTGTAGATTTCGACACGGTCTGCGCCAACCGCCTTGGCAGCGGGGCACGCTGCGGGATCTGGATCGACGAACACGGACACACGCATGCGGGATTTGTGAATCCGGTCAATGACTTGGCGCAGGAACGTTGCGTGCTTGTCGAAGTTCCAGCCGTGGTCAGAGGTGGACTGAGATGGGTCGTCCGGCACCAGGGTGACTTGATCAGGGCGCTCGTCTTCCACCAATTGCAAGAAGCGTTCGTCGGGATATCCTTCAATGTTGAATTCGGCACCTGGAAAATCGGCGCGCAACATTTTGCGCAAGGTGGTCACATCGGTGCGGCAGATGTGGCGTTCGTCGGGGCGAGGGTGGACGGTGATGCCGTGGGCACCCGCTTCCAGGGCGATACGACTGATGCCTTCCACTGATGGCCACGGCACTTCGCGACGGTTGCGCAAGTAGGCGATGGCGTTGACGTTGACGGAAAGCTGGCAGGGCATGGGAAACTCCTGCGAAGCTTGTAACCGAAAAGCGGCCTGCCATTCTGTACCGGATTCTGGAAATTTTGGCAGACCAGTTTAGAGCGGTTCCGGGTCCGTTTGAACCAGCATCAAACAAAAAATCGTCATGGCCCGCTTTGTGCCTACAAGATTCACACATCTTTTTGTGTGGCCAAATTCAGCAGGGGAGGATGACGGAGATCTGAGATTGTGCAACCGACGCGGAACCGCTCTGACCCGCTATTTGCAGCGGTTGTCTTTCAGCTGTTCGGCCATGTAGCCACCGTCAGCCAGTTTCAGGCCCTGCTTTTTGCGAAGCGTGTCGACGGCGGCGAAGTGTTTTTGTGAGGCCATGAAAGATTTGCAATAGTCGTGCTGTCCTGCCTGCACTTTCATTTCCTTCAGCGCGAGGCCAATGCAAAGCTCGGCATAGCCAAGAGCTTCTTCCCTGCCGTCCGCCTTCAGACCTTCCAGAATTTTTTTGGCACCATAGCAACTGCCAAAGGCACCGAGGAAATCGCCCTCGCGCCATTGCTTCATTCCAGCCGCGCTGAGTTTTGTGGATTGCTTGACATTGGCCGAAGCCGCATGTGGATACGCCGTCAAAGCCACAAAAATGGCCACGCCAGCGCATGCAAGTTTTAGGCGCTCACTCACTTGAAATTCCACTCCCTGTGGGCGCTGTCCCGGCAGCCTTTTGGCACCATTGCATCTTGCTTTGCAAGTGCAGGTCGAGACTGGACAGGACCTGTGATTTGCGATTTATTTGGGTCGGGGCACAGGAGACGAACATGCGCAATTTGCTGACTGCCACTTTGCTTGCTTTGATGATCAGCATTCCCGCGTCAGCACAGAGCGTTACGCCTTACGAGTTTTACAAGTCTGAAGCCTGGACGATGTACCAGCAGTACTGGAGAAACGGCTTTGACGCCTGTGTTGCTGAACACGACGAATTGGAGGACGGGCGGCGCTTTACCGTGGGGCGTGCAATTACAGGCGAAGACTTTGTCATGGTCCACCACATGAAGTCCCTCATCAACGAGGGCGAAGAGTTGCTGAAGGGAAATGTCTGGATCAACGGCAAGTCGCCTTATGGGTATTCCGGTGTGAAGCCCTATGATTCATCGTCCATCGCTGGCGAAAAATATGTGACGATCTATCTGGCGAACGGGTTTGTTGAGCAATTTTCCAAAGCAAACACGGTTGAGATTGAGTTCAGCAAGGGCCGTTCGCGGCACAGCCTGAAAGGTTCCCGCGATGTGATCACGCGGTTGAATGACTGCATGGACGCAGGGCTTGCGCGCGAGCTCGAAGCGCCGCCGCCGCCGTCGCCGCCCGAAGTGCCACCGCTGCGGACTCCGCTGAACTGGATTTCAGGAGCTTCCGCGGAAGGTCAAGGCGGGCGCTACATTGCGATCAAGCTGCCAGCGTCAACGCAAACGCCGGCGCTCTACTGGGCCTATGTTGAGAGCAGTCCGGGCCGTTATGACATCCGCATGCGGGACGATGAAGCCTCGCTCGCATCACGCGTCGATCCGGCGGCAGACGGCGCCAAGCGTACGGCAGTCAATGTTCTGATGAATGGCGCACAGGCCTTTGCGACTCTGGTGGTTTTGAGGGACAAGCAAGCGGATGTTCTCGATGTGCCCGCGGCAGATCTCATGAAGCTTGCGGCGGCCGGGGCACTGACCCTCCATCCGCTCGACACCAGTGTGGGACCGGACATGGTCATCAACCTGACAGCAGATGCCAGCTTTGGTCCCGGTGCCATCACTTCTTCAGCCGCGCCTGAACCTGCACTTGGGCAACCAGCAGAGCTGACGCTCGACCGGCTTGTTGGCAAATACCATACGCGCGGCAAGAACCCCAATGGCAGCTATTACTATGGTACAGCTGAAACGATGATGGAGGGGGCAAACCTGCGCATCAACTGGAAATGGACGACTGAAAAGACTGACACCGCCGTTGCCCATTTGCTGCAGAATGTGGTGACAGCAGTCGTGACCGGACTTAACGCGCCTGCGGTTTATACCATCGGCAAGGACGGTACATGGCGAGGCACGTGGGACAATGGCAATGCAACGGAAATCATGGTGCCGAGGCAGTGACAGGCCAAATCCCGTCATGGTCCACTTCATGCGGGCCACCTATGGGTGACAATTGCCAGTCAATTCGCCCGGTTTTTGGCACACTCCTTGCCAGCCATGGGTGGCCCGCCTGAAGCGGGCCATGACGGTTTTGAGGGTATAAAAACAGTCCAGGAAACCAAAAACCTCTTCAGGCTGCTGAACGGCCAACAATCCTGCGCTTGATGTCGTCAATGGCGGCTTGCGCTTCTTCAGTTGTTGTTGTGACGGGTTTGCGAGAGGCAGAAGTGGAATCTCGCTTCAGCCAATTCGGCTCCTTGCCCAAGGGCAAGGGCTGCGTTTCCTCTTCCTTGGCAACAATCTCGCAGGCGCGCTCCCAATGGGCCTCGGAGCAGCCTTCAGGCCGTCCCTCATTTTCCCACAGCTGATAGGCAATGGCGCGTTTGCGATCTTCGAGATCAAGATCGACAAAATGAACTTGCGCTGTTTCGGACATGTTTGGCATCCTTCTGCACGGGTTCAGACTACGGCGAATGGATACTTGACGCGGCACACAAAGTGATTCGCCGATGCCCGAATCGTGCGCCCGGATTCAACCCAATGCAACTCAATTCATCCGGGGACGGACGATCCACTGGTGGCGGGGACGCGCCTGTGGCGGCGCGCCCCGCCGCGTTGGTTCAGATAAAATCTATGTCACTGGAACTGAATGCCAACAAGCCGGTGTTTGTGGTGAATGTCAGTTTCGCAATGACAACCGAAGCACCAGCGCCATTGCCGTCAGCGTCAAACCGCAATTCACCCGCACCGGCACCGCTGTTGTCGAAGATGATCTGCGGCGAGCTGTTGGCTGCCGCTGTGCCAGTCGCGTTGGCTATGAATTGCGTGGTGATGTTGGACTCATTGAGATCACCGAATGCCGAAGACACGAGCAATATCTTGTCGACCCCCTGTTGAAAATCCTTGACGAGGTCTGCGCCTTCGTTGCTTGCGGCGATGTAGATGCTGTCTGCGCCGATACCTGTGAAAATGGTGTCTGCGCCGCCACGGCTGTAGATCAGGTCATCCCCCGCGCCGCCGCGCAACACATTCACGCCGGCGGTCCCCACAATCACGTCATTGCCGATAGACCCCGTGGCGCTTTCGAATCCGATGAGCACGTCTTCACGCACCGCATTGGGGTTGATGGTGAATTCGAAATCAAAGGATTCTTCGAGATCAATCACGAAGCCTGCATTCAACAGTGCCGCCACATCAGTTCTGGCCGCATAGCTGACAGTGTCGACATTGATGCCGCCATTGAGAATATCAGTGCCAGCACCTGCTGCCACGATGTCATTGCCGGCACCAGCGTCGACGGTGTCGTCACCGTCCTGGTCATAGATCAGGTCATTGCCAATGTTGCCAGCAATGATGTCATCACCTGCCCCGCCGAACAACCGGTCATTGCCGGCACCACCATCAATGCTGTCATTGCCAGTGCCACCGTAAACCGAGTCATCGCCGTTGCCGCCGTCAATCACATCATTTTCAGTGCCACCGTAAAGCCCGTCATCGTCATCGCCGCCCAGCAAAACGTCATCACCGGATCCGCCATTGAGCGTGTCGGTCCCGGCGCCACCGTTCAATTGATCACTGGTTGCGCCACCCGACAGCGTATCGGCACCGTCTTCGCCGAAAATAATGTCAGCGCCTGTCCTGCCATCGATCACGTCATCGCCGCTGCCACCTTTGAGGATGTTGCCGTTGACGTCGCCATAAATCTGGTCCGCTCCAGACCCGCCGATCACATTTAAGAAGTTTCCGCTTACAGTAGCGGCGGCGCCCGTGTTCGCGGCGGATGACTGCAGGTCAATACGGAAACCTGCGGCGTCGCCTGCCAAGCTGAGTGACGGGTCACTGTCTGCGTTGATCAACCCATCACGCGCATCGACAATCCGCACTACTATTTCGTCACCACCACTGAAGCCGAAGTTTTTTTCGATGGCAATGGCCACACGGCCATCAGCCAGTAAATCCATTGAGATGTTGCCCATCAAAAATTGGCCTTCAATAATGAGGGACGGCGATCCCTCAAAAGTCAATGTGTTGCCATTGAAAACCACACCATAAACACCGCTCGGGACGCCACTCACGGCGACAGCTGTATAAACGATCAAAAGCCTGCCGCCGCCGAGATTTTCAGTGCGAATGTCGTTGGTAAAGTCTCCTGGTAAACCAGTAAGTGCCCCCGGAATAGGAAGGGTCACGCTCCCCATACCCACATAATTTGTCATGATATTACCAGTACCCGACAGCGCTGTGGCCACCAGACTGCCATCGTTGTTGCTGCGCGCCAGATGAAGGGCAAACCCTTCCTGGATTTTGACAAATGTTTCACCACTGAGATCAAACAGCGGCGCAGCTGCATTGTCGGAAAAAAGACGCTCGCTATTGACAAAAAGCGCATCACTTGTGGTCGAAAAGCTTGTGACATCAGTGATGTCGACGGTTGTAGCGTAATTGTTGAGGAGTGTCGCCAGCGCGACCGTGCCCGGACCTGTTGTTGAAATGGCAGCGGATTTGAACAGGCCGCCCAAAGTGTTGACAACGTTGCTTTGGCCAAAATAGACGAAGTTGGACGAACTCCCGGCATTGACAAGTTTCATGCTATCCATATCGTCGTGCACACCAGACACAAAAACCTGGGTTTCCAGGCCTTGTGGTGTGCCCGCGCTGTTGAAGCTGCGCACAACTCCAATTTCTTCCAATGTTCCTGTTGCGCCATAGCCCACAGGAGCGGCACCACCCGGGCCCGTTGTAGTGAAAGCGATTGTGAAAGTTCCATCCGAATTGGCAATGATGTCTTGTATTGCCTCATTGTTCGTGATCTGGGTGGAGGCTTGCTGGATTGCGCTTGTGGGGTTGCCGTTGGCATCAAAAAGGCGGAACACCACATTGCCGCCGTTGGGATCGCTTGGGATTGTTGAGGTCCAGGCGACAACATAGCCCCCGCCAGTCAGCTGGGCCACTTTGGCACCGACTTGTGAGCCGCCATTTGCTCCGGCGTTGGCGATGGTCAGATTGGTGCTGATTGCAATTGTCATGACGAAGCTCCTGCCGCAGATTGATCACTGCGGTCTCTCAAGTACGAAGCCCCTCGGCTGGTTTTAGAGCATCAAGTCGGAGGCTTGGCAAGTCCCCTGCCCTGAGCAGGACAATCGCGTGAAGCCAAGGGACCTCTTGTATCTGGACAGTTGGGTTGCAATCGTTGCAGTTTGAAACCTGCGCGGGGGCTGGTT
>JANPCE010000077.1:0-48172 GCA_031430795.1 Hyphomicrobiales bacterium
AGCTCGAACCGTCTGTGGCGCTTGGCAGCGGGATTTTCGCAAACTCCGTTCCCTTGGGCTGCTGAACCAGACCCCGGGACACTACGACCCCGGTGGCCGGAAGGCCGTAACATTCCCAGCGGTTCAACAGACATGCCTTTCCACTTCAGGCGGGCACCGTGCGATCTGGGACACTGTAAGAACTGGACAGCGGAAAAAATCGCCACGCCTGGCCTAGCTTTTGCGCAGCAAATGCGGGGACGGGGCGTACCGTTACTTTTTTCCCACCAAAGCTTTGATCGACGGAACGCCCCAACCGGGCCCTTCCTCCACTTTTTCCGCCCGCCGTGATGGGAGCCACCACAGTGCTTTCATTTATCTCCCCCATGCCCAGCATGGGGGAGTGGCGCGAACGCGCCGAGGGGGTGGCCGCACTTGGTTACACAGCCCAGCCGACACACTCATCCGTCTCCCCCGGCCTTCGCCGGGGTCGCCACCTTCTCCCGCTTGCGGGCGACGTTAAGTTTTTCACCTCTCCCGCTTGCGGGAGAGGACGACTGCGAAGCAGTCAGGTGAGGGGCTGATGTACGCCCCTCAAATTTGTTGCAAAGCCGTCACATCCCACCCATAAGCTCCTGCAAACCACCCATTCGGAGACACCCATGACCGCCATTCTTGACATCACCGCACGCGAAATTCTTGACAGCCGGGGCAACCCTACGGTCGAAGTGGATGTCACGCTGGAAGATGGTTCATTTGGCCGTGCGGCTGTGCCCTCAGGCGCGTCAACAGGGGCCCATGAAGCCATGGAACTCCGGGATGGTGACAAGACGCGTTATCTCGGCAAGGGCGTTCAAAAGGCCGTGGCCGCCGTCAATGGCGAAATCTATGAAGCGCTCGCCGACATGGATGCCGAAAACCAGATCGACATCGACCGAACCATGATCGAATTGGACGGCACAGCCAACAAGGCGAAGCTCGGGGCCAATGCCATCCTTGGTGTTTCACTTGCCGTGGCCAAGGCCGCAGCTGACGCCTGCGCCATGCCGCTTTACCGTTACGTCGGTGGCACGGCGGCCCGCACGTTGCCCGTGCCGATGATGAACATCATCAACGGCGGCATGCATGCCGACAACCCCATCGACTTCCAGGAATTCATGGTGATGCCTGTGGGTGCTACGAGTTTCGCCGAAGCCTTGCGCATGGGGGCTGAAACTTTCCACACGCTGAAAAGCGCCCTGAAGAAAGCCGGCCACAACACCAACGTCGGCGATGAAGGTGGCTTCGCCCCAAATCTGCCATCGGCGGAGGCGGCCCTCGACTTCATCATGAAGTCAATTGAGCAGGCAGGATTTACAGCAGGCAAAGACATGTACCTGGCACTGGATTGCGCTGCGACTGAGTTCTTCAAGAACGGCAGATATGAATACGTTGGCGAAGGCAAAACCCGCTCCATCAAGGAGCAAGCCGAATATCTTGCCAAGCTGTCACGCGACTATCCCATCATCTCCATTGAAGATGGCTTGTCAGAAGACGACTGGGATGGCTGGAAGCAGGTGACTGATCTCATCGGCGCGAAAACCCAGCTCGTTGGCGATGATCTCTTCGTCACCAACACAACGCGCCTCAAGCAAGGCATCGACCAGCACATCGCCAACGCCATTCTCGTGAAAGTGAACCAGATTGGTTCTCTCACTGAAACACTCGAAGCCGTCGAGATGGCCCACAAAGCTGGCTATCGCGCCGTCATGTCCCACCGTTCGGGAGAGACCGAAGACTCAACAATCGCCGATCTCGCCGTGGCGACAAATTGCGGACAGATCAAGACAGGTTCATTGGCCAGGTCGGACCGTTTGGCAAAATACAACCAGCTGCTCCGCATCGAGCAGGAACTTGGTGCAGCGGCAATGTATCAGGGCAGGGCGGTGTTGAAGGCTTAAGCTGTCCGGCCGGGTGCAAATGGCAGTTCAACCCGGACTGCCAGTCCGCCCAACACGGATTTCGTGGCTGACACTTGCAGTTGATAGACTTCAGCCAAATCCTTGACGATTGACAAACCAATGCCTTGTCCGTCGACCACGGCACTGACTGTTTCATCAACACGCACACCACGGGCCATGATGCTGTCCAGCTTCGCCTCATCAACGCCGGGGCCGTCATCTTCGACGGTGAAATTGATGCCGTCATATGAAAGCCTGACCATGGCGCGCGCATATTTCCGCGCGTTGTCTGTAAGGTTGCCGACAAGCTCCAAAAGATCGGTCGCGTCCATCTGGACAAAGGCTTGTTGTGGAAGATTGATCGACCAGATCAAGGCATCGCCACGCGGAGCCCGCTTCATGGTGTTGACAACGCTTTCAACAGTCTGGCGCAAGGGCGCCCGGTAGCTGCGGCTGCCATCTGCCATCCTGCTGCGGGTGAGCTCGCGTTCAACAAAACCCCGCATGAGCTGCGTATTCTCTTTGATTGTGCGGGCGGCGGCGTGTTGCCCAACTGTTGCCAACTCAGTTGCGACTGTGGAAAGCACCGTCAAAGGCGTTTTCAAGCCATGGGCAAGATTGCTGGCGCGCTTTCTTGCTGATTCAAGCTGGGCGCGGCGCGCCTCAGTCAGCGCATTGATCTCTTCGACAAGCGGCATCACTTCGCTTGGAAACGCATCAGTTGACAATTGGTCTTCATCAGTCTTCGCCAAGACAACAGCGTCTTTCAGTCGCTGCAGGGGTTTGAGGCCCAGCATGATCATGCCCAGGGAGCCGAACAACAAGGCTGCGTAGACAACGGCAAGGCCCGCGATGATTTGACGTGCAAATACGCCCGCCGCCTCAGTCACACGCAATCTTTCGAGACCCACAGTCACAACAGCACGGGTTTCCTTGCCTGCTTCGCCTTCCACAGTGACCAACTTTTCCAACGCGAAAATCTCACCGCCAAACGGCAGAAGCAATACATGCGCATGATCTTCTTCTGGCTGCTCGGGCGGTGTTGGCACCTCAAGCTGGGCATCCCAAAGCGAGCGCGACCGAAGGGAGAGTTGGCCTTTGACATCAACTTGCCAGTAAAGACCGCCGCCTGGAACCAAAAAGCGAGGGTCTGTCAGGTTACTTCGAAGTTCCAGTTGACCTCCCGGATTCAAGACAAGGCCAGCCGCGAGTTGTTCAAAATGGGTTGTCAACTCTGCCATGACAAATTTTTCGACGTGACGCTGGAACAGCCAATAAAACGCCAGGCCTGAAATGATGAGAATGACGCTGATGACAAGCGATGCGAGCACCATCAAGCGCAACCGGAGGGAACGATTGTTCATGCGCCTGCGGCTGTCAGAAAATATCCGTAGCCACGTTTGCTGACGATGACACCATTGCCGAGTTTGCGGCGCAGGCGGCTGACCAGCGCCTCAATGGCGTTGGTCTCGCGCTCGTGGTTCATGTCATAGAGTTGGTCGGCCAATTCTTCCTTGCTGACGGCACGTCCCAGATTGTTGATCAGGTGTTTCAGCAAACGCAATTCGAGCGGTGTGACGCTGATGGGGTGACCGGCCATGGCCACCGTGCCATTCCGCATGTCAATGCGCAGATCGCCGACAGCAAGGGCTTCTTCGGGCAAACCACTCGTCCGCCGGATGACGGCACGCATGCGGGCCAGAAGTTCAGGCATCTCAAACGGTTTTGGCAAGTAGTCATCTGCCCCAGCATCAATCCCTTCCACCCGCTCTGCCCAGGTGCCGCGCGCAGAGAGAACGATGATTGGCATCGTCATTCCTTCAGAGCGCCAACGCCGCAATACGCCCAAGCCATCCAACTTGGGAAGACCGAGATCCAGAATCACAAGCGCGTAGTTTTCGGTCGATCCCTTGAACCAGCCGTCTTCACCGTCTCTGGAAATGTCAACGGCGTATCCGTCGTTGGTGATGGCTGCCGCAACTGCGCGCGCAACCCGGTCTTCGTCCTCCACGACCAAGACACGCATTTCAGATTCCGACCTGCCGCAGCGTTTTCGCGTTGAACCTCAGGGTTTGAATACGGCCACTCCTGGTGAGCAACCTGACCTGGTAGACGAACGTTTTGTTTCGCCGCCGCACATCCACATTGAGCACCTTGCCGGGATGGTATTTACGCAAATACACCATGAGCACAGCCAAAGTGACGGCCTCGCCGGATTTAACCGCGTCGCGGGCCTTGTCCTGGTCCTTCCCGGATGACCCGCCCGAAATTTCGTCGTCATCATCATCATCTCTGTCGTCATCACTGCCGTCTTTGCCACTCCCGGAATTTCCGCCGCCAGAATTTCCACTATTCCCATCTTTGGCATAAGTCGGTGCTGTGATTGCAAGAGCAAGACATGCGATGACAAGCAATTTCATGCCACTTGAGAACATGTCGTCCATTTTAGCCGCCAAAGAGCAATCATACAAATTGAAACAATCCCGAATCCGGCGGCAGGGCTGCCCTGTTTGGGCAGCAGTTTTGTCATGGGCTGCCCCGCGCACCGGATGGACCGAAACCACCGCTTGAGTACTTACTGAAATTCCAAACAGACGGCGGTTATCAGTGCCGCAGTGTTAATGAAGTCGCACTGACAATCCGTCTACGGGTCTTGTCAGCAAATTGTCAGGCAAACTGCTTGACCACGTCTGCAAGTGTTGTCAGGCCCAATGACTGCTTGAGGGCAATTTCAGCAGATCGCAGCGGATGGGCGAGAACCGACATCAATTGCTTGGCAATGGGACATTCTGCGTCAGCGTCGATCTTGTGGGGGCGAAACACGTTTTCATCTTCGACAGCACCATAGACATCCGCCAACGATATCGACGCCGCTGACTTGGCCAGTTCAAACCCACCGGTCCGGCCCGCTGTTGACTTGACAAGGGAAGAGCGCTCCAACGCCGACATCAAACGACGGATCACCACAGGATTTGTGTGCACACTTGAGGCGATGATAGACGAACACACCGGACCTTTTCCCGCATGGCTTGCGAGCACACTCAAGGCGTGGATGGCGACGACAAATCGGCTGCTCGACAACATGCACTCTAATTCGGCATTTCCAGTCGAAAAAGCAAGGCCTGTCGCAGATATAACTGGGCAATCGCGTGTTGCCAAAGGACCTCTCCCCGGCTTCGCCGGAACCTCCCCAGAGGGGAGGGACTCGTGGTGGGTGCACCCTGAACAGTAAAACGGCAGGTGGTTGAACGAGTCCCTCTCCCCTTCGGAGAGGGTCCGTGAAGCGGGGGAGCGGTCCCTTGGCTTCAAGCGATTGCCTTGGAAGATATACCCTTCGTTAAGGTTTCAAGGAAAATGTGGGGTTATGACAATCAATAATCTCCGATTCGAATATCTGGTGTCCGCAGGCTGCTTGGTCTTGATGGGCTATTTCGCCTGGCACGCCTGGTACGGCACGCGAAGTCATGCCTACGTGCAGGAACTTGAAACCAGCCTGGCCAATTTGCAATCCGTTGAGGCAAGTCTCGTCGGTCAGAAAAGTCGTATGCTGGTGCAGGTCAACCTCATGCGTCCGGAAAGCGTCGACCCGGACATGCTCGAAGAACTGGCGCGCAGTAAACTCGGTTGGTCGGGTGCCAACGAGCTGATTGTGAAAACTTCTCAATGACCAATCTGGCACTGGTTTTCCGTCATTGAATCATCCGCCTAAACCGAATTTCAGTTAAGCCACTTTTTTTGCAGTGCACACAAGCCTTTAGGTGCTATCAGACTCTCAAAACAGGGAGAAGTGGCATGGCAGTCAAGTCGGCCTATCTGGCACGTAAAGAACCTCGGGCCAAGCCTGCCAAGGCTGCCAATCTCAAGAATTCAGGATTTACCGCTGATGAAGAGATCGCAGCCTATCGTGACATGCTGCTCATCCGGCGGTTTGAAGAGAAAGCCGGCCAACTCTACGGCATGGGCCTCATAGGCGGTTTTTGCCACCTCTACATCGGCCAGGAGGCCGTCGTCGTCGGTCTGCAAATGGCAGCGATTGAGGGTGACCAAGTCATCACCTCTTACCGCGACCACGGCCATATGCTCGCCTGCGGGATGGACCCAAGTGGTGTCATGGCGGAACTTACGGGCCGCAAGGGCGGCATCTCCCGTGGCAAGGGCGGCTCCATGCACATGTTCAGCAAGGAGAAAAACTTTTACGGCGGCCACGGCATTGTCGCTGCACAAGTGCCGCTGGGAGCAGGGCTCGCTTTCGCAAACCGCTATCGTGGCAACACCAATGTGTCTTGGGCCTACTACGGTGATGGCGCAGCCAATCAGGGCCAAGTCTACGAAACCTTCAACATGGCGGCGATTTGGAAGTTGCCGTGCATCTTTGTCATTGAAAACAACCGCTACGCCATGGGCACGTCCGCCACGCGCTCCACCGCTGAATCGCAATCGCTTGGCGCACGGGGCGAAGCCTATGGCATTCCGGCGGAGCAGGTGGACGGCATGGACGTGCGCGCTGTGAAAGACGCCGCAGACCGCGCCACGGCCCATTGCCGTGCGGGAGATGGTCCCTATATCCTCGAAATGATGACCTACCGCTATCGCGGCCATTCCATGTCTGATCCTGCAAAATACCGCAGCAAGGAAGAGGTGCAAAAAATGCGTGAGGAACATGACCCGATTGAACAGGTGAAGGCACGGTTGATCCGGGCTGGCCAAGCCACAGAAGATGACTTGAAAAAGATCGACGCCGAAATCCGCGATGTCGTCACAGTGGCATCCGACTTTGCAACCAATGACGCGTTCCCAGACGATGCTGAGCTGTGGACGGATATTTATGTGAACGCGTGATGGCAAACCCAAACAAATCTCCCGCGACTTACGCCGACATTGAAGCGTTGCCGCTGCATGTGGGTGGTGAGATTTTGTACGGATCGTTGCATGTGCAGCCCCGACCAGCGCGTCGGCACGTGGTCGCTGCCAATCGGGTCAGCGGCATTGTATCGCCGCCCTATGAGTTTGGGCTAGGCGGGCCAGGCGGGTGGATCATTGCGACAGAGCCCGAACTTCATCTTGGTCCACATGTTGTCGTTCCAGACCTCGCGGGCTGGCGGGCAGAACGTCTAGGAGGCAAAGGGGATGGTGCCTATTTTGAGGAAGTGCCTGATTGGATTTGTGAAATCCACTCGCCGTCAACCCGTCTCATCGATCTCGGGCCAAAACGGCGCATCTACGCAACTTATGAAGTGCCCCATTTGTGGTACCTTGACCCGGTCGCTCAAACACTTGAGGTCTTTCGGTTGCAAGACAAAGATTGGCTTTTGATCAAAGTCTTTTTTGGCAACGAGCAAGTTTGTGCACCTCCTTTCGACGCGATTACATTTCCAATGAAACTGCTCTGGCCGTTTGACGCGCCGATACAACCAGAAGAGTTCTGACGCATGCCAACCATCCTGATGCCCGCCCTGTCGCCCACCATGGAAGAGGGCAAACTTGCCAAGTGGCTTAAAAATGTTGGTGACAATGTCAAATCCGGCGATGTGATTGCTGAGATCGAAACTGACAAGGCCACCATGGAAATCGAAGCTGTGGACGAAGGACTGTTGACGGAAATCCTGGTGCCCGCCGGCACTGAAGGCGTGAAAGTGAACACGCCGATTGCGGTGATTGGTGAAGCGTCGGTTGCACGCCCCTCTCCCGTCGCTGTCGCGACACCCTCTCCCGCAAGGGGAGAGGGAAGTTCCCAACACTCGCCCCTTGCGGGAGAGGGTGCTGCACGCAGTGCAGCGGGAGAGGGTACGAAATTGCAAGACCCGGAAATCCCCGCAGGCACCGAAATGGTCACAATGACCGTGCGCGAAGCCATCCGCGCTGCCATGTCTGAAGAAATGCGCCGCGATCCGGATGTGTTCCTCATGGGTGAAGAAGTGGGCCAATACCAGGGTGCCTATAAAATCTCCCAAGGCATGCTCGAAGAATTTGGCGACAAACGCATCATCGACACGCCGATCACCGAACACGGATTCACGGGCATCGCAACGGGTGCGGCCTTTGCGGGCCTGAAGCCCATTCTCGAATTCATGACCTTCAATTTCTCCATGCAGGCGATTGACCACATCATCAACTCCGCCGCCAAAACGCTGTACATGTCCGGTGGCCAGATGGGTTGTTCCATCGTCTTCCGTGGGCCCAATGGTGCGGCAGCACGGGTGGGTGCGCAACACTCCCAGGACTATGCCGCGTGGTACTCCCACATTCCCGGCTTGAAAGTCGTCATGCCCTACACGGCGGCGGACGCGAAGGGCCTGATGAAAGCCGCCATCCGCGATCCGAACCCGGTGATCTTCCTCGAAAACGAAATTCTCTACGGCAAGTCCTTCGAAGTGCCCAAGCATGATGACTGGATCGTCCCCATCGGCAAGGCCCGCGTGGCCCGCGTCGGCCACCATGCAACAATCGTCTCCTTCGGCATTGGCATGACTTATGCCCACGCTGCGGCGGACAAACTGGCGGCCGAGGGCATTGAATGCGAGATCATAGACCTTCGATCCATCCGTCCACTGGACTTGGAAACCGTTCTGGCATCGGTGCGAAAAACCAACCGCTGTGTTTGCGTCGAAGAAGGCTTCCCTCGTTTCTCTGTGACATCTGAACTCGCCGCCGAAATCATGACCCATGCGTTTGATTATCTCGACGCGCCTGTGATGCGCGTGGCCGGTAAGGACGTGCCCATGCCTTATGCTGCCAATCTCGAAAAACTGGCGCTGCCGCATGCCGACGACGTTGTTGCGGCTGTAAAATCCACTCTCTACATTTGAACCAAAGGAAAACTGACATGGCGAAAGGCCACGACCATCACCACCACGATCACTCCAAAGACATTCATCCGCATCAATTGCAACCGCCCCATGAAGTGTTCCATGATCCAAAGGCCGGCGAAATCGCCAGGGCCTGGATTGTTGGCGGAAACCTGAGTCTGTCACTGCATGCCATGGCGTTCGGCAAGGCCGATATCTGGGGCCATGTGCTGGCTGGAATGGCGCAGCAGGTGGCGGCATCCATGGAAGAAATGGGCCACGGCAAAACGGCGGACAATCTGGCCGAAATCCGCAAAAATCTGCTCGAAGATTTGAACAAGGCGGCAGCACAGAATTCTGTGCTGGCGAACAAGAGCTAACGCAGGAAATTCCCGATGCCCGCAACCGTCCTGATGCCCGCCCTTTCGCCGACGATGGAGAAGGGTAAACTTGCGAAATGGCTGAAGAAAGAAGGCGACGCTGTGAAAAGCGGTGACGTTCTCGCCGAAATCGAAACCGACAAGGCGACGATGGAGATCGAGGCGATTGATGAAGGTACATTGGCCAAGATCATGGTGGCTGAGGGCACCGATGATGTGTTGGTGAACACACTGCTGGCGGTGATTTTGGCTGATGGCGAGAAGCTGGGGGATGTTTCAGTAACTCCCCCTCCGGCGCTACGCGCCACCTCCCCCGTAAAGGGGGAGGATAAGAAAGTTGCCGCCGATTTATCCTCCCCCCTTGCGGGGGAGGTGGCCGCGCCAGCGGCCGGAGGGGGTGTACGCGTCTTCGCCTCCCCACTCGCACGCCGCCTTGCCAAGTCCAAAGGCTTGAACCTCGCCACCGTCAAAGGCTCCGGCCCCCATGGCCGCATTGTGTCGAGGGATGTTGAGGCAACTCCCTTGGCGAAGCCGGGGGAGGTGGCGCGGAGCGCCGGAGGGGGTCTATCCACCATCTCTGCTCCCCCATCGGACGCCCAAGTCCTCAAAAATTTCGCCGATGGCTCCTACGACCTGATCCCTCACGACGGCATGCGCAAAGTCATTGCCCGGCGTCTTACGGAATCCAAACAAACCATTCCGCATTTTTATGTCTCCGTCGATGTCGCGCTCGATCACATGTTGGAGTTGCGCGAGCGCCTCAACGGGCAAGCGCCGAAAGACAAAGACGGGAAGCCCACCTGGAAAATATCCGTCAACGACTTCATCATCAAGGCCATGGCCATGGCCTTGATCAAAGTGCCAGACGCCAATGTGAGTTGGACCGAAACCGCGATGGTGAAACACAAACACGCTGACATCGGCATCGCTGTCACCATCCCCGGCGGCCTCATCACGCCAATCGTGCGCAAAGCCGAAACCAAGGGCCTCGCCCAAATCTCAACCGAGATGAAAGACTACGCCAAACGCGCCCGCGACAAGAAACTCAAGCCCGATGAATACCAGGGCGGGTCCGCCGCCATCTCCAACATGGGCATGATGAACGTCAAGAACTTCCAGGCCATCGTCAACCCGCCCCATGCTTGCATTCTAGCCATCGGCTCCGGCGAACGCCGCCCCGTGGTGCGCGGCAACGAAATCAAAATCGAACAGCAGATGACGATCACGCTGTCCACAGATCACCGCTGCATCGACGGCGCACTGGGGGCTGAGTTCATCAATGCGATCAAGTTGTATCTGGAAGAGCCGGGATTGATGTTGGTGTGAGGTAAAAATGAGTTTCTTGGAGAGCCAGTTCAGAAATTCCTTTCTCGCGGAGGGTCTGAAGGAAAGTAGCTGCAACAGCTATTTGGTGAATTTGAGGAAGATTGACAGCGCTTTGCGCGAGCAGGATCGCCATGGGCTGGATGAAGCAATTGCTCAGGATGCTTCCTGGCTGACGCGATGGGCAGTCTCAGAAACAGGGCCGCCATTTGACAAAGAGGCAAGCAATCGTCGTTCTGCCCTCACCAAATATTTGCTTTTTCGTATGTCGTCTGACGACTTCAGCTCTGGAAGACCTGAGAAGAGCACCACAAATGAAATACCCCTCGAGCCAACTGGTCAAGCCTTTCATCTTGAAAGAGATATGCAGCAGGCTGTCCGGCGCCAAATTGAAAATTTGGAAGCGGGATTGAGAATTGTAGACAACCACATTGAGCGGCGCGTGAACTCTGGCGAGATTGATATTGTAGCGAAAGACTCCAACGATAAGTTTGTTGTTGTTGAACTTAAAGCTGGTGACTGTCCAAAGGGAGCGCTTGAACAACTAATGGCATACGCTAGTGACATAGGGAAAGAAGAAGGAACTGATCTAGTTCGAATGATTCTCATTGCGCGATCATTTTCGGACCGGATCGTCGGTGCCGCCTCACTTGTTCCAAATCTCAAGTTGGTGACCTATGACTTTTCTTTAAAATTCAATTCTCTCGAACAGGCCAAAGAAACATGAAATCCATTCTCGCATTTGGTGACTCTCTCACCTGGGGTTTTGAGGCCGGAACTTTTAAACGTCATCCGTTTGATCACCGTTGGCCGAATGTGTTGGCTGCGGGAATAAGAAATGTTTCTGTCATTGAAGA
This sequence comes from Hyphomicrobiales bacterium, assembly GCA_031430795.1. GTDB lineage: Bacteria > Pseudomonadota > Alphaproteobacteria > Rhizobiales > Aestuariivirgaceae > Aestuariivirga. The sequence continues at coordinate 11,265 of JANPCE010000077.1, forward strand.
AGGCATGAACGGGCGGACTACGGTTTTTCCGGACCCGACGTGTGAGGCTGAGCGCAATGGCGCTGTGGCGCTTCCGATGTTGTTGTGTACGCACCAGCCGCTTGATCTTGTCATCATCATGCTGGGCACCAACGACATCAAATATGCCAACCGTTGTCGCGCCTTTGATGCGGCGATGGGGATAGAGCGGTTGATCACACTCACCAAGTCGCACAGTTTCATTGCAGGCTTTCCCAAGCCGCAAATCCTGATTATGTCGCCGCCTGCCTTGTGCAAGACCAGCGATGAATGGTTCAACGATCTCTGGGGCCATGCGATTGAGGAATCCAAACTCTTTGCCCGCCACCACAAGCGCGTGGCAGAGGAGCAAGAGGTGCATTTCTTTGATGCGGGCAGTGTTTCCAAGACTGACCCGACGGATGGTGGGCACATGACGGCTGAAGATACGAAGGTGCTGGGGCAGGCGTTGGTGACAGTGGTGGAACGTATTTTGGGATTGTGAAGACTAACCCTCACCCCTTGTGGGGGAGGGTGGCGAGCGAAGTGAGCCGGGAGAGGGGCTTGCTTGTCATCGAAACCCCTCTCCCGCTTCGCTGGCGCTCAGCACCCTCTCCCGCAAGGGGAGAGGGGAAACAGGAAAGAATAGACTATGGCCGACAACAGTTTCGACGTTCTGATTATTGGCGCAGGCCCGGGCGGCTATGTGACGGCCATTCGTGCCGCACAGCTTGGCTTCAAATCAGCGATCATCGAGCGGGAACACCTCGGGGGCATTTGCCTGAACTGGGGCTGCATCCCCACCAAGGCGTTGCTGCGGTCAGCCGAAATCTATCACTACATGAAGCATGCTGAAAACTATGGTCTCTCTGCCAAGGACATCAGCTTTGATGCGTCGAAAGTTGTTGCCCGTTCGCGCGGTATTTCGGGTCGCCTCAACATGGGCGTCAATGGTCTTCTGAAAAAGAACAAGGTGCAGATCATCTGGGGCGAGGCGAAGATCACCAAGCCCGGCGAAGTCGTTGTCGCCGACATGAAGAAGGCGGCGGTGCTGCCGCAGAATCCGATACCAAAGGGAACATTGGGGGCAGGGACCTATTCCGCCAAGCACATCATCATCGCCACGGGTGCGCGTCCCCGCGTGTTGCCCGGGCTGGAACCGGACGGTAAATTGGTGTGGACTTATTTTGAGGCCATGGTGCCGCCAAAGATGCCGAAGTCACTGCTGGTTGTCGGCTCCGGTGCCATCGGCATTGAGTTTGCGTCATTCTACAACGCCATGGGCGTTGATGTGACCGTGGTTGAGATCATGGATCAGGTCATGCCGGTGGAAGACGCGGAGATTTCGAAGACCGCGCAAAAACTCCTGGAAAAGCAGGGACTGAAATTTCGTTTGGGTACCAAGGTGACCAAACTTGACCGGAAGTCGGATTCAGTGACGGCGACACTTGAAGCCAATGGCAAATCAGAAACCGTCACCGCCGACCGTGTGATCACCGCCGCTGGCGTTGTCGCAAACATTGAAAACCTCGGACTTGAAGCTCTCGGCGTGAAAACTGAAAAGGGCTGCATTGTCATCGACGGTTACGGAAATACAAACATCAAAGGCATCTACGCCATCGGCGACGTGGCGGGGCCACCCATGCTGGCGCACAAGGCGGAACATGAAGGTGTGATCTGCATCGAGAAGATCAAAGGCCTCGATGCCCACCCCATGAAGAAAGAACAAATCCCGGGCTGTACCTATTGCCACCCGCAAGTGGCGTCCGTAGGCCTCACGGAAGCAAAAGCAAAAGCTGCAGGCTTCGAACTCAAGATCGGCCGCTTTCCCTTCCTCGCCAATGGCAAGGCCATAGCGCTGGGCGAAGATCAGGGCTTGATCAAAACCATATTCGACGCCAAGACGGGCCGCCTCATCGGCGCGCACATGGTGGGTGCAGAAGTCACCGAATTGATCCAGGGCTTCGTCGTGGCCATGGGCCTTGAAACCACCGAAGAAGAACTGATGCACACGGTCTTCCCGCATCCCACACTTTCAGAGATGATGCATGAGAGCGTTCTCGACGCCTATGGCCGCGTCATTCACATGTGATGTCATGTACTGGTTTTGGGATCAGGCAACTTCGGAGATCGTCCGCAACTACCTGTTTGTAGCCGGTGGGGCATTTGGCCTTTGGCTCGCATGGTTGCGTGTTACAGCGGCAAACCGTCAGGCAGAAAACCAGTTAAAGCAGACAGAACTTTCCCGGCGAGCACATGTGGCTGAATTGTTCAACCGTGCTGTCGGTCAGTTGAAGGACAAGAAGCTTGAAGTGCGACTTGGTGCAATTCTGACCCTTGAACAGGTTTGCAGGGATTTCCCGGACTTGTCCGGTCCCGTCATCAAGCTGCTGACTACCTATTTGAAACAGAATGTTGTAAGGTACGGTGATAAGCCCGCACCAGCAGACGTTCAGGCGATCATGGATATTTTGCAGGAGTTTAAGACGTGAATCATACCGCAAGGCAATCAGTTTACAAAGATGCATTGGACCTGAGCGGCACATTCATCCGACGCACAAGCATGCGTGGCGTGAATTTCTCCGGTGCTGATCTTTCCTCCGCGGATTGTAGCTATGCTGACTTCACTGGGGCTAACTTCAAAGACGCCGTATTGAGCAAGACTGTTTTGAAGGGTGCCATTTTGACCGGGGTGTCTAACCTCACCAAAGAGCAACTTGCTCAGGCTGTAACGGATAAATCCACCGTTCTTCCAAGTTATCTCCAATAACCTTTGGCTTGAATTTCGAATGCAACAGCACCATATGCTCGTCGCTCCAACGGAGGGAGCGGGCATGGACAAGAAGAATATCGTAATTGCACTTTTGATGGGTCTCGCTGCGGGTTGGCTGGCAAGTTGGGTGCCATTTACAGGTGGCGAAGGCGGGCTCATGCAATATTTGATCAGCGGTGTGCTCGGCTCTTTTGTGGGCAGCTACACTTTGCAGAAAGCCAACATCAATCTTGGTATTCACAGTGAAGTGGGACGTGACATCGCGACGGCGACAATCGGCGCTGTCATCGTCATGTTCATCGCAAACATTCTAAATTAGGGAAAAGAAAATGGATCAATTGATGCAACTCGGCGGTGTTGGAATTGGCGGCACGATCTTGGTGGGTATAATTGCCGGTTGGTTGGCAGAAAAACTCACCGGCTCAGATCATGGCCTGATCATGAATTTGATTTTCGGCATTGCTGGTTCTTGGCTCGGTTTCTTTGTGGCCAATCAGGCCGGCATCCAACTGGGCCAGATTTTCCAAGGCTGGTTCTGGGGCAATTTGCTGGTTTCAGCTGCTGGCGCCGTCGTGCTGCTGACAGTTGTTCGGATGCTTCGCGGCAAAAAGCGCTAAATGGCAACACTGATCGACCAAACCGCAAATCAGAAACCGCGCCATCCGGAGAAGGCGCGGCGGCCTGATACGCCGCTGATGCGCAAACCAGACTGGATTCGTGTGAAAGCCCCGTCACTGACTGGCGTGTTCGCTGACACACAAAAGCTGGTGCGCGAAAAAAATCTGATCACAGTTTGCGAAGAAGCAAGCTGCCCCAACATCGGCGAATGCTGGTCGAAAAAGCACGCGACCTTCATGATCATGGGCGACACTTGCACAAGGGCGTGTGCCTTCTGCAACGTGAAGACGGGCTTGCCAGTTGCGCTTGATGAGGGCGAACCCTTGCGCGTCGCCGAAGCCATTGCAGCGATGGGACTTTCGCATGCTGTGATTACGTCTGTTGACCGCGATGATCTTGCTGATGGAGGCGCGCAGCACTTTGTCCAGATGTTGGGGCATACGCGCAGGCTCTCGCCAACCACAACACTTGAAATTCTGACTCCGGATTTTCTCAAGAAAAACGGGGCTTTAGAGCGTGTTGTTGAAGCGCAACCTGATGTATTCAACCACAACCTTGAAACCGTTCCAGCGCTATATCTTAAAATCAGGCCGGGAGCGCGTTACTTCCATTCGTTGCGACTGTTGCAGCGGGTGAAAGAACTTGACCCACAGATATTCACAAAGTCCGGCATCATGGTAGGGCTTGGCGAAACGCGCGAACAGGTGATGCAGGTGATGGATGACATGCGTTCCGCAGACATCGATTTCATCACCATCGGGCAATACCTGCAGCCCACACGCAAGCATGCAGCGATAGACCGGTTTGTGACACCTGATGAGTTCAAGAACTACGAAGCAACCGCTTATGCCAAGGGATTCTTGATGGTGTCATCTTCACCGTTGACGCGGTCATCACACCATGCAGGCGAAGATTTCGCACGGCTGCGTGTGGCACGTGCTGCGCAGCGGGCTTGAGTCTTGCCGGTTTTCCAATCAACAAAACGCGTGTCTGTTCCAGCCGATATTGCCTTCACAGTGGCGGCGGATGTTGAGCACTACAGTGCGTTTCTTCCATTGTTGCAAAGTTCAAAGCTTATCGGTGTCAGACAAAAAACACCGACAGGCGAAACTTTTCAGGCAGCGTTGGCCGTAAGCTACGCCAAGCTTGGCCAGGCGGAATCTTTTATCAGTACGGTCACGACACATTTGCAGAACCGTGAGGTCAAGGCCATTTCAACAGATGGACCGTTCAGGCGCGTAGAAACGATGTGGACAATTGTGCCAGCAGGCTTGCTGTCTGATGTTTCGATCCGGATCGACTATGTTTTCCGCAATCCACTCTTGCAAATTGCCGCTGCCGGATTGATGGACATGGCGATCAAAAAGGTGATGGCAGCTTTTGAAGCGCGGGCAAAACGCGTTCAGAGCGCCCTCATCACCAGCTGAATGGCTTCTTCGACTGCGGCCTGACGTATGGCTTTGCGTCCAATGTCGCCAAAACGTTTTTCAACATGAAAGGTTTTGACCGGCGTGGCGCACGCGAAATGGACGAGCCCAACAGGCTTGACATCGCTGCCGCCGCCGGGGCCTGCGATGCCCGTGACCGCAACAGCAATATTTGCAGCGGAATAACGAAGCGCACCTTCGGCCATCGCCTGGGCCACTTGGGCACTCACGGCACCTTCAGCAGAAATCAATCCTGCTGCAACCCCAAGCAGTTCGGTTTTCGCCTGATTTGAATAGGTCACGAAGCCACGATCAAACACCGCAGATGCACCGGGAACTTCAGTTATTGCACTTGCGACCAAACCTCCGGTGCAGCTTTCAGCCGTTGCAATCATCCAATTCTTTTGGGCAAGCCTGCGGACAAGTTCTTCCGCACTCACAGCGGCAACCGCACCGTGGCAATCGCATGGGCCGACATGCCCTCTTTGCGGCCAATGGCGCCCATTTTCTCCGTGGTTGTCGCCTTAATTGCAATGCGGTCCAGTGCAATCCCGAGCAAGGACGTCAACGCCAATTTCATGGCTGCAAGGTGGGGGCCAACACGTGGCGCTTCCGCCAGAATTGTGATGTCAATATTTGCCAGCATGCCGCCACGCGCCCTCAAGAGTTCCATGGCCTTCGCGACGAATATAGAAGAGGGCGCACCTTTCCATTGCCTGTCAGTTGGCGGAAAATGCTGGCCAATGTCTGCTTCGCCAATGGCTCCCAGTATCGCATCCGTAACAGCATGCAACGCCACGTCGGCATCGGAGTGGCCTTTAAGTCCATGGGTGTGTGGAACTTTCACACCACAGAGCCAGACATGATCCCCTTTCTCGAAGACGTGATAGTCAATGCCTTGACCCGTGCGCACATCCGGCAAGCGCTCATAAAGGCGTACGCCGTGTTCGCGGTCAGCTTCGGCGATGTCATGGGAGGTTGTGAGTTTCCGGTTTTTCTGTTCGCCCGCAACAATCTGCACTTTCATGCCTGCAAATTCGGCCACGGCTGCATCATCAGTGAATGTGTTTTTACCCTCTGTCATCGCACGTTGATGTGCGTCAAGGATTTCCCCAAACTGGAAACCTTGTGGTGTTTGCACGAACCACAATGATGATCGGTCAACTGTGCGTTCAATCAAACCTGACGGCGCAAATTTCATTGTATCGGCAACGGGCAAACCGGGGATCACGGCTGGTGCGTAATCAAGTTCATTGACAATATTGCGGATGAGCTCGGGTGAAAGAAATGGCCGCGCCGCGTCATGAATCAATACTTTGGTTGGATTCAGCGCCAGACAGGCTTCCAGCCCTGCACGGCAAGAATCCTGGCGTGTGCCACCGCCCACGACGGGTTGAAGCAAATTGTTCAAGCCCAAGGTTGCTGCCTCAAAGAGGGCTTCGTGGCCATGGCCAATCACAGCTTGCACGCCTGTAATCATCGGGTGTGACAGAAACGCTTCGAGAGTCCAGCGAATGACGGGTTTGCCGCCTATCAGCTGGTATTGCTTTGGCAGGCTTCCGCCCGCCCGAATGCCACTGCCGCCTGCTACGATGACTGCCATCACTGCCATATGTGTCACTTAACTGAAGCCATGCGCCAAGAGAATGCCGCGCCTGACGATTTCTTGTTGATCTTCCTTAGATTTTGACTAGGCTGCACAAAAATTAAACTCATGTGGGTCTTGCTTAATAAATGAGCATAACAATTGGCAAAATCAAGTTGCGCAATCCCGTGCTGTTGGCGCCGATGTCGGGTGTGACAGATGCGGCCTTCCGCAAAGTTGCCCATGCCCACGGTGCGGGTCTGGTTGTTTCGGAGATGGTCGCCAGCGAGGAATTGGCGCGGGACCGTAAAGATATGGTGCGGCGCACATTTGGTGGCGATTCGCTTTCGCCTTTCGTCATTCAGCTCGCAGGCAGGGAAGCGAAGTGGATGGCGACCGGGGCCAAGATCGCGCAAGACCTTGGCGCTGACATCATCGACATTAACATGGGGTGCCCCGCCAAACAGGTGACGGGCGGCTTGTCTGGTTCTGCGCTGATGCGTGATCCCGATCATGCGTTGAGCCTGATCGCAGCCACTGTGCAAGCCTGCCAAGTGCCAGTGACGGTCAAGATGCGGTTGGGCTGGGATCACAACCAACTCAACGCGCCGGAGATTGCGCGGCGGGCTGAAAGTGCCGGTGCGCAAATGATCACTGTTCATGGGCGCACACGTTGCATGTTTTACAAGGGCAACGCCGATTGGAATGCCATTCGTGCGGTGCGTGAAGCCATCAGCATTCCCTTGGTTGCCAATGGTGACGGCAACTCTGTAGAGGACGCAAGAACCATGATGCAGGTGTCCGGGGCTGATGCAGTGATGTTCGGCCGTGCAGCCTATGGCAGGCCGTGGTGGTCGGGTGCCGTTGCAGAACAGCTTTCTCCCGGCAGTGGCAAATCCGCGCCGTCGTTGCTGGAAGAACTTGAAATTGCCCTGTGGCACCAACAGGAAACGCTCTCACTTTACGGTGCAAGCCTTGGCAACAAGACATTTCGCAAACACTTTGGGTGGACAGTGGACCGATTGGGCGAGCGGGGGTTGATTGACGCAGATGCAGTTGCAAAAGCGCGCTCGGCGTACCTGCCGCAGACCGACAATGCAAAAGTGACGGAAGGCCTGAATTTTGTTTTCAATCTGGCAAGCGGAAATGCTGCCGAGAGGCAAGCCGCATGATGACAGAAAACCTGCCATCACTCGCTGCCGTCATCGAAGCGCTGCCAAATCCATTGCTGGTGCTGGATTCCGCAAACCGGATCTGCATGGCCAACGCAGCGGCAGAAGATTTTTTTCAAGCGGGTGCCAGCGTTTTGGCCCGGCTTGGCATTGCCGAACTGGCGCCATTTTCAAGCCCTGTATTGCAATCTGTCGAACAGGTCCGTCAATCCGGCAATGTCGTGATTGAATACGGCATGGGCATAGGCACGCCACGCTTTGGCGGTGAGCGCAGCGTTGACCTGCAAACCGCTCCGGTTGGCGACGGCACGGGCCATGTCATGATCCTCTTGTTGCGCCGTTCGATGGCGCAGAAGCTGGGACAGCAATTGTCTCACCTGGGTGCAGCCCGATCTGTCACGGCGATGGCATCCATGCTTGCCCATGAAATCAAGAACCCTCTGGCGGGCATCAAGGGTGCGGCACAACTGATTGAACCCGGCCTTTCGGAACAGGATCGCAGCATGGCACGGCTGATTCAGGACGAGGCCGAGCGCATCCGCAAACTTGTGGACCAGATGGAAGTCTTTACCGACGAACGACCGCTGGACCGGAGCCCCGTGAACATTCATGTGGTGCTTGACCGCGTCAAGAAACTGGTTGTGGCTGAAAACAACGACATTGTGTTCCTTGAAGAATACGACCCGTCTCTGCCATTTGTGCTTGGCAACAATGACCAGCTTGTACAAGTGTTTCTGAACCTGGCAAAAAATGCCGTTGATGCGGTCCGGCAAATCGACGGGCGACGCGAGATCATGTTTTCATCGGCATTCCGGCCTGGCGTCAAGTTGCAGGTGGCGGGTTCAACGGAGCGCGTGTCACTGCCACTGGAGGTCTGTGTGCACGACAACGGCCCCGGTATTCCCGACGAGATACAGCCTCACATTTTTGATCCCTTTGTCACCACAAAGCGGCAGGGCAGGGGCCTTGGGCTGGCCCTTGTGGCCAAAGTTGTCCGCGACCATGGCGGCACGGTTGAGTGTCAACCACGCCGGCGCGGCACAACGTTTCGCTGCCTCTTGCCGATGATACGAGAAGAAGAGACGCATCTGCCAACCACAGTGGGAAGCCAAAAGCTATGATACGGACTGTATTGATCGCAGACGATGACAGCACCATTCGAACAGTGCTGTCGCAAGCCTTCAGCCGCGCCGGCTACAATGTGCGCGCCACGGGCTTGGCATCTGCGGCATGGCGATGGATCAGTGAAGGCGAAGGCGATGTTTTTGTCACAGATGTGATTTTGCCCGATGAAAACGCTTTTGATGTCCTGCCGCGTATCCGCAAACTCCGCCCCAACCTGCCGGTTGTGGTGATCAGCGCCCAGAACACTGTCATGACAGCCATTCGCGCAGCGGAACTCGGGGCCTATGACTATCTGCCAAAACCCTTTGATCTCAGTGCGTTAGTACAAGTGGTTGGCAAGGCACTTGAACAATCGATGCGCCCGCAAATGGTGAAGCAGGAAGTGCATGGTGAAGCGCTGCCATTGGTCGGGCGTTCCGCAACCATGCAGGAAATCTACCGCGTCATTGCGAGGCTGACACAAACTGACCTCACAGCCATGATCATTGGGGAAAGTGGTACGGGCAAGGAACTGGTGGCGCGGGCGCTGCACGATTACGGAAAGCGCAGGAAGGGACAGTTTGTTGCCATCAACATGGCGGCGATCCCCCGGGAGCTGATCGAGTCGGAACTCTTCGGTCATGAGAAGGGATCGTTCACCGGAGCCACGGGGCGGATGGCCGGGCGGTTTGAGCAGGCTGAAGGCGGAACACTGTTTCTCGACGAAATCGGTGACATGCCGATTGAAACACAAACCCGGCTGTTGCGCGTGTTGCAACAGGGTGAGTTCATGTCGGTGGGGGGAACCACGGCGATCAAGTCCAATGTCCGCATTATCGCGGCAACGCACCGTGATTTGCGGCAACTGATTTCCCAAGGGCTGTTCCGGGAGGATTTGTTCTTCCGGCTCAATGTGGTGCCGCTTCGGTTGCCTCCACTGCGCGAACGGTTGGAAGACATTCCAGATTTGGTGCGGCACTTCCAGGCACGGGCCATGAAGGAAGGACTCCCACACAAAGATTTCGACGCTGAGGCGTTGGAGATTCTATCCGAGCACCGCTGGCCTGGAAACATTCGTGAACTTGAAAACCTGGTGAAGCGATTGTTGGCGATGGAAGTTGATGACAGTGTTTCGGCTGCCGCCGTGCGCCGCGAACTTGTCGGCATGCAGATCACCGAGCTGCCAAGCCACGCCGCCATGGCGTCACAATCCCTGACGGAGTTTCTCGACGGCCATTTGGGCAGGTACTTTGCCAGTTTTGGACAGTCCCTTCCGCCTGAGGGTATTTATGACCGCTTCCTTGCAGAGCTTGAGGCACCGTTATTGCGCGCAACCCTGACCGCGACACGCGGCAATCAAATCAAGGCCGCTGATGTGCTGGGTATCAACCGAAACACACTGAGAACAAAACTGCGCGACCGGCGTGTGCAAGTGATTCGTGGTATCGGTTGACAGCCTCCTGTGTCTCATCAGCAACATCGTCGTTGAAAAAATGCCACAGTCACTGGCATATAAGGCTTGAGGAAAAGCCAGACCAGTGAAAATCCCGGATATCCAGAACTACCGTCGTTTCCTTTGGCTGCCCGACTGGGCGGCCCTTGGACTCGTGGTACTTGGTATCCTCACGGGACTTGCGACGTTCCTTGTTTTAACGGGATTGACGCCGATCCAGCCCTCGGAAGACGTCGGTCGTGGGTTGATGCAGGCCAACGTCTTGCTGATCGTGTTGATGGGATTGCTGGTGGGCTATCAGCTTTTGCGGCTGCTGTGGGAACTCAAGCAACGCACACCGGGTGCAGGCCTTCATCTCAGGCTCATTTCCATTTTCAGCCTTGTCGCCGTCGTACCCGCGGTTATGGTCGCGATATTTGCGGCTGTCGTTCTCAATCGTGGTCTTGACAACTGGTTCTCGGATCGGACGCGATCGATTGTGAACACCGCATCAACTGTGGCCGAAGCCTATCTGGACAATGCTTCACAGGCCACGCGGTCTGATCTTGCCAATATCGCCACCGATCTCTCGCAGCAGTTTCCGTTGTTCCGGGACGACAGGCCAGCCTACTTGCGGCGCGTGGCCCGCCATGCGGCTGTTCGCAATTTGGCGGGCGTGTTTGTTTTTGACTCGGCAACCAAACGCGTCGAAGCGAATGTCACTGCCAATGAACGCATCAAGTTTATTGCCCCAGATCCTACGCAACTGGCGGCTGTTGAAAAAGGCGAAGTGCTGGTGCTGCCTCCGGGCAGGGGGGGAGGGCTTGTGCGCGCGTTGATGCGCATTCCCGGTTATCCCTCCCACTATCTTTATGTCTACCGCGTGATTTCACCAGTCGTCGTCGAGCAAGTGGCAAAGACACGTGAGGCGAAGGCAGAGTATGATTTACTGTTGAGCCAGCGTGTGGGCGTGCAATGGACCTATGCGTCGGTGTTTGCGCTTTTGGCATTGGTTTTCCTTTTGGCGGCGCTGTGGATGGGATTGCGCTTCTCAGACCGCATCGTCGAACCCATTGTCCGGTTGCTCAACGCCTCTTTGCAGGTTGCACAGGGAGACTTTGGCGCCAAGGTTCGCATGGTCGAAGGTCCGGGCGATTTGATGACACTCTCCAGAACCTTCAACATGATGACGGACCAGATCCGCATGCACAGGGATCAATTAGTGGAAACCAACGAACAATTGGATGAGCGTCGGCGCTTCTCGGAAGCCATGCTGGCCGGCGTGTCGGCGGGTGTCATCGGAATCGACCCGTCATTGCACATTTCCGTTGTCAATCGTTCGGCACTCTATTTGCTCGAGCTGAATGAACATCAGGTGGTCGGCCACTTGCTGGGGCAGGTTGCGCCGGAATTCCTGGAACTTTTTGCCCAAGCCATGGCGCGGCCCTCAGGATTTGCCGAGGGGCAGGTGGAGAAAAACGTCAATGACCTGCTCGCCACATTCTTTGTGCGGATCACCGTTGAACGTGCAGATGATGCCGAGCATGGATTCGTCGTCACGTTTGACGATATCACCAGTCTTGTGAATGCCCAACGCAACTCTGCCTGGGCCGACATTGCACAGCGCATCGCCCACGAAATCAAGAATCCCCTGACACCGATCCAGCTTTCGGCGGAGCGTCTCAAGCGAAAATATCTGAAAGAGATCACCAGCGATCCCAAGGTGTTCGAACAGTGCACCGACACAATCATCAGACAAGTGGGTGACTTGGGACGGATTGTTGATGAGTTCTCTTCATTTGCGCGTATGCCAAAAGCAATCCCTGAACCAAATGACCTTCGCGATACAGTGCATGATGCTACAGTGCTGCAACGGGTTTCTTCAGCTGACATCACAATTGAGATCGTGGATGGTTCGGATGTGCCCAGATTTGCTTTTGACCGTCGCCTGGTGACACAAGCCATTACAAATCTGGTGAAGAATGCGCGGGAGTCTGTTGAAGCACGACTTGCTGCAAGTGCGGATCCAAAGGGTGAAGTTCGCATCTTGACCGGCATGAAAGGAAATCGACCCTTCATTCGTGTGTCAGACAACGGCCTTGGCCTTCCACAGGAAAACCGCCACCGTCTGGCCGAACCCTATATGACGACCCGCGAAAAAGGCACTGGCCTTGGCCTTGCAATCGTCAAGCGTATCATGGAGGAACATGGTGGACGTTTGATGTTCGCGGATTCGGCCTCAGGTCTGGGGGCGGACGTGACACTGGAGTTTGGAGCGCTTGAAAACCAGGAGATTCTGAGCATGACCGAACCAAGTAATGAATTCGTTTGGACGAAATGAGCGTGTAATGGCCGCAGATATTCTGATTATTGACGACGAGGCAGACATCCGGGAATTGATCGCGGGCATTCTGCAGGATGAAGGCTACGAAACACGGCTGGCCCATAATTCGGATGCCGCACTGTCTGAGCTTTCCCAGCGCCGTCCATCCCTCGTCATACTGGATATATGGCTTCAAGGCTCGAAGCTGGATGGGCTCGCTTTGTTGCTGGAGTTCAAACAACGTCATCCCGATTTGACAGTCATCATCATCTCAGGTCATGGCAACATTGAAACCGCAGTCTCTGCGATCAAGCGCGGGGCCTATGATTATGTCGAGAAACCGTTCACCGCAGACAAACTGCTTTTGATTATCGGCCGTGCGCTGGAAACGTCACGCTTGAAGCGCGAAAACCTGGATTTGCGGGAACGTTCCGGTTTGGAAACCAGCATTGTGGGCAACTCCGCCGCCGCGCGCAACGTCAAGCAGCTGTTGAAGCGTGTGGCACCGGCCAACAGCCGCATCCTGATTTCGGGACCAATGGGATCCGGCAAGGAACTCGCCGCGCGGGCCATTCACGACATGTCGCAGCGCGCTAGCGGACCATTTGTTACGCTGGCGGCCGCAACCCTTTCGCCAGACCATTTGGAAGAAAAGCTGTTTGGCGTGGAAGGCATTGCAACCGAGGCTCCGCAGATCGGTGCACTTGAAGAAGCCCACGGCGGAACACTTTACCTGGACGAAGTCGCGGACATGCCACTGGAAACCCAGGCCAAGGTTCTTCGCGTGCTGGTCGAGCAGACTTTCCAACGGGTGAGAGGGGCAAAGAAAATCAAGGTTGATGTGCGCATCATCTCTTCCACCGCGCGTAATTTGCAGGAGCGCATTGATGGTCAATTGTTCCGTGAAGATTTGTACCACCGCCTTGCCGTGGTGCCGGTGCAGGTTCCTGGACTTGCGGAACGGCGCGACGACATACCCGAACTGGTAGAGTATTTTTGCCGCTCGTTTTGCACGGCTTCAGGACAACCATTGCGCCGCTTTACGTCGGATGCCGTTGCCTTGTTTCAGGCCCGCAATTGGCCAGGCAATGTGCGCGAACTTCGCAACAACGTGGATCGGCTGCTGATCCTGGCTTCAGGCGAGCCAGGAGAGGAGATCAGCGCAACGCAGGTTGCAAGCCAGCAATCAGCCCCGACGGCTTCGTCTTTCAGCGTAGAACACCTTTTGATGTTGCCGCTCAGGGAAGCACGGGAAGCATTTGAAAAAGAATACATCGCATCCCAGCTCACGCGGTTCGGTGGAAATATTTCGCGGACATCGCAACACATCGGCATGGAACGATCTGCCCTCCACCGCAAACTCAAGTCGCTCGGCATGGCCGGGCGCGAAGAGGAGCCGACGCCCCAAAACTGACAGCGAAGTGTTAACCACATTTCTCAAAGCTGGATTTACTTTCCTCACGCATAGATTGTCGTGAAAAGAAAAACTGTCGTGCGTGGGGTCGATAGATGCGAATGGTGTTGCGGCCGATTGGCCTTTTGTTGTTGGCGTCCGCGTTGGCGCTAGTCGGTTGTTCTTCAAAAAAATCAGGCACATTGTCATCGAACAGCAAGTCGTCTTTCAATTCCAAAGGTGAAAGCCTCGCCGGGTTTGCAGGCACGGGAAGTGCGTACTTGAAGGGTTCCGGCCCTGTCCCCAAGGGCGGTGGCAAGTATCATGTGGGCAAACCCTATCAGGTCGCCGGTCGATGGTTTCAACCCAAGGATCAACCCGGATATGACAGACAAGGGGCCGCGTCCTGGTATGGCGAAGCCTTTCATCGCCGCAAGACATCAAATGGCGAATACTTCGACATGAACATGTTGTCAGCAGCGCACCCGACATTGCCTTTGCCCAGCTATGCAAAAGTAACCAACCTCCAAAATGGCGAAAGTGTCATTGTTCGCATCAACGACAGGGGACCCTTCGTCGGGACGCGTATCATTGATCTTTCAAAACGAACAGCTGACGTGCTTGGTTTTCGCGGGGCTGGCAAGGCAGACGTCCGGGTACAGTGGATCGGCAATGCACCCTTGAATGACCGTGGCAACCATCTTGCCATGATGAACAAGACGCTTCGCAAGGGTGCGGGAATGAAAAACCTGATTGCCGCCGCTGGTGGAAATGCAGCACCGGCAACAAATCAAGTTGCTGAAAAGCAAATGAAGCGCAAAAACACGCGGATCGTTGAAGTTGCTTCTGCGGAGCCTGCTGCCGGACCCGTTCACGTTCTTGTTGGCAACTTCAGCAAACTGTCAAATGCGCAAGCCGCCTACGAACAGGTATCGACGCTTGGGCCCGCACAACTTGTCGAATTGAGCGGGGGCACGCGCTACCGTGTTCAACTGGGGCCCTTTCGAAGCAAGTTCGGTGCCCGTGATGCGCTTGAACAACTGCGCGCTGAAGGCTTTCCGGATGCCGTGATTGTGAAATCGAAATTGGAGTTGGCTGACGCGTCGTAGGGTATCACTTGAAGCCATAGAACCTCTCCCCCGGCTTCGCCGTACCCTCTCCGAAGGGGAGAGGGACCTCTCGCGGCAACCTCCCTGAACAATAAGACGGGAGGTGGTTGACAGATGTCCCTCTCCCCTTCGGAGAGGGTGCCCGAAGGGCGGGAGAGGTCCCTGGGCTGCCACTGTCGTTTGCATTTGAATCCATGCGGGCCTAAATCTTCGGCATGTTGCTTCGTGCCATCGTATTGTTCCATATCCTCCTGTGTTTGCCTGCCCAGGCGCAGCAGGGAGACTCCTTCGAAACAAGTGCTGCCCATGCCATTCTCATGGACCAGAAGTCTGGCGATATCCTGTTTGAGAAAGACGCTGATACAGCAGTGCCTCCGGCAAGCATGAGCAAACTTGTCACCCAGGCCGTGGTGTTCGACGCGCTTGCCAACAATACATTGAAAGAAGAGGATCTCTTCACCATCAGCGAAAATGCCTGGCGGCGTGGCGGATCACCTTCCGGTGGATCAACAATGTATGCGGAAGTCAATTCAAAGATCAGCGTCATCAATCTGCTGACGGCCGCCGTCATCCAGTCGGCAAACGATGCCTGTATTGCACTTGCCGAGGGGTTGGCGGGTTCTGAAAGCGCGTTTGTGCAATTGATGTCCAGAAAGGCGGAACAGCTGCAACTGAAGAACAGCAGCTTTGGCAACGCGACGGGCCTGCCCGATCCCCACCAGAAAATGAGCGTCCGCGATCTCGCGAAGGTTGCCCTGCACATCATCAATGACCATCCCACGCGCTTTCCGCTTTACAAGAAAGGTGCCTTCACCTGGAACAAGATTGAACAGCAGAACCGCAATCCGCTGCTCAAAGACTATGCTGGTGCGGACGGTATGAAGACCGGGTTCACCAAAGAATCCGGCTACGGACTCGTCGGCACTGTTGAGCGTTCCAATCGGCGACTGGTCATGGTGATTGCGGGATTGAATTCAGCCAAGGAACGCAAGGAAGAAGCGCAGAAACTTCTGGATTGGGGCTTCCGGCAATTCAAGCCGGCAGAGTTGTTTGCCGCCCGGGAAACCGTCACCCAGGCCCGGGTCTGGGGCGGTGAAGTGGACTGGGTTGATGTGGTGACACGCGACGGTTTCACCGTGGCCCTGACCGACAAGGAGCGCCAGAGCGTTGAAGTCAAACTCAGTTACAAGGGGCCATTGATTGCACCCGTCAATCAGGGCGATGTCGTGGGCACGGTGCGGGTCTATGTGTCTGGCAAGGTTGTGGCAGAAGTTCCGGTCGAAACCACGGGATCTGTCGCGGCGGTTGACAGCATGTGGCAGAAGGCGTGGGACAGTGTGCGCATCATGGTGTTGGGGGGGTGATACAATGAAGGGGTTGTTCATCACATTTGAAGGCGGGGAAGGCAGTGGCAAGTCCACGCAAGTCAAGCGGCTTGCGGCGCATCTCGAAACCAAAGGTTTGAAAATCTGCACCACCCGGGAACCGGGCGGCACAGTTGAGGCGGAAGCTCTGCGTGGTTTGCTGGTCAACGGCAAAGTCGACGCGTGGTCAGTTGAGGCCGAAACATTGTTGATGAATGCCGCACGGGACTCGCATTTGCGGAAAGTCATCCGGCCAGCTTTGGCGCGGGGCGAGACTGTAGTCTGCGACCGCTTCATGGATTCGACGCGTGTCTACCAAGGTCATGCTGGTGGCTGTGACATTGAATTTTTGCGGCGATTGGAAGGCGCGATTGTCAAAGAGACCGTGCCTGATCTCACACTGGTTTTTGACTTGGACCCAAAAGTTGGACTCGCACGTGCTTCCTCACGTTCACAAACCCACGAAATGCGCTTTGAAGGCAAAGGTCTCGCGTTTCACCAAAAACTGCGAAAGGGTTTTATGGCAATAGCCAAAGCAGAACCCGATCGATGCCATCTTATCAATGCTGAGCAGGCAGAGGATGAGGTTTTCGACACCATTGTGAAAATCGTGGGGCGTCACCTTGGCTGAGGAACTCGACGATCCCCGGGAAGTATCATGGCACCCCCGTTTTGTGACGATCTTACGTGGCCACGACAACGCCATGGACAATCTGCACATCGCGTTGGCCAAGGGCAGGCCACACCATGCGTGGTTGTTGCAAGGCCCAAAAGGCATCGGCAAGGCAACACTGGCCTATGCCATGGCCCAAATGGTTTTAGGGCAGGGTGCTGATCCAGCTATTACGCGGCGCTGGATTGAGACGCGGGCACACCCGGACCTCTATGTGCTGGAGCGCAGTTTCACCAAAGAGAAACCCTATCGCCTGCGCAACGAAATCGTTGTCGAGGATGCGCGGTCATTGATTGACCATTTCAGCCGCACCGCATCCGGCGGTTGGCGTGTGGCCATTGTGGACTGCATGGATGAGTTGAACGAAGCGTCGTCCAACGCCCTGCTGAAACTCATTGAAGAGCCGCCCGCGAAAACCATGTTGTTTCTGGTTTGCCATCAGTTGGGGAAAGTACTGCCAACACTGCGTTCACGCTGCCTGCTGAAACCCATCTCCCCGCTTTCATCCCATGATACGCAGTCGATCATTGATGCCTTGCCCATGCCAGGCAAATCGACGGACGCGGACCGTGCACTTGCAGTTGAACTTTCGAACGGAAGCCCGGGACGTGCCCTCGACTTGATCGGCAGCCCCGCGGCCTCGGCATTTGCAACATTCAAGGCCACAAGCAAACCCAGCCCCACTGCCAAGGCTGCCATTACCGCAGCCTTTGCCACAGCCAAGACTGCCCCCCAGGATTATCGTGTTTTCATGGGGCTGCTGATGGAATGGTTGGGCGAAACGGCGCGCCAACATGCGCATGAACCGCGCGGGCTGGCGCTGGCCCAGGCTTTTGCGCAGGTGCAAGACAAGCAGGCACTGACAGAAGCCTACAACCTCGACCGCAAGACGGCGGTGCTCGACCATCTCTATGTGTTGGAAGATGCCTTGAAGGCGGCCTGATTTCGGGGCAATAGCGCGCTCATGACCGACTCTTCACCCTATCTCATCACAACGGCCATCCCTTACGCCAATGGTGCGCCTCATATCGGCCATGCCTATGAACGCATTGCCACGGATGTGATGGCACGCTTTGCAAGGGCAGATGGGCGTGACGTGCTGTTTGTGACCGGCATGGACGAGCATGGCCAGAAGATGCAGCAAACAGCAGCCCGGGAGGGCATTACGCCGCAAGCTTTGGCTGACCGCACGGCTGCGCAGTTCGAAGCCATGGGTGAACTCTTGAACGCGCGCGCCGACGACATTGTGCGCACCACTGAAGCGCGTCACCGGGCTTCCGTTTCTGAGATCTGGAAACGGATGGAAGCAGCCGGCGACATCTACCTGTCGAAATATGCAGGCTGGTATTCGGTGCGCGACGAAGCCTATTATGACGATGACGAAACCGAAGAGCGGGAAGGGCGGCGCTTTTCCAGCAAGACCAACACACTGGTGGAGTGGGTGGAAGAGGAAAGCTATTTCTTCCGTTTGTCTGCCTATGAAAAACCATTGCTTGAGCTTTTTACAGCGCAGCCTGATTTTGTGGTGCCGGAGCAATATCGCAACGAAGTGCTGGCTTTCATTCACCGGGGCCTCAAGGATTTTTCTGTCAGCCGCACGACATTTGACTGGGGCATTCCTGTGCCTGGCCACCCCAAGCACGTCATGTATGTGTGGGTTGATGCGTTGACCAATTATATCACGGCGTCGGGGTTTCCTGACACGACAGGTGCGCTTGCCAGGTATTGGCCTGCCGCCGCCCATGTGATCGGCAAGGACATCACGAGGTTTCACGCGATCTATTGGCCAGCTTTCCTGATGTCGGCCAAGTTGGCATTGCCCAAGCAGATTGTCGTTCATGGCTTTCTGTTCAACCGCGGCGAGAAAATGTCGAAGTCCACGGGCAATGTCATCAATCACGCCGATCTCATCGAAAAATACGGTGTTGATGCCGTGCGCTACTACATGATGCGCGAAGTGCCCTATGGTCAGGACGGCAGTTTCACCCATGAAACCATTGTGGCCCGGATGAATGCCGAACTTGCCAATGACCTCGGCAACCTGGCGCAACGCTCGCTTTCCATGATCAACAAGAATTGCGATGCCAAGGTTCCGGCCAAGGGAATGCTTGCGGCGGTTGACGCAGAAATGTTGGCTTCGGCGGATGCGTTGTTGGCTGAATGCCGCAAGCAGCATGGCGACTATGCCATCAGCAAGGCCATGGATGCGATCTGGCGCGTTGTGGCAGATGCCAACCGATACTTTGCAGGGCAGGCGCCTTGGGCGTTGAAGAAAACCGATCCGGCGCGGATGGAAACCGTGTTGTGGACCACGGCGGAAGTGCTGCGCATGGTTGGTTTGCTGGTTCAGCCTTATGTGCCGCAGTCTGCCGCGAAATTATTGGATATTTTGGCTGTGCCAGAGACTTCGCGAACATTTGCACATTTCGGATCACGGCTGGTTTCCGGCACCGAACTTCCTGCACCCACGCCCGTGTTCCCGCGCTATGTCGAATTGGATCCAACCACAGCATGAGCCTGATTGTCGACAGCCATTGCCACCTTGACTACGAAGGGCTTGCTGAAAACCTACCCGCCGTTCTGGCGCGGGCAGAAGCTGCGGGCGTTGGCCTCGTCTTGTCGATCTCATCACGCATCCGGAATTTTGAACGCATACTCTCAATTGCTGAGGCCCATGAAAACGTGTTCTGCACTGTCGGGACGCATCCCCACCATGCCCATGAGGAGTTGGATATTCCGGTTTCAGAGATTGTACGCTTGGCACAACATGCGAAGGTCGTCGGCATTGGTGAAGCGGGACTGGATTACCACTATGACCTCAGTCCACGCGACGCGCAGATGCAAGGCTTCCGCAACCACATCGCGGCAGCGCGTGAAACCGGACTGCCTTTGGTGATCCATACCCGCATGGCGGAAGACGACACGGCGCGCGTGTTGGAAGAAGAAATGGGCAAGGGTGCCTTCAAAGCTGTTCTCCATTGCTTCACCAGCCAACAATGGCTTGCAGAGAAGGGGGCGGCACTGGGGCTTTACGTGTCCTTCTCAGGCATTCTCACTTACAAGAACGCCGAAGACCTGCGGACCACGGCAAAGGCCCTGCCCGAGGGTCGGCTGCTGATTGAAACCGATGCACCGTTTCTTTCGCCCGTGCCACATCGTGGCAAGTCCAATGAGCCTGCCTTTGTTGCCCACACATTGGAGGCCCTGGCAACAGCGCGCGGCGTTTCTCGACAGCATATGGCGGCGGCGACTTCGGCCAATTTCTTCCGGCTGTTTGACAAAGTGCCCGTGCCACAAGCTTTCCGGGCCGCAGCATGAGCTTGCGCGTCACAGTGCTGGGTTGCGGCTCATCCGGTGGTGTGCCTCGCGTCGGCCATGACTGGGGTGCCTGTGACCCTGCAAACCCCAAGAATCGCCGCAGGCGCTGCTCCTTGCTGCTGAGTCGCTTGGGCGCAGCTGGCACCACCAATGTGGTCATCGATACGTCACCAGACATGCGCGAACAAATGCTGTCCGCCGACGTTGGCCATTTGGATGGCGTCTGGTACACCCACGAGCACGCTGACCACACCCATGGCATTGATGAGCTGCGCGGCTATTTTATTCGCCAGCGCCGCCGCGTTTCCGTCTGGGCTGATGCGGCCACGACTGACATGCTGAAGACCCGCTTCGCTTATTGCTTCGCGTCTCCGGCAGGCAGTGAATATCCACCGATCCTGGAACATCATTTGGTGACGCCGTTTGAAGAACTGGAAACGGGTGGAGCAGGGGGCAGAATAAGTGGAACACCCTTCCCCGTGACCCATGGCAATATCACTGCACTCGGCTACCGCATTGGTGGCTTTGCCTATACGCCAGACCTCAACGCGATTCCCGATGTCAGCCTGGAGCACCTGAGCGGCCTCGACATCTGGTTGGTCGACGCGCTGAGACCCCACAGCCATCCCAGCCATTTCTCGCTGCCTGAAACCTTGGACTGGATTGCGCGGCTCAAACCAAGGCGCGCCATCATCACCAACATGCACATCGATCTGGACTACGAAACCATGATGCGCACGCTGCCAGACGGTGTTGAACCGGCCTATGATGGGATGACGTTTGAGATCAGTTGAAGCACACGACGCTCCAGTGCGGTCGCAACCAATCGCGCCAAGCCATTGATGGGGGCACGTTTTCCAGGTTGGCGTTGGTGGGGTCCGCTAAACTCGGATATCAATAAATATTCCATAATATATATTATGCGAATGTAAGTAGTTAGGATGGAAAAGTTGGAGCGGTTCAGGTTTTCATGGAATCGCTTTCACACTCAAATTTCGTCATGGTCCGCTACATGCGGACCAGCCATGGATGTTCAGTCATAGGGATTGGTGCGTCAAGCAATCAAGTGGGATCAAATCCCATATTTCTCCATCGGCGGCCTTGAGCCGCCGAACCAGACTGCGGGCGGTTCTGGGGTGGCGGGTCAAGCCCGCCTATGGAGGACGAAAGGGAAGTATTGATGTCTGTGTCCGCTTCTGCGAGTCTTACATCAAAAGGTGGTGGTTTGATCCGCCCGCTATCCGATGGATAACGACAAGTGGTCGCAATTCAGGAAGCAGTCTCAATTCGAATGCCCTCCCGGGCCAACACGTCGCCCATGGTGTTGACAATGCCCCAGATGCCTTCAATATGGGATTTGCGACCGACGAGCAAAGTTGCATGAATTCAGCTCTCTTGGACGATTTCACTCATGCGCCAAGGTTGAATAGAATCATCCTCGGCAGAATCAGGGACCACAGCATAAATGTCCCAATCACTGTTTGGCCGATTGTCGCGCCTGGCCCTGCTCCCGAAAAGCCAGATTTGCAGAGGCCCTATTTCACTTTGCAGTTTTGACAGCAAAGGTTTCAAGGCCTGTGGAGCCTGCATTCGCGGACGTTGATGTGGCTGCTGAAGTGGCATCGCAATAGAACTATAGCATAAAAGTGAGTATCTCCAAAGTGAAGCAACTCTGTAGTCTGGGAACACTTGAATGAGCATAGAAAATCCAAAGCAAAATCCCAGTCAGATTGCCAATCTTGACCCACGCAACATCAACACCCTGCGCCTCATCATGGCCGCTCTTCGCAATCCACTTGGTGGTTGCCCGTGGGACCTGGAGCAAGACTTTGCTTCGATTGCCCCTTACACCATTGAGGAAGCCTATGAGGTCGCGGATGCGATCCAGCGGGGTGACATGGTGAACTTGCGCGAGGAACTGGGTGATTTGCTGTTGCAGCCGATTTACCACGCGCAGATGGCGGCTGAAGCTGGGGCTTTTACGCTCGATGATGTGATTGAGGACATCAACCGGAAAATGATCCGCCGGCATCCGCATGTGTTTGGTGATGAGGAAGCGCGCGCGGCGGGCGTGACAAAAGGATTCTGGGAAACCAACAAGGCCAAAGAGAAACCGAAATCTGAAACGACGCGCACCTTGGACGGTGTCCCGTTGGCCCTGCCCGGCTTGACGCGCGCTGTGAAACTTCAAAACAAGGCTGCACGCGTTGGGTTTGATTGGCCGCATGTGGATCATGTCTATGACAAGCTGGCGGAAGAAATTGAGGAGTTGAAATCAGCGGAGCCTGAGCAGCGGCAAGGTGAATTTGGTGATCTACTTTTTGCCATGGCCAATCTGGCGCGGCACTATGGCATTGATCCTGAGCAGGCACTGCGGGATGCGAATGCGAAGTTCACGCGGCGGTTTGAGTTTATTGAGGACAATTTGGGAAAGAAACCTGCGGAATCCAATCTCCAGGACATGGACGCGCTTTGGGATAAGGCGAAGGCCGCTGGTCTCTAGATTTTTTTCGTCCGTTCTTTGCGCATTTGCTTTCCGAACAAAGTTGCGGCCTGCCCTGCCCGGTCTTCGTCCATGCGCGTGCGCATTTTTATGCTGCCGTCCTTGTTGGATTTGCGGTCCAGCACTTCGGTGCGTTCATGCAGCCAGGCAAGACCCTTGCCATCTTCGGCCTTGACGGTGACGGTGTAGGTTTCAGAGGTTTCACCCAGTTTGGCTTCGACCATGGCGAGGAGATGATCCATGCCTTTGCCGGTGATTGAAGACACAAGTGTACGGTCGGGCTGGCGGCTGGCTTGCGCTTCAGCCGCAGCAAATTCGAGTGGCGGCAAGAGATCAGATTTATTCAAGACCTCAATGAGATGGCCGCGTTTGCCTTCTCCGAGGCCCAGCTTGTCCAACACATGCAAAACGTCTGCCGCTTGGGCATCGCTGTCGGGATGGGAAATGTCGCGGATATGGAGGATGACATTGGCTTCGAGCACTTCTTCCAAGGTGGCGCGGAAGGCGGCAATGAGTGAGGTGGGCAAATCAGAGATAAAGCCGACCGTGTCGGACAGGATCACTTTCCGGCCATGGGGCATGGCGATGGTGCGCATGGTGGGATCAAGCGTTGCAAAGAGCAGATCCTTGGCGAGGACTGATGCGGAAGTGAGTTTGTTGAAAAGCGTGGATTTGCCTGCGTTGGTGTAACCCACCAGCGCCACCACGGGATAGGGCACGCGCGCCCTGCCCTTGCGGTGCAGGTTTCGGGTTTTGACAACATCGCCCAGTTGCTTTTCAAGTCTTGCGATGCGTTCCTGAATCAGGCGGCGGTCTGCTTCGATCTGGCTTTCGCCGGGACCACCCAAAAATCCAAAACCGCCGCGTTGGCGCTCAAGGTGTGTCCAAGAACGAACGAGTCGGCTTTTCTGATATTGCAAATGCGCAAGCTCGACTTGCAACGTGCCTTCGCGCGAGGATGCACGTTCACCAAAAATTTCGAGGATCAGGCCCGTGCGGTCCAGAACCTTGGCACCCCATGCCTTTTCGAGGTTGCGTTGCTGGATTGGCGAAAGCTGGCAATTCATGATCACCAGTCCGGCTTCGAGTGCTTTGACGCGACCGGCGATTTCTTCTACTTTGCCACTGCCAATGAGTGTGGCAGGTTTGGCAGCTGCCAAGGGTGCGATTTCCTGGCCCACAATTTTGAGGCCAATGGCGCGCGTGAGGCCAATCGCTTCATCCAGTTTGCTGGATGCGGCCCTTAGTGATGGAGATGCTGTGGCGCTCTTTGGTTCGACGTGGACGACGTAGGCAAGCATTTCGTCGCCAGCGTCAGCCGCCGCTTCGCCTTGGTAAGTGCGGGCTGTTTTTTTCTTTTTGGGCGCGCCGGGATCTTTGCCGCCGCCGCGGGTGATGCTCAAGTGTTGGTGCTTTCGTCGTCAAACAGGCTGATAGGCCCTGCTGGCATGATGGTTGATATGGCGTGCTTGTAAACCAGTTGCGAAACGCCGTCACGGCGCAACAGTAAACAGAAATTGTCAAACCACGTGATGATGCCTTGCAGCTTCACGCCATTGACCAAAAACACCGTGACTGGAATTTTGGATTTGCGGACATGATTGAGGAAAGTGTCCTGCAGATTTTGGGGTTTTTCCTGTGCCATTTCGGGCCCCTTATTGTTATGGCTGTGCGTTAACACACTTGCAGGTTCAGTGAAAGAACCCGTTTCGCCTTATGCTTGCCCCGTCATTCGCATCATCGTTTCACTGGCTCTTGCTGTCAAGTCTGGACAGGTTTGCGGTGGCCAATGAGCTGCCTTTGGCTTGAGCGGCGAGGTAGTTTTCCCGGGCTTTGGCGAGATCTTTCGTGGTGCCCCAGCCCATTTCGTGCATGCCCCCCAGGTTGTTCAGGGCCCAGACGTCTCCGGTGCCGGCGGCAGAATCAAAAAGTTTGAAGGCCGCGTCGTAGTCTTTCACAACACCTTCGCCCTTGACGAGGAGCAAACCAAGGTTGACTTGGGCGGCGGGCATGTTTTGCGCGGCAGCCATTTCAAAAAATGTTCTGGCCCTCGCAATATCTTTCGGCAGGGCGTTGCCTTGTTGATAGCGGATACCCAATTCATTCTGCGCCGGACCGTGGCCGCGGTTTGCAGCGTCTTCGAGAAACTTCAGGGCTGTTGGCACGTCCTGCGGCAGATTGCTGGCGCCTTTTTCCAAAAGTTTGGAAATGCGGAACAGCGCTTCGAGATTTCCCTGCAACGCGGCTTCCCGATACCACTTGGCGGCTTGCACAGCGTCGCGCCTCGCCTGATTGAGACCGCCTTCATAATCAAGGGCGACAGCGAGTTGGGCGTTGGCATCGCCGGTGCGGGCGAGGCGCAATTTTTTGATGAAGGTCAAGTCTTGCAGTTCAGCGGGTGATGATTGGGCAAAGCCGCTGCCCGGTGCTGCCGTCAAAAATGCGAAGGCAAGACAAGTCGCAAGACAAAGTGTGGGGCTGAGACGATTGATATTCACGCGTTTTGCCATTCCTGTGCTGCGACCCCGACGTCCATCGGCAAAATACGCAATGTTGGGTTGGTTTGCAAATTTCCGTTGCATCATTTGAGAATTGCCAATGGCTTGCCAGTTGCTGTCTACAAGACATAAGCCTAACTTGGACGGAAATATGGAGAAGACCATGGGGCAAGTCACGAATCTCAGGCCGACAAAAAATGTAGGTGTAACGGAAAAGCAGCTTCGCACTGATTTGGCGGCGGCATTCAGGCTTTCGGCGCGCTTTGAATGGCATGAGGCTGTCGCCAATCATTTCAGCCTTGCGGTTTCTGATGACGGAAAAAAATTTTTGATGAACCCGCGCTGGAAGCATTTTTCGAGAATCAAATCGTCTGATTTGCTGTTGCTGAATGCCGATGACAAATCGACGATGGCGCGGCCGGATGCGCCAGATTTGACGGCGTGGTCTTTGCATGGTCGTTTGCATTCGGCCCTGCCCCACGCGCGCTGTATCATCCATCTGCATCCGCCATACGCCACCGCTATTGCTTCCCTGGCTGATCCGGAGATCAAGCCGATTGACCAGAACACGGCGCGGTTCTTCAACCGTGTAGCGGTGGACATGGGTTATGGCGGCATGGCCAATTCGGACGATGAGGGGAACCGGATTGCGCGGCTGATGGGCAACCGCTCCATCATGATGATGGGCAATCATGGTGTACTGATTTGCGCCGCCACGGTGGCTGAAGCGTTTGATCTCACATACTACCTGGAACGCTCCTGCCGGAATTTGGTGCTGGCTTACCAGACCGGACAAAAGCTGCATGT
The DNA here is from genome assembly GCA_031430795.1 of Hyphomicrobiales bacterium. Classification (GTDB taxonomy): domain Bacteria; phylum Pseudomonadota; class Alphaproteobacteria; order Rhizobiales; family Aestuariivirgaceae; genus Aestuariivirga. The sequence continues at coordinate 37,361 of JANPCE010000077.1, forward strand.
GATGTCGCCAGAGGTTGCGGAAAAGACGGCGCAGGAATGGGAGTCGGACCGCGACCAGTTTCATTCGCATTTTGCTGAAATGAAAACCATCCTCGACAGTGAGGGCGCGAATTACGCCAGTTGAGCGGGGTTGACGCATCAGCCCCGCTGTTGCATAGGCGGTTGACCGCGACCCAAATCCTGCGGAGGGGTGGCAGAGTGGTCGATTGCGACGGTCTTGAAAACCGTTGTGCGTGAAAGCGTACCGTGGGTTCGAATCCCACCCCCTCCGCCATTTTCCTATTACTTTTGAATTTTATGATTTTAGCCCTTGACACCGCGCTGTGGAAGGACTAGATATTCGTAGATCCACGAATGGGTCTTCCACTGGAAGCCTTAAATCTGTTTTTTGTCACCTGCCCTGACACGGCAGGTTTTTTATTGGAGATTTGCATGACATTTTCTGAAGCATTAGGCGCACAAGCTGCGTGGCTCACTGTCTGGTTCTATTGGCTGGCAATTGCCGTGTTCATTTTGCCTTTGGCGCTGTTCATCTGGCGCGAGACGCGGGCAGCAGCAGCAGCCACAGTTGCGTCAAACCTGTTCAATGCCATTGCTGTTCCGTGGATGTACAGCCAGATGGGCTACGTCAAATTGCTGGGCCTGCCGCATATTCTGGTGTGGACACCGTTGGCTTGGTATTTGTGGCGGCTGATCAATCAGGCAAACATGCCGGTGTGGCCGCGTCGGATTTTGATGGTGGTGCTGGCGACGCTGTTGGGGTCACTGGCGTTCGATACTGTGGATATGGTGCGCTATGTTTTGGGGGAACGGATGCCGATGGTGGGGACGCTGGTGAATTGAAAAGCTTTTGACCGTCAACTTGCAAAAATCAACGGTTTGCACCATGTAAGGCAAAATGTAAGGAGTTGATCGTGCCCCAAACCACCGTGACCAGTAAAGGCCAAATCACACTGCCAGCAGGCGTCAGGGCACGGCTGAAACTTGTGCAGGGAACAGCACTCGACGTTCAGGAAACACCAGAGGGCAACGTCATGCTGGTCCCGATTCACACGAAAACAGGAGATCTTCGTGACTTGAAAGGTTTGATTAGACACGACGGGCCGCCTGTAACGCTGGCAGACATGGAGCGCGGCAGATCAGGTTTGAACGGGAAACAGTGTTGGCGGCGGTCATCGTTCAATTGATGAAGGGTGTTGTTGTCGCAGATTTTGCTGTCGCAATCATCCACTCCATAGGTGATGCAGAGGGCTTTTCGCGCACCGCGACGTTTGACACGTCGTTTGCAGGACTGAAGGGCGTTCAATTGGTGGTGTGAGATGAGTGGACTGTCACCGAATCCGCACGCCTATGGCGTGAGGAAGTTAAGTGAAATCCAAACTATAACCTCCTAGCCGCGCAGCGGCGGGGAGGTGCCCCGAAGGGGCGGGGAGGGGTGGTTGTGCTGGATGCAGTCCATCGAAGAGTCCCATGCGCGGACACACCCCCTCCCCGCTTCGCGGTACTCCCCCACGCCTTCGGCGTGAGGAAGTTAAGTGGAGTGTCACCGAAACTCCCGTGAGGAAGTTAAGTGGAGTGTCACCGAAACTCCCAACGCTAACCTCCTTGCCGCGGCACGCGGCGGGGAGGTGCCCCGAAGGGGCGGAGGGGTGGTTGTACTGGGTTCGATTTCGCTATGCAGACACACTCCCTCCCCGCTCCACGGCACTCCCCCACGCCTTTGGCGTGAGGGAGTGGTTATTCCACTGTCACACTCTTCGCCAGATTCCTTGGCTGATCCACGTCTGTGCCCATGACGACTGCGGCGTGGTAGGCGAGGAGTTGGACTGGCAGGGCGTAGACCAGTGGGTCGATGAAGGGGTGCACCTTTGGCATGGTGATGCTGCGGAAGGTTTTGTTGGCGTTGTGTTTGGCGCCTTCTTCATCGGTGATGAGGATGATTTTGCCGCCTCTTGCCGCTACCTCTTCCATATTGGAAATGGATTTTTCGTAGAGGTCGTCGCGGGGGGCCAAAACCAACACGGGGACGTTTTCGTCGATCAGGGCGATGGGGCCGTGTTTAAGTTCGCCTGCTGCGTAACCTTCGGCGTGGATGTAGCTGATTTCCTTGAGTTTTAATGCGCCTTCAAGGGCGATGGGGTACATGATGCCACGTCCCAGGAATAGCACATCCCTGGCCCCTGCCACTTCTCTGGCGACTTCGGCGATGTGCTTTTCGTGTTTGAGGACTTCCGCCATGTGGCGGGGGGCTTCCTGCAGGGCTTTGACAAGTTCCTGCTCCTTCGCCGGCGTGAGTTCGCCCCGTTGTTTGGCGGCAACAAGGGCAAGGCTTGCAAGGGCTGCGAGCTGGCAGGTGAAGGCTTTGGTAGAGGCAACACCGATTTCTGGGCCTGCATAAGTGCGGAACACCATTTCGGATTCGCGGGCGATGGTGGACTCGGGGACGTTCACCACGGCGAGGGTGTGTTGTCCTTGGGATTTGGAATAGCGAAGGGCGGCAAGCGTATCTGCGGTTTCGCCGGACTGTGTGATGACGATGGTCAGACCGTTATTCGACAGGGGTGCTTCGCGGTAACGGAACTCGGAGGCGATATCGACTTCGCATGGCAGGCGCGCGATGCGTTCGAACCAGTATTTTGAGGTGAGGCCAGCGTAGGATGCGGTGCCGCAGGCGATGATGTTGATGCGGTCGAGGGTCTTGAAGTTGAAGGGCATGTTTTCAGGAATGCGCACGGTGCCAGTGGCGAAGTCGATGTATTCGGCCAGCGTGTGGCCGACGACTTCCGGTTGCTCGGCGATTTCCTTGGCCATGTAGTGGCGGTGGTTGCCTTTGTCCACGAGCATGGATGAGGCTTGGCTGAAGGACATGGGGCGCGTCACAGTGTTGCCGGCCACGTCAAAGATCTGGATGGATTTGCGGGTGATGACGGTCCAGTCGCCGTCTTCGAGATAGGTGACTTTGTTGGTGAAGGGGGACAGGGCGATGGCGTCTGATCCCAGGAAATTTTCGCCGTCGCCGTGGCCGATGGCCAAGGGGCTGCCTTGGCGGGCACCGATGAGAAGATCGGGTTCGTCCTTGAACAGGATGGCAAAGGCGAAAGCACCGCGCAGGCGTGGCAACACGGCTTGCACGGCAGCGATGGGTTTGGTGCCTTTTTTGCGCTCGACGGCGATGAGGTGGGCGACGACTTCGGTGTCGGTCTGGGTGCTGAAGACGACGTTATGAGCCGCGAGTTCTTCTTTCAGCTCACGGAAGTTTTCGATGATGCCGTTGTGAACGATGACGACATCGCCTGCCGTGTGGGGGTGGGCGTTGTCTTCGTTGGCGGCACCATGAGTGGCCCAACGGGTGTGGCCGATGCCGGTGACGCCAAGCATGGGTTGTGCGGTCAGTTTTTCCGCGAGGTTGCGGAGCTTGCCGGGTGCGCGGCGGCGCTCGATCACACCACCTTCGAGGGTGGCGACACCGGCAGAGTCATAGCCCCGGTATTCGAGGCGGCGCAGCGCTTCGACGATGTTGAGTGCCACTGGTTCTTTGCCCAGAATGCCGACGATGCCACACATGAGTGTTTCTCCTAAGTCAAATATTAACCGTCATCCCGGCGAAGGCCGGGACCAGGCTAACAACTGTTGAACTCTACAAAAGCCTCGTCCCGGCCTTCGCCGGGATGACGGAAATTTGGGTGGAAGTAACAAACGAATAAAAACGCATATCCCTATGCTTTCCTTGATTTTTTTGCAGCCAACATGGCCCGGTAGCGCTTGGCCCAACCTTGTTTCACCGTTGCCGGCGAGCGGGTCATGGCGAGAGCGTCTTCGGGTACGTCAGACGTGATCACGCTGCCTGCCGCAATATTCGCGCCAGATCCGATTTTCACCGGGGCCACCAGCGCTGTGTTGGAGCCGACAAAGACGTTTTCACCGATGTCGGTCAAGTGTTTTTCGTAGCCATCGTAATTGCAGGTGATGGTCCCTGCCCCAATGTTGGAGCCGGCACCGATGACGGCATCGCCGATATAGGTGAGGTGGTTGGCTTTCGCACCTTTGCCAAGTTTGGCTTTCTTGATTTCAACGTAGTTGCCGACGTGGGCTTTTTCACCGATTTCTGCACCGGGGCGGAGGCGGGCGAAGGGGCCGATGCGGGCACCTCTGGCAATGGTGGCACCTTCGATATGGGATGAAGCGAGGATTTCGACATCGTCTCCGATGGCGACTCCGGGGCCAAAGAAGACGTTGGGTTCGATGATGACATCTTGGCCGAGTTGGGTGTCGGCGGAAAAATAAACAGTTTCGGGTGCCAGCAGTGTTGCGCCATTCAGCATGGCTTTGCGGCGCAGGCGCGATTGCAGTTCCGATTCAATTGCTGCCAGTTGCACGCGGTCGTTGACGCCCGCGACATCGGCTTCCGGGCAAACAGTGAGTGCGCAAGGGTGGCCCGCGGCAGCCATGAGTTCGACGACATCGGTGAGGTAAAGCTCGCCTTGTGCGTTCTTGGGTTCGAGTTGGTGCAGGATTGGCCAGAGATGGTCTGTGGTGACGGCAATGACGCCGGAATTGCACAAGGTGATGGTGCGCTCGGATTCGGTCGCATCCTTATGTTCGCGGATGGCTGTGACATCACCATCTTTCTGGATCAGGCGGCCATAGCCTGTGGGGTTTGCGGCGTCGAAGCCAAGCACGGCCATGCTGTGGCCTGCTGCGAGTTTGGCCATGAGGTTACGCAGGGTTTCGGGCTGGACCAACGGGCAATCGCCATAAAGCGTCACGACGATGCCGTTGAAGCCGCTGAGTGCTGTTTCGGCCATGGCGACGGCGTGGCCTGTGCCTTTGCGTTCCGTCTGTTCTGCCAGCAACACGCCAGGAATGATGCGTTTGGCTTCGGCTTTGACAGCTTCGTGTCCAGCACCGGGGCCGTGGATGACGACGATTTTGGCGGGATTCAACGCCTTGGCTGCGTGGAGCACATGGCCGACGAGAGTCCGACCCGCAATCTTATGCAGAACCTTGGGCAGCGCGGATTTCATGCGCGTACCCATGCCAGCGGCCAAAACGACAATTGCAAGTTCAGTCATCAGTTCCCACACGAATCCTTAAATGTCCCTTTAACAGGGATGCGGTTTTAAGTCCCTTAATTGCGGCGTTTTTGCGCTTGCGAACGGTTGCACCCGCCCCTAAGAGAACGCCGCTGGACGAAAGTCCGGTTGGGCCGGTAGCTCAGGGGTAGAGCACGTGACTTTTAATCATGTGGTCGCGGGTTCGATTCCCGCCCGGCTCACCAACTTCCCGTTTAGCGCGCTAAACAGGAAGCAGTTTTTGGACCACCCCTGCCATGATGGCGGGTCCATGAACCAGCAGTTCGTCGTTAAAGTCATAGCCTGCGTCATGCAGGCTTTTGCTGGGGCCGTTGCCGAGGGCGAAATAACAGCCTGGCACTTCTTCGAGCATGAATGCGAAATCCTCGGAAAACATGATGGGGCCTTTGAGTTCAATGGCCTCGGGCCTTTGGCCTGCTTCGATGGCGACTTGGCGAACGACTGTTGTTGCGCCCGCGTCGTTGATGCCAACGGGATAGACGATGCAATCACCGTAGTTGATATCTGCGGTGCAGCCGAAAGACGCGGCCTGTCCGTGGATGATTTCATTGATGCGGCGGAGCAGTAAATCGCGGGAAATGGCTGTAGTGGTTCTCAGGCCACAGGACATGGTGACAGATTCGGGAATGGCGGTTGGCATTTGGCCGCCGTGGAACAGACCTACAGTGAAGACAGCGGGATCGAGCGCGTCGTTGTTGCGCGATATGGCTGTTTGCAAGGCCATGACCATCGATGCGCCAGCGACGATGGGGTCTGCGGCGAGATGTGGAAGTGCACCGTGGCCGGCCACACCTTTGAGTTTGATGTTGATGATGTCGACGGCGGCGGTGATGGCACCGGGGCGTAAAGTAACTTGGCCAATGGGCGAACCTGGGAAGTTGTGGAGCGCGAAAATGTTTTCCATGGGAAAGCGCTGGAACAGGCCTTCCTCGATCATGCGTTTGGCACCACTGATGTCTTCTTCGGCGGGCTGGAAAATCAGGTGAACGGTGCCGCTGAAGGCGCGGGTGTCAGAAAGCCAGCGGGCGAGGCCGAGCAAAATGGTGGTGTGTCCGTCGTGGCCGCAGGCATGCATTTTTCCGGGAGTTTTGGAGGCGTGGGGAAGCCCTGTTGTTTCGGCGATAGGCAATGCATCCATGTCGGCGCGAAAACCGATGGCGCGGTTGCCCCGCCCTGCCCTGATGGTGCCGACGACGCCTGTGCTTGCCAGCCCGCGTGTGACATCGAAACCGAGGCGTTCGAGTTCGGCCGCAACAATTGCTGATGTGCGGTGTTCTTCGAAACAGAGTTCGGGATGGGCGTGAAGATCACGGCGGATGGCGGTGAGTTCGGCGAGGTGCTGCCTCATCTGCGTGATGGTATCTGGCGTTCAAAATGGCCGAACACGCGCACGATGATAAATGTGAGAACCAGATAGACGACGAGAACGGTGAGCAGTGGTGGATAGATGATGTAGGTTTCCTGGCGTACACGGTCTGCGACGCCGAAGAGATCAACCACAGTCACCAGTGCCGCCAATGGCGTTGCCTTGAGCATCAACACGGTTTCACCTCCCAATGCCGGCAATGCGTTGCGAAGAGCCCGAGGCAACCAGATGCGGGTGAGCACTTTCATCGGTGACATACCGAAGGCGCGGGCTGCTTCCAATTCGCCCTTGGGCACGGAAAGAAACGCGCCCCGCATGATTTCGCCGCCATAGCCGCCTTCGTTCAGCGCAAAGGCGAGAATGGCGTAGAAGTAACCTTCGCGCAAAATGGGCCAGAAGAAACTTTGTCGTACTTCAGGATAGGTCGCAAGAATGGTGCCGACGCCGTAATACAAAAGGTACAGCTGGATCAGCAACGGTGTGCCGCGCATGACTGTACAATAGCCACGCGCGAAGGTGGCCAGCCAGCGTGGGCCGGTGACTTGCACGAGGCCAATGGGCACGGCCAGCAACATGCCGAAAAACATGGCGAGCACGAGAAGCTGGATGGTGATGAACAGGCCATCCACGAAGAGGGGAAAGTACTTGGGAAACCAGCTCCAATCCATTGGCTTCTAACCCAGCTCTTGCTGGCCACGGCGCAGGCGCCGTTCCAGCTTTTGGATGAAGAAATTGGAAACCAGCGTCATCGCAAGATAAATGCAAGCTGAAATAAAATAGAACAGGAAGTAGCGCTTGGTGAATCCAGCCGCAATTTTTGTTGCGGTAAACAATTCAAATGTTGCGCCCGTGACGGACACCAATGCAGTGTCTTTGATGACAACCATCCAGAGATTGGCAAGGCCAGGAATGGCATTGGGCAACATGGCGGGCAAAACGATGCGGCGGAACACCTGCAAAGGTGACATGCCAAAGGCACGGGCGGCTTCAAGTTGGCCCACCGGGATGGCCTGGATGGCACCCCGAATCACTTCGGTGGAATAAGCGCCTTGCACGAAGGCCAGAACGAGAATGGCGGCGAGTACACCGTTGATGTCAATCGGGCCGTAACCCACGGCCTCGCCCAAGGCGCTGATGCCGCGTGTGCCTGCAAAGAACAGCAGTAAAATCAGAACCAGCTCTGGAACGGCGCGGATGACGGTGGTGTAGATAGCCGCAATGCCGCGGGAGACTGGACCGCCATAGAGTTTTGCGATGGCTCCGATGTGACCCAATACAAGGCCGATGATGAACGATGACACGGCAATCAGCAGCGTGATGGCCGCACCGCGCAGCAATTCATCAGCAAAGCCCTTGCGGCCAAATTCTAGAATTTCAGGAAACATTTGGGTTCCAAAAGAAGTGTGGCCGCTCCCGCAAAGGAGCGGACACGAAATGATGTTAGCCCTTGGGCGGCACTGCCATCAAGCCTTCAAGTTTGTATTTGGCGTTCAAGGTTTCAAAACCACCTTTAGCGGCAAAAGACTTGAAGGCGGCGTTCAGCTTGTCACGCAAGGCCGTGTCTTCCATGCGCAGACCGACACCTACGCCATTGCCCAAAACGGCGGCATCATGGGGTACCGGTCCATAGATTTCGCAACATCCACCATCGGCCGTGGCCAAGAACGACATCTGGCTGATGCCATCCGCAACAAGATAGTCAACACGGCCTGCTGCCATGTCAGCGTTGGCCTCATCCTGACCCTTGTAAGCCTTGAGTGCGGCACCCGCTGGCACATAGTACTTTTCGGCGTAATTGGCGTTTGAGGTTGAAGCCTGCACGCCAATGGTTTTACCCTTGAATGTTTCGGGCGTGAAGTTCTTGTCAGCACCCTTTGGGCCCATCATGACCGTCATTGAATCGTAGTACATGTCCGAAAACATGATTTGCTTCTTGCGCTCATCGTTCATCGCCATTGAGCCAAAAATGCCGTCGAATTTCTTTTCAAGCAGGGCCGGAATAATGCCGTCCCATGCAATTGGGACCATGGTGCACTTTTCGTTCATCTCCGCACAAATGGCGACCATCAATTCATACTCCCAGCCTTCCCATTCTCCGGCAGCATTCTGCGTGGTGAAAGGTGGGTAAGGTGCAGCGTCCGTGCCGAATACAAGATCCGCCTTTGCAATTGTGTTGACAGCGGCCAAGGTGGCAGCGGCAAGCAATAGTGACCTGAACTTTTTCATGTGTGATAACTCACTTCCATTGTATTCGCTCCGTTCCTTTATAGGCCGGATGCGAATTGCGCGCAGTGCGGACTTGAAGGCGCACTGAAAATTCTTGTGGGGTGGTCCTACGTTCAATTTTTCTTGAGAAGATAAACGTTTGTGTCATCCCATCTTGGGCCACAATATGACAATGCAGAAGAGTAAAACGCGCCCAACTCATGCGATTGCAAATTGAGTTCAGAGCTGAAAATCGGAAGTGGCCACTCAAGGTTTGGGCGGCCACTCTGTAGGTTTTCAGCCCTTGGGCGGCAGTGTCAGCTGGCCGTCCAACTTGTACTTGGACGTCAAAGCGTCGAATCCGCCTTTGGCGGCAAGTGACTTGATTGCGGCATTCAATTTTTCAAGAAGTGCCGTGTCTTCCTTGCGAAGGCCAACGCCGACGCCTGGTCCCAATACTGGAATGTCAATTGGAACTGCACCCCAGATTTCGCAGCAAGCGCCTTCTGGGCTGGCAAGGAAGGTTCCCAGCGTCACGGCATCGGCTTGAATCACGTCAACCCGGCCCGCTGCAAGGTCAGCATTGACTTCGTCCTGGCCCTTGTAAGCTTTCATGGATGCGCCCGCGGGCACGAAATACTTTTCGGTATAGTTGGAGTGGCTGGTTGAACCCTGCACACCAATGGTCTTGCCCTTGAGGCCCTCAGGGGTGATGTTCTTGTCACTGCCTTTGGGTCCGATGATCACTGACGCTGAGTTATAGTACATGTCAGAGAAGTTGATCTGCTTCTGGCGCTCGGCGGTGATCGACATGGAACCGAAAATGCCGTCCATCTTCTTTTCAAGAAGGGCCGGAATAATGCCGTCCCAGGCGATGGGAATCAGCGTGCACTTTTCGTTCATTTCAGCGCAAAGTGCCTGCAGAAGGTCATATTCCCAGCCCTCCCATTCTCCGGCCGCATTCTGCGAGGTGAAGGGCGGATAAGGTGCCGCGTCTGTGGCAAATGTCAGGTCGGCTTTTGCAGCGCCTGCGCTGATGGCCAGTGCAGCTACTGCTGCAAGTGCCAGTGATTTCATCTTGGTCATTTGAGATGCTCCCTTTAAATCTATCTCATTATTGTAGTGACGGTCTTCTGCGTGCTCCGATGTCCGGTGTTCAATGGTGAATGCCGGAAACGAATTGTTTGCAGCGTTCGCTGCGTGGATTGCCAAAGACTTGCGCTGGTGGCCCTTCTTCTTCGACAACGCCCTTGTGTAAATAGATGACGTGGCTTGAAACGTCGCGGGCGAATTTCATCTCGTGGGTGACGAGGATCATGGTGCGACCCTCTTTCGCCAAGTCGCGGATGACTTTCAGGACTTCACCCACAAGTTCAGGATCGAGTGCTGAAGTCGGTTCATCAAACAGCATGACTTTCGGTTCCATGGCGAGCGCACGGGCGATGGCGGCGCGTTGCTGCTGGCCGCCGGAGAGGAATGACGGATACTGATCCTTCTTTTCCAGCAGACCAACTTTGTTGAGCAAGGCTTCTGCCCGGTCTTTTGCCTCGGCCTTCGGAACCTTCAAGACATGCACCGGGGCTTCCATGACGTTCTGAAGCACAGTCATGTGTTGCCACAGGTTGAAACTCTGGAACACCATGCCCAACTGGGAGCGAACGCGTTCAACCTGGCGGGCATTGGCGGGGTGCAGGTTTCCATCGCGGTGGTTTTTCAGGGCAATCTCTTCACCGTCAACGGTGATACGGCCCTTGGTGGGCATTTCCAGAAAGTTGATGCAGCGCAGGAACGTGCTTTTGCCGGAGCCGGATGCTCCGATCATGGAGACCACGTCGCCTTGGCGGGCTTGCAGGGAAACACCTTTCAGCACTTGCAATGCGCCAAAACTCTTGTGCAGGTCGTCGACAACGACGGCGAGACGAGACGCAGATTCAGACTTTGGTGCGACGTTCAACACTTGCCCCGAGGTTTTTCCATCTGAACAGCCTAGCAGCAAGTGGGACAAAAAGACAATCGCCTCGTTTTGTGAGATTCAAGGCCATCGCTTGGAGCCAAGGGACCTGTCCCCCGCTTCGCGGACCCTCTCCGAAGGGGAGAGGGACCTATTGCAGCGACTTCCCGTTATACTGTTCAGGGCGCTCGCACCAC
>JANPCE010000078.1:0-11661 GCA_031430795.1 Hyphomicrobiales bacterium
GAGAGGTCCCTTGGCTGCAAACAAAACTGCGTCGCAAAACGCTCACCAACCTTTTCCGTCGCCCATGTCTGACGCATTTCTAGGCCTCATCGACTTCGTCATTGACTTTGCGGATTTCAGGGGCGGACTTTCCAGCCTCACATGGTACAAGCGTGGCCTTCCATAACGTGAGGTTTTCCATGTTTGCTTTTTCCCCAACTGCCCGAGTGCGCCCTTCGCCTTTTTTCGAAGCGGCGGTCGCCGAAGGCATGGTGGCGGCGAATGTCTACAACCGCATGATCATGCCCACGTCTTTCGGCCATCCCGAGGCTGAATACTGGCGGCTGATCAATGGTGTTTCGCAATGGGATGTTGGCGTTGAGCGGCAGGTCCAGTTGAAGGGGCCGGATGCAGGTAAACTCGCCCAGATTCTCAGCCCCCGTGACCTTTCAACCTGCAAAATCGGGCAGGGTAAATATGTGCCGCTGTGCAATCATCGTGGCACAATCATCAATGATCCGATTCTGTTGAAGCACGCCGATGATCTTTATTGGCTGTCAATCGCAGACAGCGACATCTGGTTCTGGGCCGGTGCCATTGCGGCTGAACGTGGATTGAATGTTGAAATCAGCGAACCCGATGTGTCACCCATGGCCTTGCAAGGGCCGAAGGCTGAAGATGTGGTGGCCCATGTGGCGGGAGATTGGGTGCGCTCACTGAAATATTTCTGGTTCAAGGACACAGAGATTGATGGCATCCCGGTTGCAGTGCAACGCTCAGGCTGGTCCAAGCAAGGCGGCTTTGAAATCTATCTGAAGGATGGCAGCAAGGGCACCCGGCTTTGGAATATTTTCAAGGAAGCAGGAAAGCCCTGGGACATTGGCCCCGGAGCACCCGCAACACCGGAACGCGTGGAAAGCGGGCTGGTGTCAGTCGGGGGTGATACAGATGATGACACAAATCCATTTGAAGTGCGGTTGGGCAAATATGTTGACCTTGATGTGGGGGATGATGTGATCGGCATACAGGCGTTGCGCCGCATCAAAGCGCAAGGCGTCCAGCGGCACCAGCTCGGTGTGGTGCTGGAAGGTGACACGCCAGCGCCCATGGGCTTCAGGCTTGAAGAAATTTCACACAAGGGCAGCACTGTCGGCAAGATGACGAATTGTGTCTGGTCGCCGCGTATGAAAGCCAATATCGGGTTTGCGCTGATTTCCGCCTCTGTTGCAATTGGCGAAACCGTGACCGTTCAGCGCGCTGCTCGCCCCGTTGCTGCGAAACTTGTGGCATTGCCATTTCTGTGAAACAAGCAGATACGCGAAGGCAGTTTGGCAATGACACACAAATACATCACGGTTGAAACCGAAGGTGCCGTCACCACCGTGACGCTGGCGCGCGAGAATGTGCGCAACGCCATCAATGAAGACATGCTGGTGGAAATTGACGAAGTGTTCCGCAAGCCACCAGCGGGAACGCGCTGCTTCGTTCTGGCCGCCAAGGGTTCGCATTTTTGCGCCGGGCTGGATTTGCGCGAGCACTATGAAAAAGATCGCACACCCCTTGAGTTTCTGGCCTTGTCGCAGAGCTGGCACCGCACCTTTGATGTGATCCAGTTCAGCGGCATTCCTGTCATCGCGGCATTGCAAGGAGCAGTGGTGGGCGGTGGATTGGAATTGGCGGCAGCGACCCACGTGCGCATCGCCGATCCTTCAACATTCTTTGCACTGCCTGAAGGGCAACGTGGCATCTTCACGGGCGGTGGAGCCACTGTGCGCGTCGCCCGCATTATTACACCCGCACGCACGGTTGACATGATGTTGTCGGCCCGGACGTATGATGCAAAGCGCGGCCTTGACCTCGGCCTCTGCCATGAGGTTGCAGGTGCTGGCGAAGCGCTGGCTAAAGCCAGGGCGCTGGCTGCCCAAGTGGCAACCCACCCACCCACCACCAACTTCGCCATCGTCACCGGCATCGCCCGCATCAATGACATGTCCACCACAGACGGGCTGTTCACAGAAAGCCTGCTCGCCATGGCGGTGCAGACCAATCCTGATATCCGGGACAGACTGGAAGCATTCCTCACCAAAAAAACCAAACGCCTCGAACCAGAAGCAAGTTAGTTTCGCCTATAGCGGTTCCGGGTTAGTTTGAATGTAACCCTGAATATCCGTCATTCCCGCGAACGCGGGAAACCAGACTTTCCAAAAGCGAGTGTATTGAAAGTCTGGTTTCCCGCGTTCGCGGGGATGACGAGGTAAGAATGTGAAATCGATTCTGACGAAACCGGAACTGTTTGAATTGCTCTGCTGACACGAAACTTCGATCCAATAATAAAGAAATTGGCTATTTTCTTTATTAGCGAAGCGCGCTATTTAAGCAGAACTTAACTTGGGGATTCGTCATGAAGGGCAGGCTGGGGACATTCCACGAAACTGCCGTGGCCGGGGAAAAGGTTCGAGCCTACGTCCCAGCACCGCTGCCGCCCAATCCACCAATACTGCTGACGGGAATGTTGGAACAGCTGAGCGCCGCAGACAGGGCGTTGGGCAGGCTGGATGCTGTTCCTTTGCTGCTGCCCAACAAAGAGCTGTTCCTCTACATGTATGTTCGCATAGAGGCGGTTCTTTCTTCGCAGATCGAAGGGACACAATCGACGCTGAATGATCTGCTGCGCTTTGAGTCCGACGCTGGCGCGGGTGCTCCAATCGACGATATCAGAGAAGTCTCTAACTATGTGAACGCCATGATGCATGGTTTGGAGCGCATGAAGACATTGCCCCTGTCATTGCGCTTGCTAAGGGAAATGCATGCCATGCTGCTGGATAGCGGCAGGGGAGCGGGCATGGCTCCGGGCGAATTCCGCACCACGCAAAACTGGATCGGCGGAACCCGTCCCGGCAATGCTGTTTATGTACCTCCACCGCCCCATCTGTTGACGCAAACTCTTGATCAGTTCGAGAAGTTCATTCACTCCGAAACGCCGGAAATTCCACAGCTGATCAAAGCTGGCTTGTTGCATGTGCAATTCGAATCCATTCATCCATTCCTCGATGGCAATGGCCGTCTCGGTCGTTTGCTGATTACAATTTTTCTGTGTGCCAATGGTGTCATGCATGAGCCGTTGCTTTACCTCAGTCTCTATTTCAAGAGCCATCGCGCAGACTACTACCGCCTGCTTCAGGAGGTGCGCGAGCGCGGCGCATGGGAAGCGTGGCTTGAATTCTTCCTCACGGGTGTCACAGAAACCGCCACCGAAGCCTTCGACTCCGCCACCAGGATTGCAACTCTTTTTGCAAAAGACCGCGAACGAATAGCCAATGCTGGCGAACGCACAGGCTCCACCCTTCAAGTCTATGAAACTTTAAAAACAAGTCCCTTCGCAACCGCTGCCAAAATGGTAGAGACGACTGGCTTAACAATGCCCACAGTGAACGGCGCATTCGCACAGTTGCTCAAACTCGGAATCGTCGAAGAAGTGACGGGCAAGCGTCGTGGTCGCGTTTTTGGGTATCGCAATTATCTGACCATCTTACAGGCGAACAAGGGGTAGTTTGTCTTGGGTGCCTCAGTTCGAAACGTGTCTAACAAACTAGGGGCTATTCATCTCAAACCAAACCGGATAGCTTGTACTCACGCAGAGCAGCGCAGGGGAATGCATAGACACCGCGTTGTATTCCAACACGTTCACGGTGAAGAACTGCTTTGCGATGCCATGGGAGAATATCGAACATTGCGAGTTTACATCGCCAATTTCGGTCGTGAGAATTACGAGTGGCCGGAGTGCAGGCGGCGCGGAACAGTAGCGTCGATGAATGAGGTCAACGCCCAGAAGCTTTGGGAAGCCGAGGACCGAGAAACCTACATAACCACACGAATGCGCGGAAAGACCGCAGCGGGTCTGACGCCGACGCGTGCGGTCGCAGCGCGCTGGTACAACCTTATGACCACCGTGTCTGACACCTCAGGCGACATATGGATTCATAGGGATGGTGAAAAAGTCTGGTGGACCATTTCAAATTCGGAACGGCCAACTTTCGAAGGCAAGACAGAACCTGTCGGATTCAAACGCGACGTCATTGTTTGCCATAAGCCTTGCGCTGAATGGTCTGACCGTAGCCGTACCGGCCAGGAACTGTTCTGGCGCTCGCTCCATCCAAAAGCGAAAGACTTCCTGTCGACGGAAGCAACCCTTCAGGAACTGAGCGAAGACTATGCCGGGTATGCCACCGCGCTCATTGATGGAACTGACCTGTCCGAATGGCACTCAAGACCCCTATGGCGACGCAAAAACGACATCGCAAAGACGCAACATAATCCTGTCACCAGCTATGGCGAAAAGCAAATTGCTGCCTACCGGGAAGCTGCTGAGCGTATGGCACTTACCGTGCTCAAGACCGTGACAACAGCCAATGGACAAGAGGTCATCAGGACGCTCAAAGACAAGAAATTCTTGTTCAACGACCAAGCAAGCTTAGAGCGACATATTCTTGATCTCTTGGAGCGCCAAGAACAAAGGTGCGCGCTGACGGACCTACCGCTCGATTATGATGAGCGCGGGGGAGACGAGCAGTTTTTCTGCTCTCTGGACCGCATCGACAGCTCTGCACACTACGAGCCGGGCAATCTTCAAATCGTCTGTCGCTTTGTCAATTTTTGGAAAGGTGCTAGCGACGACTGCGAGTTCAGACGCTTAATCAAAGAGGTCCGAACAATCCAAAATGCCGACTAGGCGACAGGCGCGATTATCGTGTTTGGCTTGGGAAGTGGTGCCGCTTAGGTGACTCGAACACCTGACCCCCGCATTACGAATGCGGTGCTCTACCAACTGAGCTAAAGCGGCTTCCACAGAGTTGAGCGGGTTAGACGGTTTTTGGTTTTGTTTCAACCGCCAATTGGCGGGTTCAATCTTCGCCGTCAGACACGCCTGGATCATCGGGAACGAGGGGTTTTGGCGCTGCACCCACAGTTTTGGGTTTGGCGTGTGGTGAAGGCACAGCGGCAGAGGCTGACGCAATGGCCACGTTGCTGTCCAGCAATGCGAATTCGCCGGGTGCCATGTCATAGGGCGCTTTCCATTCGCAGGGAACGATGTCACCTGTCACTGGCGAGACGGGCATCCAGCGTGTGCTGGCAACCCCGTCTGAAACCCAGACCGGGTCACGCGTGGCGGAAATGGCGCGGGCCAGCCATTCGCGGGCGCGGCCCTTGTCGTCCGATGCGTCTTCGACCTGGGACATCAATGCGCAAATGCGGGCCTGGGGCTGGGCTTCGATGTAAGGCGACAAAGCTTCACGCGCGACGTCGACTCGACGAGCGGAGATGGCGGCCCGTGCAACGGCAACTGCATTCTCAATGTGGTCTTGTGGCTTTCCAACACCATCACGCAGCCGTTCAAAGCGGGCTTCGGCATCCTCAGCCGGATCGATGCGTCCCATGAGGTCGGAAAGTTCGGGATGAGGCGAAGACACCCAACCTTTGCGCAAAAGCTTCTGGGCTTTTCGCCCGCTGCCTTCGGCCATCAAACTGCGGGCTGCAACGGCGAGTGCGGGAACAAGTCCGGCGTCGAGATCAATCGCCTCGTAGGCAAGTCTGAGGGCACGAGGTTTGTCATTTTCTTCGGCCTCGAGTGCGGCAGCGGCCAGCATCTGGGCGCGTCTGCGCAGCACCTGCTTTTTATCAAGCGTGCCAGAGCGGCCCTGTTGTTCAAGCGTTTTGGCCGCACCGTCCCATGACCGCCGCGCCGTTTGTACCTGCAACACGGCCGTTGACGCCCAAGGCAGGCGCGGATTGAGCGCCATGGCCTTTTCTGCAATGCGCAAGGCTTCGACAAGATCACCTGATGCCCGCGCCTCACCAAAAAGCCCGCGCAAGCCGAGCAATTCTGTCTCCGGCGATTTCGCCATTTCCGCAAAGGCGCGTCTGACACCTTCACGATCTCCCTTCAACTGGGCGGCCTGCGCCACCAACACATTGACCAGCGGCTCATCGGAAAGAGCATTGCCCGCGATGGCAGCGTTGCGAGACGCGATGTGTGCATCACCAGCACCAGCAGCAATCATGCCTTTTGAGAGCGCCTCATAGCCTTTGCGGTGTTTGCGAAAGCGCCAGAACTCACGCGCCGCTGTGGGGCTGCGCCAGATTTGACGCAGCATCGACCACGAAAATAGCAGTGCGGCAAACAACAGCAAGGCCAGGGCCGCAGCAACCACAACCGACGTCTCGATCTCGCGGCCCATCCAGCGCATGGTCAATGTGCCCGGCCGGTCCGCCAGCCACGCAAATCCAAGGGCCAACACCACCAGCCAGCCAAAGCGCCACAACAGTTTCATCATGATGAGCAAGCCCCCGCTTCAGCCATCAGCCTTTGGCCGCCAGCATGCGCAGCACGGCGGCTTCAACGCCGGACATTGTGCTTTCAAGTGCCACACGCGCCTGGGCTTTTTCCAGCCATTGCTGCAAGGCGGGTGGTTTGGCCCCCTCGGCTTCTGCGACATGGGAAATGGCTTGCGAAAGATCGCCGCTTTCTGCAAATGCGGCGGCGGCATCCGCTGTTTTGACCCAGTCCGCGTCGCCCGCATTGCGGATGGTCACGATGTCGTTCAACATGCCCGTGGCCCAACCCATCCAGCTGTCATCTTCTGCTGCGGCAGTTGATTCAGTGGAAGGCTTCAACTCTGCTGCGATGGACTTGAGGGATGCGGCAAGTGCTGGCACATTCGCCAAACCAGTGGCGGCGTGGCGGGAGAGATCGTCAAGACCGGGTGCTGCGGGAGCCATGCGCTGGACCCGCGACAGTTCATCAGCAAAGGGCGCGCCCGACGCAAATTTGGCTTTGAGATCGGAAAGCGCCTGACTCAGGGCTGCCGCGTCCGCACCTCCTGTGGCGGGATTTGATTTCAGGCTGGCCACATCCTTTTCCAGGGCATCGAGGCGAAGGGTGATGGCGGAAAGGTCAAGCGGTGCCTGCGGCGTGCCGGACACCGTGGGGGTTGCGCCTTGCAAATTTGCAACCGCGGCTTTCAACGCCACTTGCGCTGCCCTGAGATCACTGAGTGCCTTGTCGGTATCATCGACACGTCCGCTGAGCCCGCGGGCAACGTCGCCGGCAGACTTTGCATCGGATTGGGTCGTGTTAAGCGTTGTCTCCAGGGCATCAATGTCGGTCTTGAACTGGCCCGTGAGCTTGTCGATGTTTGCGATCTGCTCGCGCAAGCCCGCGTTGCCAGATTCCAAAGCATCAGCCTTGGCAATGACGCGGGCCATTTCATCGCTTGGCAAATATGTGGCGAGCACATCACGATAAAGCCAGCCACCGCCAAGCGCACCCAGCAAGACGGCGCCAAGCCCGAGGAGCGGCAATGCCATGCCGCGCCGTTGACGCTTGGGAGAAGCCTTTTGTGTCTGGGGCGGCGCGTCGACATCAATCACTTGATCGGGGTCAAGGTCTATGATTTTCGCTTCGGGTTCGTTCATGTCTTTTTCAGTGGTCATGAAGCCTGCCTATTCTGCTTCGCCCTTTCAATCAAGCAGCGCCATCATGCCGCTCTCATCGGGTGTTTGGGAGACTGATATGGTAAGAGATTGTGGCAACTGCGCCGCCACATTGGGGGACAGGCAAAAATGCCGGATTGCACCCACGTCAATTCCCCCGGTGGCCTTTGCCCACAATCGCGCGGCGCGTGGGGAATACAGCAACACACCGTCCGCCAAGGCAACTGACGCAACAAGATTTGCGGGTTCAAGCGACACTGCGTCATAGACCACAAGGCGTTCAACCGCGATGCTGTGGGGATGCAGCAGGGCTGCGAGATCGCCGGACACTTCATTACCAGAAAGATAGAGCAATGCCCCCCGTTGGGGCGGCATCCGGGAGGCGATCATTGCGGCGAGGCCATTCAGGTTTCCGCTTGCGGCAACGTTGACATGACGGAACCCGCGTTTCCGCGCAGCTTCAGCGGATTGCGGACCGACAGCATAAAATGGCAGCGATGTGAGGCGGGACCACTCAAGTGCCGCACTCAGGCCATTGGCACTGGACGCGCATACAGCTTGCAGTTTGACGTTTGGCAAGGCCAGGCCGCTGCGGTGTCTGATGTCGATCAACGGACACAGCAAGACTTTGTGGCCCAAGGCTTCAAGTCTGGGTGCCAGCGCTTCCGCATCGGCCTTTGGCCTGGTGATGATCAGTCTCATGTCAGCATTTGCGTGTCTTCATCTGCGGGTGCTACAGCGGTGCAAACTGTTTACAAAGCAAATTCCGTGCCGCAATCAACCACGATACTGGGCCTTGAAACCTCCTGCGACGAAACCGCTGCGGCTGTAGTTCGCCGCCATGCGGATGGGCGCGGGGAAATTCTCTCCAATGTCGTGTTGAGCCAGGTGAAAGACCACGCGCCTTATGGCGGCGTGGTGCCGGAAGTTGCAGCGCGTGCGCATATCACGCACATGGAAAGAATTGTCCAAACGGCGCTTGCGGATGCAAGTGTTGGTTTTGATGGGTTGGATGCAATTTCGGCAACCGCTGGCCCCGGATTATCCGGCGGCCTGATCATTGGCCTCACCATGGCCAAGGCCATGGCCCTGGCACGGGGTGTTGCGTTTCTGGCGATCAACCATCTGGAAGGCCATGCGCTGACGCCACGCCTTTTAGGCGAGGTGCGGTTTCCCTATCTGCTTTTGTTGATTTCAGGTGGGCACACGCAATTCCAGTTGGTGCGGGGTGTGGGAGACTACAAACGCTTGGGCACGACAATCGATGACGCGCTGGGCGAGGCATTTGACAAAACTGCAAAACTGCTGGGCCTCGGCTATCCCGGCGGGCCGTTGGTGGAAGAGTATGCGGCCATCGGCAATGCGCGCCGCTTTGATTTGCCCCGGCCCTTGAAGGGCAGGGAAGGATGCGATTTTTCGTTCTCCGGCCTCAAGACCGCTGTGCGGGAAACGGCGCAGAAATTGAAAGACATTTCTGAGCAGGATAAGGCAGACCTTTGCGCATCCTTCCAATTTGCGATTGCCGAAACCATGGCGGACCGTTTGCGCCGGGCTTGCGTTGTGTTTCGTGAGCTTTGTCCAGAAACACCGTCGCCAACTTTGGTGGTGGCCGGTGGAGTCGCTGCCAACAAGACCATCCGCACCATGTTGGGGCGTGAAACGACCATTCTCGGTTTTGATTTATCCGTGCCACCCTTCAACCTTTGCACAGACAATGCGGCCATGATTGCATGGGCTGCGGCGGAGCGTTTGGCTTTGGGCTTGCAAGATTTGCCTGATGCACCAGTGCGCCCGCGCTGGCCGCTCGATACGGTTTCTGCACCGGCCTATGGTTCGGGCAGGCTGGGGGCCAAGGCATGAAGCGGATCGCGGTTTTGGGCGACGGTGCATGGGGCACTGCGCTGGCGGGATTGGCGCGCGATTGTGGCCATGACGTTGCAGTGTGGTCGCGCAAGGTGCCAGATGCGAAAATCATCGGCAAAGCGGACTGCATTATTGTGGCCCTGCCAGCGCAAGCCATCGCCACTGTATTGCCCGGTCTCGGCATTGACCCAGCGCAATCCCTCATCATCACAGCAAAGGGCATAGACCGCAGCAGCCAGCGATTCATGCATGAAGTGGGCCGTACCGTCAGCGACAAGCACCATTGCCTCATTCTGTCCGGCCCCAGCTTTGCGGAGGATGTCGAACGTAAACTGCCTACGGCAGTAACATTGGCGTCCACCAATCTTGCGGTGGCCAGGGAGTGGGCCAAGGCCTTGAGCCAGCCGCATTTCCGCATCTACGCTTCCGATGATCCTCTCGGCGTTTGCATCGGCGGTTCGCTGAAGAATGTCCTGGCCATCGCCGCCGGCATCTCGGACGGAAAGAATTTCGGTGCCAGTGCGCGTGCGGCGTCGATCACCCGTGGATTTTCCGAACTCATGCGTCTGGGCAAAAGCATGGGTGCGAGGCCAGAGACACTCATGGGCCTGTCCGGGCTGGGCGATTTGATGCTGACCTGCTCCAGCCCGCAATCGCGCAATTATTCCTTTGGCAAAAAACTGGGTGAAGGCAAGACTGTTGCACAAGCCCTTGCAGATTCACATGGTGTGGTGGAAGGCGTGTATTCGGCCCATGCCGCGTTGCAATTGGCGATACGTCACACCATCACCATGCCGATCACGCAAGCCGTCAACGCCATTGTTGAAAACCAGGCGAGTCCTGACGATATGATATCATCATTGTTGTCCAGGCCCGCTGACACTGAATTTCGATAGGAGAAACCGCATGCTCTTCGTCTTGAACTGCACCGACAAACCCAACAGCCTTGAATTGCGCGTCGCCACGCGGCCCGCCCACATCGCTTATCTGAACAGCCTCGGCGGTAAAGCCAAATTCGCCGGACCAATTCTCGATGATGACGGTGGCATGATCGGCACCATGGCCGTGATCGAAGCGCCGGACCGGGCAGGCGCAGAAGCAATCGCGGCTGCGGACCCTTATGCCAAGGCTGGGTTGTTTCAATCCGTTGACATCCGCGGCTGGCGCTGGGCCCTGAAGAACCCGGAGGCCGCATAATGGCCTATTGGCTTTTCAAATCCGAGCCGGAAGTTTTTTCATTCGAGATGCTCAAGGCCAAAGGAGCGGTGGGAGAAGAGTGGACAGGGGTGCGAAATTACCAGGCCCGCAACAACATGCGTTCCATGAAAATCGGCGACAAGGGATTCTACTATCACTCCAACACCGGAAAAAACATTGTGGGCATCTGCGAGGTTATCAAGCTGGTGCATCCCGATTCATCAATTGATGATCCGCGTTGGGAGTGCGTTGATGTGAAGGCGCTGGTGGATATGCCAAAGCCCATTTCAATTGATGATGTGAAGCCCGTGAAGGCGCTGGCCAAAATGGTGTTGATCAACAATTCGCGCCTTTCGGTGCAACCCGTGACAGATGACGAATGGAAAACCGTCTGCGACATGGGCGGCCTCAAACTGCCACCACGTCTTTCGTGAAATCATTCGAAGCCCGCGCAGATTTTATTCGCGCCAACACCGAAATTCTTGTCCCGCCCCTGGTGCCGGAAATCAAACTGCATTTGGCGCATGAGGCTGTGCCTTTGTGGGAGAAGACCGAGGAGCAATTGGGTGAACTCGGATTGCCACCACCGTTCTGGGCTTTTGCCTGGGCAGGGGGCCAGGCGTTGGCGCGTTATGTGTTGGACAATCCGATGTGCGTGAAAAACAGGCGGGTGATTGATCTGGCATCTGGGTCAGGGCTTGTGGGGTTGGCCGCAATGAAAGCAGGCGCGGCTTCGGTGTTGGCGGCTGACATTGATGAGTTTGCGGTTGTGGCTATGGAGCTCAATCACACCCTGAACCGTCATCCCGGCTTTCGTGGGGGTCATGCACTCACTTCATTTGTGGTGTCAAATGCAGCAGGGCCATCGCTTGCAACCGAGGGACCTCTCCCCCGGCTTCGCCGGACCCTCCCCAGAGGGGAGGGACCTCTTGCGGCGATTTCCCATTTTACTGTTCAGGGCGCTCGCACCACGGGTCCCTCCCCTCCGGGGCTACGGCATGCACGGAAGTGATTCTGTTTTGTGAGCGAATGTGATTCACTGGCCTTTTTTCAGGAGGAGGCAGTGATGGCGGTTTTCAGTGATATCCGGGTTTCGGGTCGGGCGGATTGGTTTCTGGACCGGATTGTTGC
>JANPCE010000079.1:0-45590 GCA_031430795.1 Hyphomicrobiales bacterium
AGCCGCATGAGCGACGCGAAGACGACAAAGGCGAGGGCAAAACACCTGCACAGAATGCAGCCAAAGCCAACAATCCCCCATGAACAAAATACAAAAACCAAAATCAAGACGGAACCTGTGGGTTTTTCAGCAGCCTGCTAGTGTTCTTCGGGGTATGGTTTATATTTCGGTGACACTCCATTAAATAGATTTCGGTGACACTCCATTTAAGATTTCGGTGACACTCCGTTAAATCATCGTTGAAATAAAGTGTAGTGTCACCGTTATTTTTGCAGTTTGTCGGACATGGATGCTCTTGTGAACCCTCTGTCACCAAAATTACCGTGTCTCACTTAGGGGGTGCAGTCCAGGGGTGTCACGGTTATTCCGCAAGACAGAGCCGCCGCGATTGGCATCGCACCATTGGATTTGCCCGTTGGACAAGCTGCAGTAAGCTCCTTGCGGTGTTGGTAAATTGACAAGTTCGCGGGGGCCAAGATTGGCGACGGCTCCCATCAGGCAGCGACCGACTGCACCGTGAGAGATGACGAGGGTGGGGCAGGTGAGAGTGCTCCGCCACTGGTTCACACGTGCCACGCCGTCTTCGTAGCTTTCGCCGCCTTCCGGCCTCCAGAAGAAGCGGCCCTCGTGGTCGGCGGGGTAGACAGGAGAGGCCTTGAGTTCCCAAAAGGGTTTGCCCTCCCAGATGCCGAAACCCAACTCGCGCACTCTTTCGTCGTTGGCTGTTGCGCCGCGGTTCAAAGCGTTGAGTATGTATTCGGCGGTTTGTTGGGCGCGCTTCTGTGGGCTGACAATGATGTGATAGTCCGTCCACGGAATATCTTGTGCTGCGAGGAGGGCTGCAACGCTGCGGGCTTGCTCGCGTCCCTTTTCGTTGAGGTCCGTGTCCATCGATCCCTGGATCAGGCCTTGGGCGTTCCAATCCGTCTCGCCGTGGCGAACGAAGATGACTGGAATTGTGTTTTTCATTGTTGTTTAAAGCGATCAAATTTTGAGTGAAGTGTTTCAGACAACGAACGGGCATTCTGCAAGTCCGGTTGAATCAGCAGAAATAATGGAGACTGATAGTTGCGAGAATTCTCGGCGAGGTTTTGAGTGACGAACTCAATTGCTTCGCAAGTTTTCGAGAAACGACCCCGCAACACAGCTTCATGGTGGGCCAGCCGGTTGCGAGACTGGTATATGTACTCGAGTTCGACAGCGACTGCGGCCCGCGAAATTCCTTTATTTGGAAAGGTTCTTTTGAGCGTCGTCTTCCAAAGCGAGTGTTCATATTCAGGTCCAAAAAGTCGCTTCCAGAAAAACAGTGTGAGTTCCGCTACCACCTTGCCGTTCGATACATTGATCTGCTTCCGACGATCTTTTGAACGGTCGAGATGGCTTTTGCCCAGCGGCCTGCCGTTCGGGTACGCAATGGCATCCAAGGCGTTTTTTCCAGACTGCGCAAGTTTTGAATATTCTGCGCGCTTTGCACTATCGAGTGCTTTCTTGAGGTTGTTCAGTTCAGGCTTTCTCCACTGCAAAGTTATCGGTGGCTGAAGCAGCCAATTTGGAACTCCAAAGAAGTTCTCCAAATTGTCGCAAACGCTGTTTCTCAAGGCAATTTCAAGTGTCGCAATGATGGCCATCGAGCTTGCGCCTACGCGCAGCGATTCTTGGTGCAATTCAATGGCAGCCTCTGCTGATTTTGTGAGGTCAACCAATGGTTTGAGGCGCTCAACCGATAGCATTGCATGTAATCTATTTATTTCTGCAAGACTATAGGCCATTGACTTTTCCGTTTCCCGCTGCCACATTGATAGGTGAAAGGCCAAGATTTGATTGGCAGTTGCCTTCGGGCGGACGAATCCTTGGCTTACCAATCTGAAAAAGGTACCTTAACGGGTACCTTTTTCTTTTCAAGATTATCCGTAAATTTGGTAGTCGACGGCACTCATTCTCCATCTTTGCTGAGGGTCATGTCGGGTGCGGTTGGCACTTTCATGCCGACGATGTGATAGCCTGAATCAACGTGATGGATTTCACCGGTGACGCCGCGTGAGAGGTCGGACAGGAAATACATGCCGGCATCGCCCACTTCTTCGATGGTGACCACGCGGCGGAGCGGGGAGTTGTATTCGTTCCATTTCAGAATGTAGCGGAAGTCACCCACACCTGATGAGGCAAGGGTTTTGATCGGGCCGGCGGAGATGGCGTTGACGCGGATGTTTTTGACGCCAAGGTCAGCGGCCATGTAGCGGACAGAACATTCAAGTGCGGCTTTGGCAACGCCCATGACGTTGTAGTGGGGCATCCATTTTTCAGCACCGTAATAGGTGAGCGTCAGCATGGAGCCACCGTCAGTCATCAGTTTTTCAGCGCGCTGGGCCACGGCGGTGAAGCTGTAGACAGAGATGTTCATGGTCTTGTTGAAGTTTGCTTCCGTCGTGTCAACGTAACGGCCTTGCAATTCGTCCTTGTCGGAAAATGCGATGGCGTGGACCAGAAAATCGAGTTTACCCCATTTTTCCTTGATCTCGGCAAAGGTGGCATCAACGGAGCCCATATTCGAAACATCGCATTCCACCACCATCGTGGATCCGACTTCGGCAGCCAGCGGGTCAACGCGCTTTTTCAATTGCTCGCCCTGATAGCTGAAGGCGAGTTCGGCGCCCTGGTCGGCGCAGGCTTTGGCGATGCCCCAGGCGATGGAACGGTTGTTGGCCACACCCATGATCAGGCCTTTTTTGCCTGCCATCAAACCTTTGTTTTCGCTCATGTTTGCTCCGATGTACCGCTCGAACTGCTGTGGGAGAGATGCGGTTTTGCGCGTCATCGCACAGATTTTTTCGGAATAATAGGGTGGGCGGCTTGACAGGCTGTGGGGAAGTTTGTATTTAATATGTTAGTTAAATAACTGAAGCGTTAAGTATTTGGAGCATCAAATGACAAGAGGCCAGATGATCACGGTTGTGACCACCATTGCTGCCCCCATCGCCAAGGTCTGGCAGGCCTACACCACACCTGCGGACATCATGAAATGGAACGCGGCGTCCGACGACTGGCACACCACGGCGGCCACCGTCGACCTGCGTGAGGGTGGGGCTTTCTCGTCCCGCATGGAAGCCAAGGACGGCAGCTTCGGTTTTGACTTTGCGGGCACCTATACCAAAGTCGTTCCGAACAAACTGATCGGTTACGCCTTCGGCGACCGGACGGCGGAAGTGACATTCAGCGACAGCAAGGATGGCGTTGATGTCCGCGTGATCTTCGAGGCGGAATCCGAGAACCCGGTGGAGATGCAAAAAGAGGGGTGGCAGGCCATCCTCAACAGCTTCAAGCGCCACGTCGAAACCTGAGGCGCATGACCGCCGATCCACTCAGCCTCAAACTGCAAGCGCTGGCGGACCCGACACGCCGCGCCATGCTGGCGCGTTTGCGGCTTGGGGAGGCAACGGTAAATGCATTGGCCGAACCCTTTGCCATGAGCCTTCCCGCCATCAGCCGGCACATCAAGGTGATGGAAAAGGCGGGGCTGATTACACGGGGACGGAACGCGCAACACAGGCCGTGCCGTCTTTCGCCCCAAGGGCTGAAAGACGTTGACGACTGGATGGCAGCCTATCGCGATCAGTGGATTGACCGCCTGGACCGTCTGGAAGCATATTTGAAAACCGTCGAGGAGTGAAACATGTCGTTGTTGTCCCAATCGTTCCTTCCCAAGGACAAACCGCTCATCATCACCACCCGGCTGATAGCGGCTTCGCGTGAACTGGTGTGGAAGGTTCTGACCTCGCCTGAACACCTGAAGCATTTTTGGGGACCGGATGGCTTCACCAACAGCTACACGTCGTTTGATTTGCGCGTTGGCAAGGAAGCTCGTTTCACCATGCACGGCCCGGATGGCAAGGATTGGCCCAACCGCTTTGTGTTCCGCACAATCGATCCGCCACGGCTGTTGCGTTACGACCATGACAATGGTGGCGAGGGTGAATTTGACCACAGGTTTGTTGGCGAACTGGAATTGACGGAAGAGGGCGGCAAAACCCGTGTTGAGCTGCGCATGGCCGAAACCACGATTGCAGCGCGTGATGCGATTGGCGGATTTGCCACAGAGGGTGGCAAGCAAAACCTGGATCGTCTTGCGGTTTACGTTGCTCCCATGGCCGACGAGAAAAACCTGTTTGTGATTGAGCGGGTGTTTCCTGTTGCACAAGAAAGGTTGTTTCGGGCCTGCACGGATGTGAAGGAAAAGGCGCAATGGTTTGCACCGCCAGGCATGTCGGTGATCAAGGCGGAGCAGGACCTGAAGCCCGGTGGCACCTATCATTATGGCTTGGCATCAGGGCAGGGGAGCGAGATGTGGGGCCTCGTCACCTTCAAGGAGATCAACCCGCACAGCAAATTGGTCTACCGCCAGAGCTTCTCTGATCCAAAAGGCGGGCTGTCGCGCCATCCCATGGCACCCAACTGGCCGCTCGAAATGTTGACGGTGATGGACTTCATCGCAGAGGGTGAAAAACAGACGCGGCTCAAGATCAGTTGGATCTATGCTGGTGTTGATGATGCTGAGGCTGAAACCTTTCGTGCGGCCCATGACGGGATGTGTGGTGGCTGGACAGGAACGCTGGACGCCTTGCAGGCGTATCTCGCTGGCTAAAGTGGTCACCTGAAATCGTGCCGCAGTGGCGCTATCCGATTGCGGCGTGCCAGCGTATAGTCTGGTCATGAGCCTTCATGATCTTGCCACACTCACCGCATCCCTCGGCTTTACCGAGCGCAATGACCCGTTCAACCTGTTCCGCGAATGGTTTGAGGACGCGAAGAAGAGCGAGCCCAATGATCCCAATGGCATGGCGCTGGCAACGGTGGATGATGCGGGTCTGCCCAATGTGCGGATGGTGTTGATGAAGGACTTCGATGAGCGCGGGTTCGTGTTTTACACCAATTTCGAGAGCCAGAAGGGGCAGGAGATTTTGGGGGCAGGCAAGGCGGCGTTTGTGATGCACTGGAAAAGCTTGCGGCGGCAGGTGCGGGTGCGGGGGCTGACGGAAGAGGTGAGCAAGGCCGAGGCTGATTCCTACTTCGAGTCGCGCCCGCGTGATTCGCGGATCGGGGCCTGGGCTTCGCAACAATCGAGGCCACTGACAGCGAGATTTGAATTGGAAACTGCGGTGGCGACCAACACGGCGCGTTTTGGCTTCGGCGATGTGCCGCGCCCGCCACATTGGAGCGGGTTCCGCATCAAGCCGTTGAGTATCGAGTTTTGGCATGATCGGCCGTTTCGATTACATGACCGCGTGGTGTTCCGGCGGGAGAGGCCGGAGGGGGAATGGGCGAAGGCGAAGTTGTATCCGTAAATACATTGTACATCGATTGTATTGACGTTTTTTACCGTTGGTGTTAGGTTTGTTGTTATGGATGTTGGAAAGATCAAGTGGGATCAGTCCAAGAACGAATGGCTGAAAGCCAATCGCAACCTGTCTTTTGAGTCTGTTTCAGCTGCGATTGAAGAGGGCAAGGTGATTGACGACATCAATCATCCTTCGCGGCCGCACCAGCGCATCATGATTGTACCATTGGGCGGCTTTGTTTGCGCCGTACCATATGTTGAAAACGACGGGCATATTTTTCTCAAGACGATTTATCCAGATCGAAAAATGAAATCCAAGTACCAGCCTGAGGAATGAAAATGGTTGCGAAGACAAAATATGACCCTGCGTTCTTTGACGAAGAAGAACGCGAAACAATCGAGTCACTGCACAGGGGTGAATTCAAAAGTGTGCCCAATTTCGAAGAGCGGAAAAAGGCTCTTGCAAGTGCGGCTGCAAATACACAGAAGCGCAAAATGGTGACGATGCGGTTGCTTGAAGACGACGTATCGGCATTGAAGACGCGGGCGATTGAAGATGGCTTGCCCTATCAAACGCTGCTTGCTTCGATTGTGCACAAGTTTGTGACCGGAAGACTGGTCGAACGTGACTGACTCCCGCAAGACTCTCATCCTCACCGGTGCATCGCGTGGCATAGGGCATGCGACTGTGAAACGGTTCTCCACCGCCGGCTGGCGGGTGATCACCTGTTCGCGGCATCCGTTTCCGGAGGATTGCCCTTGGGATGCAGGGCCGGAGGATCATATTGTTGTTGATCTCGCTTCGTCTGTTGACACCCACAAGGCGATTGCGGTGATGCGTGAAAAACTGGAGGCGCATGGTGGCCGGCTTGATGCTCTGGTGAACAATGCAGCGATCAGTCCGAAGCTTGACGGTGGAGTGCGGATGAATTCGCTGGAAACCAGCGAGGATGATTGGAAGCAGGTGTTTCAGATCAATTTCTTTGCTCCCATCATGTTGGCGCGCGGGCTCTTGCATGAATTGCAAAAAGCGAAGGGGGCGGTTGTGAATGTGACGTCGATTGCGGGCACCACTGTGCATCCGTTTGCGGGGGCGGCCTACTCCACATCGAAAGCGGCTTTGGCATCGCTGACGCGGGAGATGGCGCATGATTTTGGGCCGCACGGGGTGCGGGTGAATGCGATTTCGCCGGGGGAAATTGAAACCTCGATTCTTTCGCCGGGAACGGAAAAGATCATTCCACAGATTCCGTTGCGGCGTTTGGGGCAACCGGAAGAAGTGGCGAAGGCGATCTATTTTTTGTGCACCGATGCATCGTCTTATGTTTCGGGTGCGGAGCTTCATATCAATGGCGGTCAACATGTCTAATTCAGAAGTGCGTCCTGAAACGATTGCGGCGCATGCGCTGGGGCGCATTGACGCGACAACGGGTGCGGCGGTGCCGCCGATTCATCTATCGACAACATTTGCGCGGGATGAAAATTACGAGACGTTGATCAAAGATGATTATCAGCGTGGTGGCAGCCCGACGGTTTATCAGGCTGAGGCGTTGCTGGCGAAGTTGGAGCAGGGCGAAGCGTGCCTGACTTACCCTTCGGGTATGGCAGCGATTTTCCAGTTGGTGGAGACAGTGCCTTATGGCGGGCATGTGGTGGCTCCACTGGTGATGTATTACGGGGCGCGGCTGCGGTTGCAGCAGTTGGAGGCGCAGGGGCGGATAGTGTTAACGCTTGTTCCAACATGCAGCACGGAGGATTTTGCCGCTGCGATCACGGCAGGGAAAACGGATCTGGTGTGGATTGAGACGCCTTCAAACCCGATGTGGGACGTGACGGATATTGCTGCTGTGGCTCAGCTTGCGCACAATGCGGGCGCGATTTTGGCTGTTGATGCGACAGCGACGGGGGCAGTGACGACATTGCCGCTGACGCTGGGAGCGGACATGGTTTTTCATTCGGTGACGAAATATTTGAACGGGCATTCAGATATTCTGGGTGGTGCGTTGATTACGAAAAATGTTGATGCGCGCTGGCAGGCTTTGATCAACCTGCGGGGTAAGACGTCAGCACCTTTGGCGCCGTTTGAGGCTTGGTTGCTGATGCGGGGCATGCGGACGTTGTTTGTGCGCTACCGGCAGGCGTCGGCGAACGGGCTGGCGGTTGCGCGGCATTTTGCCAATCATCCGAAACTGGAAAAGGTTTTGTACCCGGGTTTGCCGTCGCATCCGCAACATGAGGTGGCGCGGCGGCAAATGGTGGATGGCTATGGCGGGATGATGAGTATGCTGCTCAAGACGGATTATGCGGGCGCGCGCCGCTTTTGCACCAAGCTCCGGGTTTTCACACCTGCGACGTCTTTGGGTGGTTGTGAGAGTTTGGCAGAGCACCGGAAAACCGTTGAGGGGCCGACGAGCCCGGTGCCTGACAATCTGGTTCGGCTGTCGGTTGGCATCGAAAACGTCAATGATCTGATTGGCGATGTTGAACAGGCGCTCGCAAGTCTCTGATCTAGTTGCAGGATAAAAAACCTTGACAATGTCCCATTCGGTGACTATATTACTGATATGAAAAAACATTTGATGATGATAATCTGCCTGCTGTTGCTCCTGCCGCTCTGGCAAGGGCTTGCAGTTGGGCAAAGCAAGCTTCCCCTCACAGACTTCACCCTTGCCAATGGCTTGCGGGTGATTGTGCTGGTGGACAGCCGGGCACCTGTGGTGATGCATGCCGTGGGTTATGACGTGGGCGGTGCGGATGAATTGCCGGGAAAAACCGGACTCGCGCATTTTCTTGAACACTTGCTGTTTCGCGGCACGACGAAGTTTCCTGCGGGCAAGTTTGACCAGTTGATGGATGACAATGGCGTGGAGAAGAACGCGTTCACCACCCACGACATCACGCTGTACTATGAACGGGGTGCCAAGGAATTGTTGCCGCTGTTCATGGAACTTGATGCAGACCGCATGCAAAACCTGGTGCTGGATGCCGCGATTTTCGAGACTGAACGCAAAGTGGTGCAGGAAGAGCGGCGGCAGCGGATAGAGAGTTCGCCAATGGGGGCAGCCATGGAGGAACTGGATGCTTTGCTTTTTGCGCCGCACCCGTATGGGCGGCCGGTGATTGGCACACCGGAAGATATTGTCAGTGTGACAGTGGACGACGTATTGGCGTTCTACAGGCAACACTATCGGCCAGATGCCGCTACGGTGATTGTTGCCGGCGATGTTGATCCTGTTGAAGTAAGAGCGTTGGTTGAAAAGCATTATGCGCCTCTGAGCAATGGAGGTCTGAAAGTCGGGGCACCGCAACGGCAAGCACCGGCTTTGAAGTCCGCGCAGCGACTGGCGCGCAACGACAAGCGCCTTGGTTCGCCCGTGATGGTGCGGAAATATGTGGCGCCGGCGCTTGGCACGTCAACGCCGGAAGAGCGCGCCGCGTTCTCTGTGCTCAGCATGGTTTTGAGTGGCAGTCCGCAAAGTCGGCTTGATCTTGACCTGGTGCAAAGACGTGGCATCGCCACTTGGGCAGCTGCGAGCTATCAGGGTTCGGCAGATGGTTTTGGGCAGTTTGTTGTTTATGCTTCGCCGTCACAGGGAACTGACCTGCAAAGTCTGGAGCAGGAAGTTGACGGGATTTTCCGCGCTTTGGTTGATGGCGCATTGACCGAAGAAGATTTGAAACTGCCAAAGCAGATGGCGCGGGCTTCGTTCATCTACAGTCTTGACGATCTTGCGGGTGTGGGAACCAACCTCGGTGTTGGTGTTGTGATGGGAGCAGAGATGCGGGATTTGTTGCGGCGTGACGCGTTGATTGCGGAAGTTTCGGTTGCGGATGTCTTGGCAGTGGCGCAGCGGCTGTTCAAGGATACGCCGCACGTGACTTTACACATGAGTGTGAAGTGATGGTGGGGCACATGTATTCAATGCTTCGCTTTGCGGGTGCGGTGCTGCTCGCTGTTTTTGTGGTGTGCGGTTCGGCGCGCGCGTTTGAAATTCAGATTGTCACCAGCAAGGCGGGCGTTTCGGCCTGGCTGGTGCAGTCATCCCATGCGCCGATTGTGACGCTGAAATTTTCCATGGTCGGTGGTGCTTCGCTTGATGAGCCGGGCAAGGAAGGTGCAGCTGTTGTGATGGCGGACATGATGAGTGAAGGGGCGGGCGAACTGGACAGCGAGGCTTTTCAACTTGCTTTGGCGCAGCTTTCTTCAGGATTGTCGCTTCGGGCTTCGGCAGACTTTCTCAGTGGCACGGTTTATTGCCTGAAGGAGAACTGTGCGAAGACCTTCGAACTCATGCGCCTGGCTTTGACCAGTCCGCGCTTTGAAGAGAAGGATTTTCAACGGGTGCTGCAGCAAAGCCTGCAAGGCTTGCAGCGGACGGAAACGGATCAAAATACCATTGCCTATGAGACTTGGTCGGCGATTGCCTATGCGGGCCATCATTATGGCAGGCGCAGTGCTGGGACGCGGCAAAGTGTTGGTGAGTTGACAACCTCAGATTTGCGCCGCGCCCATGAACGGCAAATGTCAAAGCGCATGCTTTCTGTTTCGGTTGTCGGCGATATTGACAAGGCCAGCTTGGGTGATGCGCTTGACATGATATTTGGGGGTCTGCCGGACAAGGATGTTGGGCCATTGCCGGTCAAACGTGAGGTTGCCCAGGGTGCGGTCACAAAAATCATTGACTACGACGCGCCACAGAGTGTGGTGCAGTTTGGCGGGCCAGGCATGCTGGAGGATACGCCTGATCGCATTGCAGCCTATGTGCTGGGCGAATTGTTGGGCGGTGGTGCTGGTTTTGCGCGGCTGAACCAGGCTTTGCGGGAAAAATCGGGGCTTACTTATGGCATCAGTTTTGGTCACTCGGCGGCGCGTTATGCCGCTGACATGAGTGGTGGTTTTTCGACGGCAAAGGGCACCGCCAATCAGGCGCTGGCGGCTTTGGACAAAGAGTTGACTGTCATGATGCAGGCAGGGCCAAGTGCGGATGAACTTGCGCGGATGAAATCCTATCTCCGGGGGTCATTTGTGTTGCGCCTGACCGATAATGATTCGATTGCGGACATGTTGCTGGGGGCACTGCGCGACGGGCGGGGTGTGGATTTTATTGAACGGCGCAAGGCGCGGATCGAGGCGGTCACGGTTGAGGATGTGAAGCGGGTGGCGGGGAAGTTGTTGCAGAAGGAAAAGCGGATCGTGGTTGTGGTGGGCAGGCCGGAGTAGGGTTTAGGGCACCGCTTGAAGCCAAGGGACCTCTCCCCCGCTTGGCGGACCCTCTCCGAAGGGGAGAGGGACTCGTGGTGAAGACCTCCCGTTTTACTGAGAATTTTATTACAAATGCGTAACGCAGCGACGGATTTGGGGGGGCTCAACCGTCTTATGTGCATCTCGACTGCAAAAGGAGAATGAGATGCAGAACTTTTTGAAAATGACGACACTTGCTGCTGCCATGTTGGCAACCGGATTGACTGTTTCACATGCGCAGCAGGCTGATCAGCCTGCACCCGGTGTTGAACAGACTGACGATGGTGACGGCATGGGGCGCAAGCATGGACGCAAACACCATGATGGCGGACGCCGTGGTGCGCGTCTGATTGATGTGAACATGGACGGTGTGATCAGCGATGAAGAGGCTGCCATGCTTGCGGACCATGTATTTTCGCGCATGGACCAGAACCGGAATGATGCTTTGAGTGAAGCTGAGTTCACCACACCGCCGCATGGCCGCCGGGGCTGGTTCAGTTGGGGGCAGGAAGAAGCGGCCGCCGTGACCGACGTGCGGAAGGCGAAGTTTGTGGCGCTGGATGTGGACAAGAATGCAAACGTTTCCCGTGCCGAGTTCTTTGCTGACGCGAAAGCGAAATTGCTGGCTGCTGACGCGGACAAGGATGGAAAGGTGACGCCCTGGGAGTTCCGGGCGGGGCCGCGGATTTAGCGGCTCACCCCTCTCCCGTCTCGCTGCGCTCGCCACCCTCTCCCGCAAGGGGAGAGGGAAGAGACGGCGTTGCATCCAAACCCTCTCCCCTTGCGGGAGAGGGTGCTGCGCGTCAGCGCAGCGGGAGAGGGGCGTCTAGCGGATTCTGGCCCCGCCTTCACCATTGAACACATAAAGGCTGCCCTTTGCTGTGGAGATGCCGATGTTTTCGCCGGATTTTCCGCCGTAGTCCTTGGCGGCCTTGACGGTGAGCATGGCGCTTCGGGTTTTGACGGTCACAAGTGTGTGGTCGCCAATGAGTTCGTTGGTGAAGATTTCGCCTTTGATTTCGCCTTTGCCCGCTGTGGTGACGGCGCAATCTTCGGGGCGGACACCGAGGACGGCTTTTGTGGCTTGGCCTTTCACCGGGACCTTGATGTTGACGTCGTCAGATTTGAAGCCGCCATTTTCGAGGCTGCCATGTATGATGTTCATGGGCGGTGAACCGATAAATTGGGCCACGAAAAGATTGTTGGGGTTGTTGTAGATTTCGGCGGGTGTTGCGAGTTGTTGCAGAACACCTTTTTCAAGAATGGCGACGCGGTGGGCGAGGGTCATGGCTTCGATCTGGTCGTGGGTCACGTAGATCGTGGTGATGCCGAAATCTTCCTGCATGTGCTTGAGTTCGGCGCGCATGTGGCCGCGAAGTTTGGCGTCAAGGTTCGACAAGGGTTCGTCCATCAGGAACACAGAAGGCCTGCGGATAATGGCGCGTGCAAGCGCAACGCGTTGGCGCTGGCCGCCGGAGAGTTCGCGGGGGTAGCGGTGCAGCAGTTCACCGAGTTGCACCTGGCCTGCGGCTTCCTTGATGGCGGCGTCCATTTCGGCTGCCGGGACTTTGCGGACCTTCAGCGGGAAGCCGATGTTTTCGCCAACGGTTTTGTGCGGATAAAGGGCGTAGGACTGGAACACCATGGAGATGTCGCGGTATTTCGGCAGGATGTTGGTGACATCGCGATCACCGATCAACACGCGGCCCTCGGTTGCGGTTTCGAGGCCGGAGAGGATGCGCAAGGCCGTGGTTTTGCCGGAGCCAGATGCACCCAGCAACACAAGGAATTCCCCGGGCTTTACGTCGAGGTCAAACTCTTCCAGCACGCGGACGGCGCCGAAGGATTTTTGCACCTTGTCGAATTTGACAGGAACGCCGGGGAGCTTGGACATGTTTTAACCTTTGACCGCGCCAAGCAAAACGCCCTTGGCTATGAAACGTTGGAGGAAGATGGCCATGATGATGACAGGGACAATCATGACCAGGATGATGGCGCACATTTCCCACCAGAGAATGCCGCGCTCGCCCGCGTTTTTGGCGGCGACCATGAAGGGCATGGTTTGCGACTTGGCCAGCGCCAGAAACACGGCGAGGAGATATTCATTCCAGTTGAGGATGAGGACCAGCAGTGTGGTGGCGGCAAAGCCGGGGCGGGTGAGGGGGAGAACGATGTCCCAGAAAATGCCGAAGCGGGTGGCACCATCGAGCTGTGCTGATTCTTCCAATTCGATGGGCAAGCTGGCGAAGAAATCATGCATCAGCCAGACAACGATGGGAAGGTTTGCAACCGCATAGGCGATGATCAATGCGAGGTGGGTGTCGAGTAAACCCACGGCCTGGAACATCATGTAGATGGGGATGATGACGACAATGGGCGGCAGAATGCGTTGGGAAATGATCCAGAACAGGATGTCGCCATTGCCAAGCAGGTTTTTGAAGTGTTTGCCGAGGGCGCGGGCGAGAAGAAAGAAAAGTGCGAGGGCGACGCTGGAGGCGATGGCCCAGTGGATGAAGTAGGACGCGATGATGGCGCCAACAGACAATGCCACAAACATCAAAATGTTGCCGAATTTTGGCTTGTACTGAATGCGGGCCAGCGCATAGGCGGCCATGCAGCCGACGATCATGCAGAGGGCGGTGGCGAAGATGTTGATAACGACGGAGTTGGTGAAGGCGAGCCAGACTTTGCAGATCTGCGGTTCCATCGGCTGGACGGTGACGACGGGAGAGATGATGAAGGCTGCGGCGTTGTAGACGTAGAGCAGGAGCTGACGGCCGATGGCGTAGAAATCGCAATAGGGATCGGCGGTGAATTGGTTGCGCCAGCCTTCGAGTGTCGGTTGGAAATCGACGAAGGGGATGTAGTAGGGGCCTTCGTTGACGATCTTGCCGTTCTTAAAGGCGGTGATCAGGACCCAGTAAAGCGGGAACAAAACAAAGAGCGACCAGAATGTGAGGATGGCATAGGCGACGATTTTCGCCACCGGCGACATTTTGCCGATTTCAGGTGGCTCGAACAGGCGCTCGAACAGGGAGCGTTGTGATTTCTCGAACTTGTAGCCGGCGGCACTCATTTGGCTTTCCTCAATTGGCCGAGGACGACGTAGTTGAAGAAGGATGAGCAGATGATGACGGTGAGGATCAGCAGCAGGTAGGCGACGGCGGCGGAAGATCCCATGTCATTGGCGCGCCAGAGAAACATGGAATGGAGCGTGATTGATTCTGTTGCGATGCCGGGGCCACCCGACGTCATGATGTTGGGGAGGTCGACAATCTTGAAGGCCTCGATCATGCGGATGAGAATGACGGTGGCGGCGACTGGCACGATCTGCGGCCATGTGATTTCGCGGAAAATCTGGACGCTGGATGCACCGTCGACCTGTGCGGCTTCGACGTGGTCCCTTGGCACGTTTTCGAGTGCTGCCAGCATGCAGATGAAGATGAAGGGGATCCATTGCCATGAGTCGCCAACAACAACGAACCAGCGCGCGGCCCAGGCATCGGTGGACCAGGCCCAGT
Organism: Hyphomicrobiales bacterium; assembly: GCA_031430795.1. Taxonomy (GTDB): domain Bacteria; phylum Pseudomonadota; class Alphaproteobacteria; order Rhizobiales; family Aestuariivirgaceae; genus Aestuariivirga. Next base: position 14,096 of record JANPCE010000079.1, read on the forward strand.
CGCGCCAGCCCATCCATTCCCACAGGGGTTGGAACGGGCCCTTGGTGATGTCGAGGATCATCTTGAAGGCGTAGCCGACACCAAGGGGCGTTATCATCAAGGGGATGAAGAAGAGCACGCGGAAAAAGTTTTTGCCCGAAATGGGCTGCGAACACAGGAAGGCGAGGCCGGTGCCGATGACGAATTGCACGGCGCAGCCGACGATGACGTAGAACAGGGTGGTGAGGAGATAGCCCCAGGCGTTGCCGGACAGAAGTGTGGCACCGAGGAGGAGGGCAATGGCGATGGCAGAGGCGGCGGAGATGATGCGGCCGATCATGCCGACCCAGGAGGTTTTGCCGATAGAGCGCCAGAGCCACCAAAACGTGAAGCCGATGACAGTGAGGCTGAAAATCCAACCGATGGCACTCAGGCCTTCGAGGCGGCCCAGCAATGTGACCTGCTCATTGCCGACGAATTGCTTGGCGAAATTCTGCAGGCCGACGAAGCGGAACTTAAGGCCTTCGGGCGAAAACTTGACGCGGGAGAGCGCGAAAACGACGGAATAGAAAGTCGGGAAGATGGCGAAGATGAGAATGAGAATGACGGCGGGTGCGATGAAATAAGTGCGCGAATGCCGGTCCAGCCATTCGCCCCATGATTCGGTGTAGTCCTGCGAGTACGTCCCCATACAGGGGTTATTGATGATCTTGGGGGCGGGGGCAAGCAGGATCAGCTTTTTTATCTCCCTGCTGCGAAGCGTGGGGGAGTTCGGCAAAGCCGGGAGGGGGTGTGTCTGCGGAACTCCACTCTTGAAAAAGGCGGGACCGCGCAAAGCCGAAACACCCCATCGGCGCTTCGCGGCAAGGTAGAAGAACTCATTCCTTCGCTATGTCTTCGTTCTACAACCCCGGCTTCTCAGCGATGAATTGCGTTGGAAGGTCAATGCAAACCCCACACGCTATTGAGGGAGGCTGGCCTCAGTTGCGAGTGGAGGTGTCAAATCTGGGCAGGGTTTGTCGCCATCAACAATCAGCGAAACCACGACTGAGCGGAAGAGTGCCTCGGCAAATCCATTCTGGCCGTCGTTGCTTGGTGCTGGCGAGAGAAGCCACTTGTCGCGACTCTCTTTCATCTTTTCAAAATTCTTGAATGCCGTGGGGAAATCCGAAGTGAACGGAGCAACATCCGCGCTGCTGTATGACAGTTGAAGTTTAGCACCTGTATTGCCAAAATCAATTTCCAACTTGTCTTTGGCAAATCCCAAAAGCTCCGCAACTTTTGCCCTTCGGCCTTCGGCAAGCGCGTGATTCAGTTGCTTTATTTTTGCCTCTCCAATCGGGTTTCCCTGGCCGTCAATTTTGGCATTCCAACCATCACTTGCAAATCCCATGATACTAACCTGCAACATGACGTCCTTTTTTGAATTATCAATACACAGCGCCCATGCACCCCTAATCTCGTTGACATACTTGTCGAGATTCACACCTTCCGGCAAGTCTTGACCGCGCAGCGCAAAGTCAAATGCTTCCTGCATTTCGTCCAGCGGGTTGTTCGCGTCAGCTGATTTCACGTCCTTGGTGAAAAACGGCAAGACAAAATGCGCGGCGGCTTTGCCTTTCCACCGTTCGTCTGCTGTGCCAACAATCGAAGGAACACCCGCCACAATGAGCTGAAAATTGTGCACGGCAGGGGACACAGCCGCGATGTTGATCACGTTCTCCGTAATGTTTGTGACATTCGGAACCTGCAAACCTTGGGCCGGCAAACTTGCCTGCCCGCCAATTTCAATTGTGTTGATCGACACCGGCACGGAAGGCGCTACTGTCACCGGAACCGCAGGCATAACAGTGATCGGAACTGTAGGCGTGACATAGACCGGAACCGTCGGCGTCACTGTAACAGGAACCATTGGAGTGACGTGAACCGGCACTGTGGGCGTCACATTGGTTGTCGGAGAATAGGCGACTTGCGATTTGTATGTGTCGTTGGTTGTCCGGCAATCCTCTACGCTGCCGGCAAGTTCCTTCAACTTGACGGCATCGTCTGCAAACACGACTTTCATCACGGATGTCTTGGGAACTTCGAACGCAACCTTTTTGGTGTTCCCGGTTTCAGCAAGATGATAGGCAGTGTCCGTGCCAACAAGCTTGACGCCGGATGCCACTACGCAAATTTCCCGTCCCGGCATCTGAGCGAGCAGGTAAACCTGATTTCCAGCAAATTCGTCTTTGCCATCCAGCAAATTGTTGCCCTTTGAAACGACAAATGCAAATGGCAGGCTCAATAGCAAAGGCCACCAAAATGTATGCTGCTGCGCCAACGTCCGGATCCGCCGGGCAAATGACAGGCCTTCGTCAAACCTTGCGTTACGCTCGTCACCGCGAAGGCTGGCCGGCCCAGGCCGCATAGTCCCCGCTGTCGGAACGTTCATGTCCATCGCCCCAAGATAGGGAGGAGTTTGGATTGCAACTTTGCGGCTGGCTGCAAAGCTGAGTTCTTCTGCAAACATGCGGCGCAGAAATCCCCCAGGTCGGGGATTTGCAATGTGCAGCTTTGGCTCAAGCAAGCCTGAAACATGACTTTGGATGCCGGTTTTGATTTTTCTGACATGCTTCGCCAGAAAGGGCAGCCCGACCAATACAGTGACAATCACCGATACCACTGGCGCGACGGTGGCAGGGAGTTGCCAATTGAGATTTGTACCCAAGCCTGTCGCAGCCAAAGCCGCATAGATCGCTACGGCACCCGCAGGCGCACCAATCAACAGCCCGCGAAACTTGTTCCAGATTTCCTTAGCCAGTCCCGCCCGCGAACTCACCGCATCCGCGTATGGCCTCAACTGCGCTTTCACCGCATACACTGTCCGCTGCTCTCCCAGCCACTCAGACAGCTTGAAAAGACGATGGCTGGAATCGCGCAATGCGGCACTAAGGTCCAAAGTGGAATGTTTCGGGAAGGCAAGTCCGGTTTTCAACAGAACACCTCCACGCGGTCCCCTGCCGGTGCTTAAACTGTTCCAGATTTTCAGGACTGCGTTCCAACAACGCCACCACAAAATGCGCGACGCTCCGCTGTATTCAAGTGTTGGCGCATCGCGCAGCTTGTACTCAAGGTTCGAAGCCAGCCAACGTACAAGTGAGGCGTCATCGACGAGGGAGCCGGTAACAAATTTTCGTTCACCGGAACTTGATGCGCTGCCCTTCAACAGGTCCGCCAGCTTGCGCGATCCTGCTTCCGCATGCTTGAAACTGTTGCCCAGATTGATGGCAAAAGCTTCGGAACTGCCGCTCGCTGCCATTGCTGGCTCGGAAACGCAATCCAGCAACCGACCAAGGGACTCCTCCAAGTCTTCGCCCCTGACACGCAGCTTGCAATGATCATCAAACAACAGTTCAAAGCCTGCTGGTACAGTAATGCTGCGCAGATAGTCTGTACACATTTGCAAATCGGACGTTGTCAGGTCGTCCGGCACAATCCCGCCAGCCACATGGGCGTCTTTCAGTTTGCCGAGTACTGCCAAATAGCTTTGTGTTGCCATGTTATTGCCCTCACGTTTTGAATTCTTCTCGAATGAACAGACGCGCCCGTTCCAGCCCCAGCAGGAACAATTTGTCTTTGTCTTGTTTGTTCATATAGAAATCGAGCCAGTTGAATGCGCTGGCATCTAGTTCGATGACGCGTAGGCGCGGACCTTTGAGTTCCCGCGCCATTTCACGGTCACGCTGAAGCCGAACGGAATCCGCCAGTCGCAGCACGTCGTCCAGAAGCCCCTTGAAACTGGCACGAAAAATATGCCGCTTGTTGCTCGACCATTGGACAAGGCTCAAGGCAATCGTGGGCACATTGGTCATGTGTTTGAATGAATCGAGTGGAAGATTTGAGAACAACCCGCCATCAACCAGTGAAATGCGCCCGGCATTTGAAAATTCGTAGAGTTGCCCAGCCGCCAACAAGCCGGCAAACTGAGCCTTGACCCGTTTCGGCCATTCTATGTTGTCAGCATGAAAAACAGCAGGTTCAAAGAATGCGGGAATAGCCATTGACGCCCTTACAAACATTGCAGGCGATTGTTTGCTGTAGCGAACGTCAAAGCAAACAAGGTCTTCGGGGAAGCTCAGTTTGATTCCCGAAGGCGTGGCTGATGAAATGACAGAAAGAAGTCCCCCTTTGCGTGCCGCACCCGCGCTGAATGTCGCGCCGAGCTTCCCCAATTTCTTGCGGACAGCGGTCAACAACCGCAATAATTCTTCATTGTTGTTGACGCTCAATCCTTGAAAGGTTGTTTCAAGCCATGCTTCAAATGCCCGGCCCGGATTGAGTCCGCGCTTCCTGGCAAGCAACGAAAAACTTTTGTAAACGCCCGCAATTAAATCCAGGTCGAAGTCAAATTTTCCGGAAACAACGGCTGTGATGAGTTTTTTGATGGATGGTTCACCGTCTACAAAACTGTTCATTGGCATGGCAGCAACAATTTTGTGAATGTTCGCGCCGACCGGAGTTTCAATTTTCTTTCCGCGCGCACAGACAATGGCAGTTGCGACGATTGCGCCAGCCGATGTGCCGGCGAGCCCCGCAAATCGAACGCCAGCAGCTTCCAATCCTGCGATGAAACCAATATGGGCAAGCCCCAAGGTTCCCCCGCCCTGGAGCACAAGGTTCGTCAGGAAATAGCTTGGTTTTTTACCCTTCTGGAGTCTGACCAAGCCACCATGGGCATCTACCTGAACCGGCAGGAAGAATTTTTGAAACCGCCGCTGAACTTGCGCAGCTTTGGCGCTCTTCGCCACGGACCAATGAATGGATTCCAATATTTCCCTTGCCCCCGAAACGGAATCGAAGGCAGAAAAATCCGGCCCGACAGGCCGACTTGAGAGCGGCAGTTTTGCCACGTGTCACCTACACGAGTGAATCAACTTCGAACGAAATTGCCACCTAATGCATAATCCCCGGTAGCTCCAAACGTAGCTGAGGTTGCAAACTTGTCAATCCCCTGCGACCAGGAATGGAGAAAGCTGTAAGTTGCAGAACTCCACTCGTCCGACTTGCAGTTTGGAATTGACGGACGAGGAGGTATGCTGGCTAGATGATGAGCGAGTTTTCCCCACCGTTTCGTGGCAGGGAAGATGAAAAAGGGGCCGGAACTTGCGTTCCGGCCCTGGTGTTTGAAGTTTGGACTAAACCTTAGCCGCCGCCCAGAGCAAGGCCTTGGGCCTTGATCTGGCTGTCGCGGCCGAAGTCTTCGGTGATTTCTTCCCAGCCGGCTTCGATGTTGGCGAGCGCTTCGTCAACCGTGATTTCGCCAGCAAGGTAACGGGCGAGTTCGCGGTCGAGAACCACGGACGAATAACCATTCGCACCGGGGATCTTGAAGTCCGAAGCCATGTTCGGATTGCTCAGGGCGCCGTTGATGGCGTCGAGATAGTTTTTGGCCGCTGCTTCAGAGAAGCCTGCCTTCACCCAGTTCTCGGTGCTCGAGAGTTGTGAGGTGCGGTAGGCATTGTAGCCGGTCTTGCCGATCGTCACGTCGACGTTCGATTGTGCCGCCTGGTTCATGTAGGAGAGGAACGCGTATGATGCGTCCTTCTTGGTTTGATCAGCCTTGGCGTTGATGGCACCGGCCCAGCCACCAAAGGCGGCGAAAGGCGCGTAGTTGATGCCGTCAATGGCGAAAGGCGCTGACTCAGCTGTCACCGGAACCAGTTTCCCGGTTGCCCGGTCCAGAACTTCCGTGGTGCCCAATGCGGAGATGGCATAGAGCTTGTCCTTGATGGCGGTGGCGTCGGCTTCGATCGACATCGGGCCTGGATCGCCCCATTCGATCAAGAGACCGCAACGTCCGGCCTTGAACAGGCCACGGGTGTCGCCAATGTCCATGTTGAGTTCTTCGGCCGGTCCGTATTTTCCGGTTTCCTTGTAGACTTCGAAGGCCTTCTTCCAGCCCGCGTTGTTGATCACAGGTTTCATTGTGGCACCGTCGAAGTGGAAGCCCTGGGCAGTGCCCTTGGTTTGCACAAAGGCTGCGGCCACTGTCTGGATGGCGAAGTAGGACTGGGCGTTGCGCTTCTTGAAGATGCAAGAGCCGTAGTCCGCGACACCGTCGCCGTTCATGTCCTTGCCATGGATGGCGGCAGCGACTTTCAAGTAGTCGTCCCATGTTTTGGGCGGGGTCTGGCCATTGGCCTCAAGGATGTCCTTGCGGTAGTAGACCATCTGGAAGTCGCCATCGACCATCAGCACCTTGTTCTTGCCGCCGATCTTCTGGCCGAATTCGCGGAAATAGCCCGCGACATCTGCAAGGTCGATCTTGTCGTCCTTGGCAATATAGGGATCAAGGTCTTCGAGAAGGCCTGCGGCGTCCAGTTCGACAGCCCAGCCAGCGGCAAACACACCGATGTCAATGGAGTTGGTGCCGGTTGACCAGTCTGCCTGGATCTTCGGGAAAATTTCGGCGAACGGCACTTCGGTCACAACGACCTTGGCACCCGTTGCAGCTTCAAATTCCAGACCGCGCTCGGCCAGGCGGCCGGCGATGACATAGCCTGGGCGTGTCAGGATGTTGATGGTGACGTCCTTGAACATCAAGTGAGCATCTGCCCACGCGGTGCCGCAGATGGCTGTGCTGGCGGCAAGCGCGCCGAGCATGTATTTTTTCATTGGTATTCCTCCCGTTGGCCGCAGGCAATTTTACGTCTTGCGACCGGTTGCGACATAGTTCCAGATCATCCCGCAGGAAAACTGAGGGGTGTCAAACGTGAGACTAACCGCAACTTGTGGCAAGCGTCAACGCCTCGTGTTTGTTGGGGTCGTCGCTTGTCGCCAAGGGACCTCTCCCCCGGCTTCGCCGGACCCTCTCCAAGAGGTGAGGGGCGTGTGGTGCGCGCACCCGGATCAGTAAAAGGGGGTGTGGTTGACCGAGGTCCCTCTCCTCTTCGGAGAGGGTCCGCGAAGCGGGGGAGAGGTCCCTTGGCTGCAAGTGATGGCCTCGCGGAAATGTTCAGATCCGCAGAATTCTGAGCCAGCGGGTGATGTCGAGCAAGCTGACGAGGGCCCCTGCGACATAGGTGAATGCAGCAGCGCGGAGGACGGCGCGGGCACCCTTCAATTCCTCCGGCGGCAAATAGTTTTCGAGGACGGGGAGGGCTTTCTTGAAGCTGGCGTCGAACTCTGTGGGGAGTGTGAAGACGTGGATGAGGATCGTTGAGGCCAAAATGCCCAGTGCCGCGAAGACTTCGAGCGTGGCGATTGCGGGATTGCGCACGAGTGCGAATATGACGGGTGTCAGCAACATGATGACACTGCCGATACGCTCTACGATGACGGTTTTTGTCATGAGGCGTTGGCGCATCATCAGGGGTGCGTAGCCATCGCGGTCCTGAATGGCGTGGGCGACCTCGTGGGCGGCAACGGCGACGGCTGTCACTGATTTGCCGTTCATGTTGGCTTCGGACAGGCGCACGGCTTTATCAGCAGTTGAATAGTGGTCGCCCATATCGGTTGTGACTTCGAGCTTCACATCTGTAAGGCCGGCGTCGTTCAAGAGATGCCGTGCCAGTTCGCCGCCCGTGCCCGGAAAATCGACCCGGTCAGCAGCGTGTTTCTTCATTGTCCAGTTGATGAGGAACTGTGGGCCGAGAACAAGTGCCGCGAGGGCTATCACAGCAATGAGGCCGAAGATGATCATTCGCAATATTAGTCCACTGTGGTTTGCGCTGTCAAAAGCGATTGCCAAAACCTTCTTGCAATGGCAGGGCTTCCCGCCTATTGACGCGGCGTTCGCGCCAGCCATGTAATGACTTTGGCGTTTCCACCGAAGAATGGGCGATTAGCTCAGTTGGTAGAGCAGCTGACTCTTAATCAGCGGGTCGCAGGTTCGAATCCTGCATCGCCCACCATTCTTCGTTTTCCACAGTCGTCTGGACAGCTGCCGATGCGAGTGCAATAGTTTGCGTCTGGCTTTATCCAAGGGAGACGCTGCCATGTCACATAACATTCTCAAAATGAATCGCCGTCATGCATTGGCTTTGGGTGCTGCGGGGTTGACGTTGCCGTTTGGGGCGCGGGCCGCGATGGCTGCGGGGCCGATCAAGACGGCGGCGATTTATACTGTTCCTGTCGAGCAACAATGGGTGAGCCGGATTCACAAGGCGGCCCTTGCGGCGCAGGCGCGGGGCGACATTGAGTATGTGTTCTCGGAAAAAGTTGCGAACACCGACAATGAACGGGTGCTGCGCGAGTATTGTGAAAGTGGCACCCAGTTCATCATTGGCGAGTCGTTCTCTGCCGAAGACGCAGCACGGTCTGTGGCCAAGGATTACCCCGACAAAGCGTTCCTGATGGGATCGTCGTTCAAGCCGGATGCAGCAGCGCACCCGAATTTCTCGGTGTTCGACAATTACATTCAGGATGCGTCCTATCTCTCGGGAATCGTTGCTGGTTCCTTGACGAAATCCGGCAAGATCGGGATGGTGGGAGGTTATCCTATCCCCGAAGTCAACCGTCTCATGCATGCCTTCATGGCGGGTGTGAAAGAGACGCGTGCCGATGCCACGTTCCTGGTGTCGTTCATCGGCTCTTGGTTTGATCCGCCAAAGGCCAAGGAAACGGCGCTGGCGCAGATCGGGGCGGGTGCTGATCTATTGTATGCGGAACGCTTTGGTGTGTCGGATGCCGCAAAGGAAAAGGGCATATATTCTGTTGGCAATGTGATCGACACGTCGGGTGATTATCCGGACACGGTTGTGGCGTCAGCACTCTGGCATTTCGAGCCAACACTGGATGCGGCGATTGCCGCAGTGAAGGGCGGCACGTTCAAGGCGGATGATTATGGCCAGTACAGCTTCATGAAGGCGGGCGGTTGCTCGCTGGCACCTCTGGGGGCAAAGGTCTCGGATGCGGTGAAGGCGATGGTTGCGGAGAAAGAAGCGGCGATCAAGGCCGGGACTTTCACAGTTGCGATTGACGACAACGAACCGAAGAGTTCGTAGGACGCAAATTTCATCCTTCCCCCTTGCAGACAGCCCTGCGTAAAGGGGGAGGATGGGCTTGGTGCAGATGTCCCCCACTATCCTTTCCATTTCCAGCATCAGCAAATCATTTGGCGCGCTCAAGGCCAATGACGGCATTACGCTCACTTTGGGGCGTGGGGAAATCCTTGGGCTGCTCGGTGAAAACGGGGCTGGCAAGACGACGTTGATGAACATCCTGTTCGGGCATTATGTGGCGGATGCGGGGGAGATTGTTGTTGATGGTGTGAAACTGCCGCCGGGAGAACCGAAGGCGGCGCTGGCGGCAGGTGTTGGCATGGTGCACCAGCATTTCACGTTGGCGGAAAACCTGACGGTGCTGGACAACATTGTTCTGGGAACAGAAAGTCTTTGGTTTATGCGGAGCGGGCTGTCAGCGGCGCGTTTGCGGTTGCAACAGCTGGGTGATGATTTTGGTCTTGCTGTTGATCCTGATGCGGTGGTGTCATCGCTGTCCGTCGGCGAGCGGCAGCGGGTGGAGATTTTGAAGGCGCTTTACCGCGATGCGCGGGTTCTGATTTTGGATGAGCCGACTGCGGTGCTGACGCCGCAAGAGGCCGCGGCACTTTTTGAAACGTTGAAAAAGTTTGTGGCCAAGGGACTTTCAATCATTTTCATTTCGCACAAGCTGGGCGAGATCATGGATGCGTGCCAGCGCGTGGCGATTTTGCGTGGTGGCAGGTTGGTGGCGGAGAGAGAAGTGAAAGACGTGACGCGGGGTGAACTTGCTGAGTTGATGGTGGGGCGCGTCATTCCAAAACCAAAGGCGGATGCGCAAGCCCCAGGTGCTGTGGTGCTGGCGATGAAGCAGCTTTCGGCGCGGCGCGCAAACCAGACTTTGAGCGAGATCACATTTGATGTGTGTGGGGGTGAAGTTGTTGGTGTTGCCGGGGTTTCAGGGAATGGTCAAAGCCTGCTGGCGGATTGCATCAGCGGCACGTACCGGCACGCTCGTGGTTCTATCACGATGGACGGTGTGGAGCTGAAATCTGATCCACGCTTTGCCGTGGCGACGGGCATGGCGCGGATACCAGAGGACCGGCACGCAGAAGGCATGGTGGGTGATATGTCCATCACAGAAAATGTTGTGGCAGAGCGCTATCGCAGTGTTGAATTTTCACGATTTGGATTGATCGATTGGCGTCGTGCCCACAGTTTTGCCGAGACTGTCATCAAAACTTATGATGTGAAATGTTCCGGACCTGAGGCGCGGGTGCGGCTGCTGTCTGGCGGCAATATGCAAAAACTGATTCTGGGCCGCGTGTTGGCACATGAACCCAAACTCATTCTGGCGAACCAACCCACGCGGGGGCTCGATGTGGGCGCAGTGGCCTATGTCCACGCGCAATTGCTTTTGGCGCGCAGGCGCGGTGCCGGAGTTTTGCTGATCTCTGAAGACCTGGATGAATTGCTGGCGCTGTCTGACCGGGTGGCAGTGATGTTCAGGGGTGCACTGTCACAGCCCTTGCCGCGCGCTGACGCTACAATACAATCGCTGGGTCTGATGATGGCGGGGCAGGGATTTCTCGATGCGGCTTGAGGGCATAGAGAATCCCCCGCTTGCCCGTGTCATTGGATTGCCTCTGGTGGCGCTTGGATTTGCAACAGTGGTTTGTGCTGTGCTGGTGATGTTTTCCGGCGCATCGCCGTTTCAGGTGTTTGGCCTGATGATCAAGGGCGCTGTTGGCACACAGTTTGCTTTTCTGGAAACACTGACGCGGGCCACGCCATTGATTTTCACGGGGCTTGCGGCTGCGGTGGCGTTTCGTGCCAAGCTTTGGAATATCGGGGCCGAGGCGCAGCTTTACATCGGTGCTGTGATGACGGTGGTGTTGGGCACCGGGTTGTTGCCGCTGCCGTGGCCTCTACTGATTCCAGTTCTGATGATTTCAGCCATGCTTGGCGGTGCGCTGGTTTTGGCCGTGCCGACGTTTCTCAAGACGCGGTTTGGTGTTGATGAAGTGGTGACGACTTTACTGTTCAACTTTATCGCCATTCTGTTTGTCAGTATGTTGCTGGAAGGTGTTTTGAAAGACCCGGCGGGCATGGGCTGGCCGCAGTCAGAAAAAGTTGTTGCGGACGGACTGTTGCCCAAATTGGTCAAAGGCAAGCGGCTGCATTTTGGTTTTGTGGTGGCGATTGCGGCGGCGGTCGTGATCTGGATTATTGATCGGCGTTCGGTGCTGGGATATGAAATGCGGTCGGTGGGCCATAGTCCAAAGGCCTCGCATTTTGCGGGCATTCCTGTGAATTTGGTGCTGGCGAAAACCGCGCTGCTGTCTGGTGGGCTTGCGGGCCTCGCGGGATGGAGTGAGGTGACGGGACTGAGAGGCAATCTGAATCTCGATCTGTCACCAGGATATGGTTACTCCGGCATTGTGGTGGCGATGCTGGCCTTGTTGCATCCGCTGGGTGTGATCGCGGCGGCGATTTTTGTTGCGGCTGTGTTTGTGGGTGCGGATGCCATGAGCCGAACCGCGGGTGTACCCAGTTACATTGCCCATGTCATGGTGGCTGTCTCGTTGCTGGCCATGGTGGCGGCGTTGATGTTGACGCGCTACCGTCTGCGGTGGAGGTGAGATGGAGGCGTTTGAAATCCTGTTCACTGCATCACTGTGGGCCGCCGCGATCCGCATTGCATCTCCGTTGATCTTTGGCACGTTGGGTGAGTTGATATGTGAGAAGGCAGGCGTGCTCAACCTCGGCATTGAAGGCATCATGACGGCTGGCGCATTTTCGGGCTGGCTGGTGGTGTATCTCGGTGGTGACCTGTGGCTGGGGGTATTGGCGGCGGCACTGGTGGGGGCGACACTTGGCCTGTTGCATGGCTTCATGACGGTGCCGCTGGGATTGTCGCAGCATGTGGTGGGGATTGGCATCACGCTGCTGGCAACGGCAATTTCCTACTACGCCTATCGTCTGGCTTTTCCTGAAGTGACGTCGCCGCCGAAAATCGAACCGTTCCAGCCTCTGCATGTGCCGTTGCTGGGCGACATTCCCCTGATTGGGCCCGCATTGTTTCAGCAAACGGCACTGACGTATCTGGCGTTTGTGATGGTAGTGATCGTGGCGTGGTTTTTGTACCGTACACCACTTGGGCTGGCTGTGCGCACAGTTGGTGAAAATCCTTCGGCGGCAGAGGCGCAAGGCATCAATGTTGTAGCCGTGCGCGTGGGGGCGGTGATGGCAGGCAGCGCGTTGATGGGGATCGGCGGCAGTTTCATCACGCTGTCGGCGTTCAATTCGTTTTTCTTTGAAATGACGAATGGGCGGGGATGGATTTGCATCGCACTGGTGGTGTTCGGCGCATGGCAACCGGGAAAGGCCTTGCTGGGTGCGGTATTGTTCGGCTTGTTTGATGCCTATCAATTGCGGTTGCAGCAAGTGGCGGGTGCTTTTGTTCCCTATCAGGTGTTTTTGATGTTGCCTTACGTGCTGTCGATCATCGCCCTCATTGTCATGTCGCGCCGCGTGGCTTACCCTCGGGCTTTGATGGTGGCGTATCGCAAGGGAGAGAGATGATGCTGACCGATCTCGACAGGAAATTTTTGCGCATTGCCTATGAAGAGGCGAAGGCTGGCTATGACGAAGGCGGCTGCCCGATTGGTTCTGTTGTGGTGCGCGGCGACCAGATCCTGGGGCAGGGACGGAACCAGCGGGTGCAGGGTGGGGACCCGATTGCGCATGGCGAAATGGATGCGCTACGCAAGGCGGGGCGGCAGAAGAACTACAAAAATGTGACGCTGTACACGTCGCTGTCACCTTGCATGATGTGCACGGGGACCATCATCCAATTTGGCATCAGCCGCGTTGTGGTTGGCGAGAACAAGAATTTCGGAGGCAATGAAGCACTGCTGCGCGAGCGGGGTGTTGAGGTGGTTGTGGCCGATGACGCGGATTGCATTGCACTGATGGCGCGGTTTATCGCGGAGAAACCGGAGTTGTGGAATGAAGATATCGCAGAGGATTGATGTGCCGGGGCTGGGGGCAGGGCCATGGCTTGATGCCCAGTGACCTCTCCCCCGGCTTCGCCGTACCCTCTCCGAAGGGGAGAGGGACTCGTGGTGCGCGCACCCTGATCAGTAAAAGGGGAGGTGGCTGACCGAGGTCCCTCTCCCCTTCGGAGAGGGTCCGCGAAGCCGGGGGAGAGGTCCCTTGGCTGCGAGCGATTGCCCTTGGCTGGGTGGAGGCCGCAATCCGTCAACCTTCATCCAACCAGCGGACATCTTCTGCTGACAACTTCACGCCACATGCCGGCTGTGTCGAGTTGATTTCTTCTTTTGTGCGCGGGCCCACCAATGCGAATGACGGGAAGGGTTGTGCCAGCACCCAGGCCAATGCAATGTTGTTGGCGGTGACGCCGCGTTGCTTTGCGAGTGCCTCGGCACGGACGCGGCGTGCGGTGTTGGCGGGGCAGCCAAAACAGGCTTCAGGTCTCGTGTCCTCGGGCAGACGATTGCGCAATGCTTCGGGCAGGAAATAGCCGCGGGCCTGGGACGACCAGCTGATGTGCGCCATGTTTTCGGCCTTCAAATAGCGCAAGGTGGCATCATCACGCGACGAGATGCAGCCGGGCCAGACCGGCTTTTCCATCGCTGCCAGCGACAGGTTGTTGTTGAGAATCGAAAACGGCCTGAGGCTGTTGTTTGCGGCGTGCTGACGGGCCAGATCAATCCGCGTGGTGCTCCAATTGGAGCCGCCAAAGATCCCAATCAATCCTTTGTCGTGCAGCGCATTGAGGGCAGAAACGAATTCTTCCACGGGCACATCCGGGTTGTCGCGGTGCATGATGTAGATGGGCGCGCGTTCGAGATTCAGCCGATCGAGTGATTGCGTGAGCTGCTTGCCAATGCCCTCGGGTGTACACTCCGGTGTGTGGGCACCTTTGACGATGACGGTGATGCGGCTCGCCATGTTGCGGCGCTTGATCCAGTCGCCGAGCGCTGCTTCATGTTGACCTCCGCCGTAAACGAAAGCAGTGTCAAAGGCATTTCCGCCAACGTCAACCCAATGGTCCCAGACAGCTGCGCCTTCATCATAGGTGTCCTTGTTGTCACAACCCATGATGATGCGGCTGATTGGCAGAGCGACGCCCGGCAATGTGGTGGTGGTGATGTTTTGGGCGCGGTCCATGATGATTCCTTAGCTTGACGTTCTGGCCTTGGCCATGCACTTTGTCTTAAACAAAACGCAGGTCTCCCATGAACATCAATGCCATTGCCATCGGACGCAATCCACCGAAGGAAGTCAACGTCATCGTCGAAGTGCCGGTGGGGGGTGAGCCGATCAAGTATGAAATGGACAAGGAAGCCGGCACGCTTGTGGTCGACCGCTTTCTCTACACCTCCATGCGTTATCCCGGAAACTACGGCTTTATTCCGCACACCTTGTCGGATGATGGTGACCCGATAGATGTGCTGATCGCCAACCAGCGTGGGATTGTGCCGGGTGCGGTAATTTCGGTGCGGCCAGTTGGTGTGTTGAAAATGCAGGACGAAGCCGGCGGCGATGAGAAAGTGATTGCGGTTCCGGTTCCACGCCTGACGCGACGCTATGAGAATGTGCACAGTTATCTCGATTTGCCGGAGATCACCCGTCAGCAGATCGAACATTTCTTTGCCCACTACAAAGATCTTGAAGGCGGAAAATGGGTGAAAGTGGCAGGGTGGGGTGATGCGGCGGAGGCGGAACAGATGATTCTTGATGCCATTGCGCGTTATGATGCAAAGAAAACCTGAACATGCGCGTGGCCTGGTTTGCTATATTGGCCGCACTGCTGAGCGTGGCTCCTGTTCGGGCCAGTACGGTGGAAGACATCAGGTCCGGCGGGGTTTTGACGTGCGGGCTTGATCCGGATCGGCCGGGTTTTTCAGTATTGGCCAAGGACTTTACATGGTCTGGTTTTGATGTTGATCTTTGCCGCGCCATGGCTGCTGCGGTTCTGGGGGATGCCAGCAAGGTCAACCTCACGGCACTTTCGGCGGAAGAGCGGATTGTGGCGTTGCAATCGGGTGAGATTGATGTGCTGCTGCATGGCATTGCGTGGACACAAGGGGCAGATGCCAGGCATGGCTTAATGTTTGTCACGCCGACTTTCCATGGTGCAAACATCTACGGGCCCATGGTGCGGCAAGGCGATGACCAGTGGTTTCATATTGTGCGCGGTGTGGTGATGGCGCTGATGGTGCCGCCTGTCGATGCAGACAAAGACGTGGACGCGGTGCTTTTGCTGCAAAATGGCTGGCAGACACGCGCCCTTGAAGCAAGCGGCTCCTACCGGGACTTGTTTGCGCGCCACTTTGGACCGCAGACGCCGTTTAACATGCAAGTTGATGCCAAGACGGGAATGCCAGCGGGCATTGGGAGTCTCGTGCAGCCTTAGCGCGGTTGAGATGGCCATCGCTTGAAACCAAGGGACCTCTCCCCCGGCTTCGCCGTACCCTCTCCGAAGGGGAGAGGGACCTCCTGCAGCGACCTCCCTGAACAGTAAAACGGGAGGTCCCACGACGAGTTCCTCTCCCCTTCGGAGAGGGTCCGCGAAGCGGGGTAGAGGTCCCCAAGCTTCAAGCGATGGCCCTGCCAAATGCACCGGAATCTCGACTCGACCTTCGCCGGGATGACGGAAATCTGGGATTATGCGGAACCGCCCTAATTCGCTTCGTCCTCGTTGTTCACGCTGCGCAGTTCTGGTCTGCGGGATGAGAAGACGGGTGGGCGGGGTGGTCTGAAGGCTTGTGGCGAGGCCAGCGGCATTTGTAAACCCGGCGCCGCAGTGGGCTGAACATGGGTCAACGGCGAGCCGATGCCACTCTCGACCACGAGGCTTTCGCCATTGCCAATCAACAAAAGATGCTCCACGTCGTCACGTCGCACCAGAACCAGGCGCGTGGTTTTGTCGACCTCATGGTACTCGCTGATGCCGATACGTGAACCCTTGCGGCCACGGACACTGGGGCGAAGCAGCTTGTAGAGCAGCAAAAGCACGAGAATTCCGGCCAAAACCAGCCCACCAAGGATGATCAAGTTCATATAAGGCGTCAAATCAGGCATATCCGCTGCTCCCTGTTTTCATGGCATCATAACACATTTTCCGGCTTGCCAAATCAGCTTTGCCAACTCAGTTAAGATTGGCAGCAATGAAGATCGGCGTCTTGGCGGCAACGCGCAAGAGAATTCCAAGTCGCCTATACTGACGATGATTCGGAGGTTGGGCATGAACGGCAGTGATTCCAAGGCAGGTTCCCGGCAGGATGGCGGGGGGCTTCGCGCAACGCTTTTGCTGGCGCTTGCAATCGGTGCTGCCGCGCTGGCGGCGGCTGCCTATATGTACAAGGATCGGTTGGAGCTTCCGCTTCTGGCTTTGGGAACAATTCTGGCAGGTTTTGGCATGTTGGCGGTACTCGGCTGGCTTGCAGGTGTGTTTGGTTTTCAGGCGTTGTCGGGCAACAGCGCGTTCTACGACAGCATTGTCGATGCCACGGGTGATGCTGCTGTCATCACTGATTCCCGTGGGCGGGCGATTTATTCCAACGCCAATTTTTTGAAACTTGCGTCATTGGCCGGGGCCTCGCGCCTGGTGGGGTTTGAAAACCTCTATGCCGGATATCTGGACTTTTCCGAACCCGTTTATCAGCTCAGTCAATCCGCGAAAGCGGGTGAAGCCATGCGGCGTGATGTGCGTGTGGCGTCAGGGTCCTCGGCACCTGGTGCTTCGGCGACAGCCGCAAAATGGCTGCGGCTTTCAGTGGCACCGCTCACGGGTGACAATCAATCGGGCAAAACCCTGTGGCGGCTCATCGACATCACAGCAGACCGGCTGCACCAGGAAAGTGCTTTCGCCCGGCTGCAATACATCATCACGTATCTCGACAATGCGCCCGCAGGGTTTTTCTCCACGCTGCCCGACGGCAAAGTTGATTACGTCAACGCCACCCTGGCGGGCTGGCTGGGTCTGGATCTGGTTGAGGCGCAGGGCGGCAAATACAGCTTGGGGCAGTTGGTTGGCGAGGACACGGCGCGGCAACTTTCGTCGCTGGCACCAACCAAGGGTGGGGCTCAAGTAGAGACCTTTCCCACCTTGCTGAGCCCGCGGCATGGGGCGGATTTTGCTGTTGATATTGTGCACCGTGCTGATTTTGATCAAGTCGGTGTTGCGCTGCCGACGCGCAGCATGGTGTTGAAACGTGAAGCGGCGGCGGCTGGCGGCGGCTTGCGCACTTTGGAATCGCTTGTGCCGATTGGACTGGCTGTCATTGACGCCGATGGAAATCTCGCCTCGGCAAATCCCTCGTTTCTGGGTCTCTCAGAGAGCTTGAAGCTGAAAGGCCCTTTGTCCAATGCAATTCCCGCGACGCAGCGTGAAAGAGTGCAGGCCGCGTTGACGCAGGCGCGCAGTCATCCAGGCAAACGGGTTGAAGCGGATGTGGTGTTGGAAGCCGCGCTGCCCAAGGCTGTGCGATTGAGCTTTGGCGCCAATCCGGATGAGGCCGGGCAGGTGCTGGCATTTGCTGTCGACATGACGGAGAGCAAGACATTGGAAGTGCAATTGGCGCAAAGCCAGAAGATGCAGGCTGTCGGGCAATTGGCCAGCGGCATTGCCCACGACTTCAACAATGTTCTGACCCCCATCATTGGTTTTGCGGATTTGCTGCTGGCGAAAATGCGGCCCGCAGATCCAGCTTTCAACGATGTGATGAACATCAAGCAGAATGCCAATCGCGCGGCCAACCTTGTGCGGCAGCTGTTGGCGTTTTCGCGCAAGCAAACCATGCAGCCCAAATTGCATTCCCTCACAGAAGCCATGTCTGATCTTGGCAATCTTCTGGGGCGCGTGCTCGGTGAAAAAATCGGACTTGAAATCGTGCACAGCCGCGACCTTGGCCATGTGCTGGTGGACATTCACCAGTTTGAACAGGTTGTTATCAATTTGGCCGTGAATGCGCGTGATGCAATGCCGCAGGGCGGCACGCTGAAGGTCAAGACATGGAATACCACAATTGTTGCCGATGCGGCGGTACACAAATTGCCCGCTGGGGACTATGTGGCTTGCGCTGTGTCTGATACTGGCAGCGGCATTCCGGCTGACATTGTTGAGAAGATCTGGGAGCCGTTTTTTTCCACCAAGGAGGTGGGCAAGGGCACCGGGCTTGGATTGTCGATGGTCTATGGCATCATCAAGCAGACGGGTGGCTATATATTCTGCGACAGTGAAGTGGGGACGGGGACCACTTTCACAATTTACCTGCCGCGCCAGGAAGCACCTGTGCCCGTGGCCGCAAATGCCAATGCGGTGAAAGCACCTGCCGTGCGGGCTGATTTCACAGGGCGCGGGCGCATTCTGGTTGTTGAGGATGAAGATTCTGTGCGGGCTTTTGCCATGCGGGCCTTGCAATCGCGGGGCTACACCGTTGTCGAGGCCGAATCAGGCGAGCGCGGGCTTGATGTGATCACCAATGACAAGGATGGTTTTGAACTCATTCTCTCTGACGTGGTGATGCCGGAAATGGATGGACCCACCATGCTGGCGGAAATCCGCAAGCGTGGCATCACCACGCGCTTCATCTTCATGTCGGGCTATGCGGAAGACGCTTTTGAGCGGAACCTCGAGAACCCCGGCGATTTTGGATTCCTGCAGAAACCTTTCAGCCTCAAGCAATTGGTTGAGAAAGTGAAAGAGGCGATTGCGTGAAGTTGCGCGGGTTCAGATTCTAACCCGTTGATTTTGTTCTCTAAAAATTCCGCTTGAATCTCGAACGAAAATAGAACATATGTGGATCACGAGCGGAACTTCCGGTCGTGATTGCGTAACGTCGGGCTCAATGGAATAAGGACAGGGTATTATGGCACAAGCGAATCTTCGGGTGGTTGAGAATTCTGCGATGGACAAGAACAAGGCGCTGGAAGCAGCACTGAGCCAGATTGAGCGGGCTTTCGGCAAAGGCTCGATCATGAAACTGGGGGCCAACACGGCCATGGAGGTCGAGGCGGTGTCCACGGGCTCGCTGGGGCTTGATATTGCGCTTGGCATTGGCGGTCTGCCGAAGGGCCGTATCATTGAAATTTATGGACCGGAATCATCTGGCAAGACCACGCTGGCGCTGCATGTGCTGGCGGAATGCCAGAAACGTGGGGGCATCTGTGCCTTTGTGGACGCTGAGCATGCGCTTGATCCGGTTTATGCCAAGAAGCTTGGCGTGAACATCGACGAACTTTTGATTTCGCAGCCGGACACGGGCGAACAGGCGCTTGAAATCGCTGACACACTGGTGCGTTCTGGTGCGGTTGAAGTGTTGGTCATCGACTCGGTTGCGGCACTGACGCCAAAGGCTGAACTTGAAGGTGAAATGGGCGACTCATTGCCCGGCCTGCAAGCCCGCCTGATGAGTCAGGCCATGCGCAAGCTCACGGGTTCGATTTCCAAGACCAATTGCATGGTCATCTTCATCAACCAGATCCGCATGAAGATCGGCGTGATGTTCGGTTCACCGGAAACAACAACGGGCGGCAACGCTCTGAAGTTCTACGCCTCCGTGCGCCTTGATATCCGCCGCATCGGTGCGATCAAGGACCGTGATGAAGTCGTCGGCAACCAGACCCGCGTGAAGGTGGTGAAGAACAAAGTGGCCCCGCCCTTCAAGATGGTGGAATTCGACATCATGTATGGCGAAGGCATTTCCAAGGTTGGCGAATTGGTTGATCTTGGTGTGGTGGCTGGCGTCGTCGAAAAATCCGGCTCCTGGTATTCCCACAATGGTGAGCGCATCGGCCAGGGCCGTGACAATGCCAAGGCGTTTCTCAAGCAGAATACGGAGATGGCAAACGCCATCGAAGCGGCGATCCGTGCCAATTCCGGTGTGTTGGCGGCAAAGATCTCCGACAAGACGGGCGATGCTTCGGCCAATGATGACTGATACCTGAGTTTACAAGCCCGATGGCCGGTGGTCTTCGCGTATTTGCCTTGAACCTGTTTCCCCGCTCAAGATTGTCAGGATGGTTCACAGGCTGAGGACGCGTCGCTGGTTGTCCCTTGCGCGAATACGTGTTGCCCCACAACGTCGCGCTCCAGAGCCGCCCTTCGCAAGAGGGCGGCTCTGTTTTTGTGTGAGGTGGGCCACTTGGCGGGGTCATCACTTACAGCCAAGGGACCTCTCCCCCGGCTTCGCCGTACCCTCCCCAGAGGGGAGGGACTCGTGGTGGAAGCGCCCTGAACGGTAAGGTGCGAGGTCGATCAACGATTCCCTCCCCTCTGGGGAGGGTACGGCGAAGCCGGGGGAGAGGTCCCTTCGCACCACGCGACCATCTTGCAATTTGCGCTTCCGGCTTGCAGGCTGCACACACTCGCCCTAAACACCCGGCCATTCTGAAACCATCGCCAGTGCTTTGACGCACGGCCCCGTTTGGACTGACACATGACGACGCTTGCCCAAATCCGCACGACTTTCCTTGAATACTTCAAGTCCCAGGGGCACGAGATTGTGGCCTCGTCGCCTTTGGTGCCGCGCAATGACCCGACACTGATGTTCGCCAATTCCGGCATGGTGCAGTTCAAGAACGTGTTCACAGGCATGGAAAAGCGCCCCTACACCCGCGCCACAACCGCCCAAAAATGCGTGCGCGCCGGCGGCAAGCACAATGACCTGGACAATGTAGGTTATACCGCCCGCCACCACACATTTTTTGAAATGCTCGGCAACTTCTCGTTCGGTGACTACTTCAAACCCGATGCCATCGAATGGGCCTGGAACCTGATCACCAAGGAATACGGCCTGCCAAAAGACAAACTCACGGCCACCGTCTATTCCGAAGATGATGACGCGCTGCAACTATGGAAAAAGATTGCTGGTCTTCCCGAAAGCCGCATCATCCGCATTCCGACAGCAGACAATTTCTGGCGCATGGGTGATACTGGCCCGTGCGGCCCCTGTTCTGAAATCTTTTACGACCATGGCGACAAGATTCCAGGTGGTCCTCCAGGCTCCGCCGATCAGGATGGTGACCGTTTTATCGAGATATGGAATCTCGTGTTCATGCAGTACGAGGAACAGGGCGGCGGTGTCCGCGTCAACCTGCCCAAACCGTCCATCGACACGGGCATGGGGTTGGAGCGCATTGCAGCAGTGCTGCAAGGCACCCACGACAATTATGAGACAGATCTTTTCAAGTCGCTGATTTCAGCCATCGTCGAACGCACGCATGTGGCGGCTGAGGGAAAGCACAAGGCGTCAAACCGGGTCATTGCCGACCATCTCCGCACCTCCTGCTTCCTGATTGCTGACGGGGTCTTGCCGTCGAATGAAGGCCGCGGTTATGTGCTGCGCCGCATCATGCGCCGCGCCATGCGGCATGCAGAACTGCTGGGCATGCGTGAACCCTTGATGCACAGGCTGGTGCCGACTTTGGTGCGCGAAATGGGTGCGGCATACGGCGAATTGATCCGTGCGCAGGACTTGATCACCGAAACCCTGCAACTCGAAGAATCGAGGTTTCGCAAGACCCTGGAGCGGGGACTTAAACTTCTGGATGAAGAATCTGCCGTCCTCAAAACCGGTGACACCTTCAATGGCGAAACCGCCTTCAAACTCTACGACACCTACGGCTTCCCGCTTGACCTGACCCAGGACGCGTTGAAATCACGCGGCATCAAGGTGGATACCGACGTCTTCGCCACCTCCATGCAAAAGCAACGTGAAGATGCACGGCGCGCCTGGAAAGGTTCGGGCGACGCCAAGACTGAAAACATCTGGTTTGATCTCAGGGAAACCCATGGTGCGACTGAGTTCCTCGGCTACGACACCGAAACCGCTGAAGGTGTTGCCCTTGCATTGGTTCGCGATGGCGCAACAGTTGATGTGCTGGACGCCGGAGACAAAGGCGCGATCATCGTCAACCAAACACCATTCTATGGTGAAAGCGGCGGCCAGAGCGGTGACAATGGTGTGATCACCTCGGCTGATGGTGCCGTGTTCAAGGTCACGGAAACGCAGAAGCGTGTGGGCGATCTTTTCATCCACATCGGGCACGTCGAGAGCGGCACGTTCAAACCCGGCGTGCCTTGCGCGCTTCACGTTGATCATGCGCGCCGCAGTGGCAACCGCCAGCACCATTCCGCAACCCACTTGCTGCATGAAGCGCTGCGCACGCGGCTCGGCAGCCATGTGGCGCAGAAGGGCTCGCTGGTTGAACCCAACCGTCTGCGCTTCGACATTTCACACAACAAGCCCATTGCCGCCGAAGACCTCGCCTTCGTCGAACAGATGGCCAATGCCATCGTCACGCAGAACGACGCCGTGAGCACACGCCTGATGAGCGTGGACGCCGCTATCAAAGAAGGTGCCATGGCGCTGTTCGGGGAAAAGTATGGCGATGAAGTGCGCGTCGTTTCCATGGGCCGCAATGCTGTTGGTGCCGCAAAGCCAATCTACTCCCTCGAACTTTGCGGCGGCACCCATGTGTCGCGCACGGGGGACATCGGCTTGGTCAAGATTGTGTCGGAAGGTGCCGTTGCCGCCGGCGTGCGCCGCATCGAAGCGCTCGCGGGTGAAGCCGCGAAAGCCTATCTTGATGGCCAGGCTAAACTTGCCAGCGATGCTGCGGGCTTGCTGAAAGTATCGCCCGCGCAATTGCTGGAGCGCATCGAAGCACTGCTCGACGAACGCAAGAAGTTGGACAAGGAATTGCGCGAAGCCAAAAAGGCGCTGGCGTTGGGCGGCGGCGGCGCGTCGGAAGCCGCCACAGAAATCATCAATGGTATGGCGTTCCAGGGCCGGGTTCTGCAGGGTTTATCGCCACAAGATTTGAAACCACTCGCCATTGACGGACTCAAGGCCCTCGGCTCTGGCATTGTGGTCTATGTCGCAGTGTCTGAAGATGGCAAAGGCGCTGTTGTTGTTGGTGTATCACCGGACTTGCAAAGCAGGCATGATGCGGTTGCGCTGGTGCGCGTTGCCGCCGCTGCGCTCGGCGGCAAAGGTGGTGGTGGCAAGCCGGACTTCGCCCAAGCGGGTGGCCCTGACGGCGCCCAGGCTGGCGATGCGATTGCTGCTGTCCGCGCCGCTCTCGCTTAAGTTGTCTGAGTAATCTCCACATCACTTTGCCCGGACGGGCGCGGTGTTAACGATTTGTTGACCAAGACCGTGCCACAACTCGCAACCGACCGGGAAAGTCACAACTTTCTTTTTGCGGGGGCAAAATCCTATGGGCGAGTTATTGGCGTCCCGTCGTGCGGGTCGCAAACTAAGCGTCGTTGTCGGTCTACTGCTTGTGCCGTTCATCGCGCTCTGGTTCATCTACTTCAATGAAGCCAAGGTCAACATCGCGGCAATTGAGCGCGAACTGGCGGGCCTCAGGTTGTCGCGGGTGCTTGCACCACTCTATTATGGCGACATCAAATCCGCAGACCAGACACGCCGCGCACTGATCGCCGCACAAGAATCCATCCTTGGCTTCGCGCCAGGCGCCCGCTTCGACGACGCATTTCCCGCGCTTCAAGATAGGCCCTTGGCTGAACTGCGCAGCGTGGACGTCGCGCTTCAATCCAATTTTCTGGCCTGCAAGGCACAGCTGGACCGCGCAGTCGCATCGTCCGGCATGAACCTGGAATCCGACAGTGAGAGCTACCACCTCATCAGGGCGGCATTCAATGACCTGCCCGAGCTCGCCCAGGATCATCAGGCCACACTGGCCTATATGGCCGAAAAGCTGTCGGACGGAAAGCTGCATGAAGACGAGTTCCGTGACATCATGCGCAGCCTCGGCAAGCTGGAAAAAATGCGCGACGCTTTCGTGCGGCAGATCACAGCTGCAATGGGAATTGCCAGTGGTGCCCAAGGTTTGAACGGCATGTATCTGCTGATCTCCAAAATAAAAAAGAACGTCGCGGAACTGGAAACGCTGATCGCCAACGCGCGCTCCACTTCCGGCCAGTTTGCCATGATGACATATCTTTTCCAGGCACGCGCCGACCGCAAGCTGATGACCAACGCGGCGCATTTGACGACACTGGCCTCGGCCCATGTGGAAACCAGGATACAGCAGCGCCAAGATGCGCTGTGGCAAAAATTCTATCTGATGACGGCCATCGGCGTGAGTTTCGCCGCCGCCGGTCTTGGCCTTTCCATGTTCATGTTCCGGCGTACCTTGACGCAGCTTGACAACGTGCAGCAGGCCAAGCGCGAAAGTGACGAGATGGCCAATCAAATGGCGACCATGAATGCCGACATGTCAGAACTGAACACCGACCTCGCAGCCAAGATGCGTGATTTGCGCGATGCCCAAAGTGAAATCCTGAACAAGGGACGCATGGAACAACTGGGCCAACTGACTGCAACCGTTGCCCATGAGTTGCGCAACCCGCTTGGCACGGTGCGAACGTCGGCATTCCTGTTGCAGCGCAAATTGAAGGGCCTGAACATTGATGCAGAGAAACAGTTTGAGCGGATCAACAATGGCATAACCCGCTGCGACAACACGATCACACAACTGCTCGATTTCTCGCGCACCAGAAAACTCGCCTGCAAGCTTGGCAATCTTGATGAATGGTTGGCCAGGTGCACGGAAGAGGCCGCGCAACACATTCCCGCTGATGTGCAAGTGGAGTGCATTCTGGGCCTCGGAGACCTTGAACTGGCTTTCGATGGCGCAAGGCTGGAACGGGCGATCGTCAACCTGATCGGCAATGCGTCTGAAGCCATGGTGGGTGTCGGCAAGGACATAAAAACCGATGCGACAATCAACCCGAAAATTTCAGTGCAGACATCTGTGGCCAACGGCATGGTGGCGATCAGCGTGATTGACAACGGCCCCGGCATTGCACCGGAAAACCTTGAAAAAATCCGCGAACCGCTGTTCACCACCAAAAACTTCGGCACCGGCCTTGGTGTTCCGGCCGTTGAGCAAATTGCGGCACAACATGACGGTAAGCTGACAATTGAGTCTGAAATTGGCAAGGGAGCAAATTTCACGATATGGCTGCCGATGGGCAAAGTCGACCCGGAGGTCACCCGGTTGGCAGCGGCGTGACATAATGTGTTTGTCTTGTCGAAGAGCGGTTCCGGCTGTTTTTGAAACACACTCACATATTCCGTCATGGTCCGCTTCAGGCGGACCACCCATGTGTCGTAAGCAATATGCAGATCAGCTCTCATCAGAAATGAATTTCCGCCAATGATACGCCAGTCAACAACCTGTTAACCATTGGGGCCGCAGAAATGCGCCCCGGGGAAGGCCATAGATTCACTATGTGTCTGGGAGAGCAGTTTCATGGTTGGCAAAGTCGCTTCGCGCCGGGCGGGCAGGTCGTTACTTCTAATTGTTGCAGTACTTATGCTGCCCCTGATGTTGCTGGGCGGACTCTATGCCCGGCAAGCCTGGCAAGGCATCTCTTTCCTTGACAGGGAAATCCTGGGGCTGCGCATTACCGAGAAAGTCTATGGACCATTACTGCGTTCCAAACTGGAATTGCCTGCAGCTGCAAGTGCAGAGATCGCATCACTTGAAGCGACGTTGGGTGGGCAGCAGAGACTTTCATTCAAAGCCATTGCAGAACCATCGCAGCACCCCCGGCCGCAGGAGAATGCCTTGTCCGGATATCTTGCCAGTGTGGGCGACGCTTCCGGCCTGATCCTCGATTCGGACGCGCGTTCGTATCACCTCGCCAACGCATTTGTTGTCATGCTGCCAAAAGCGGTCAACGCCTATGAAACCCTGATCTTGCGCCTTGCGGGTCCAGCACAGCAGCGCAGCACAAACTATCTGAGCGCCACTGAATCGCAGCAACTTCTCGGCCGCTCCTATGCTGATGTGGACGGGTTGATTGAAGCTGTTGAAGCCGCACAGCGCAACGCGGCTTTCCCTGTGCCGAAGGAGTATGCCGCGTTGGCAGCTGATCTCCAGCAGATGCGGGCCATCGTCAATGGCACTGAAATGAAGTTGGGGCAGTTGACGTTCACATCCCTTGGCCTGTCAGGTTCCGACAAGCTGGCCGCCAACCTCTCTCTCGATGATTTCCGTGCCGCAGCTGCGCAGTCAAGCAAGGTTGGGTTTGCGCGGCTGGACAGATTGCTCAAAGACAGGCGAAGTGCGTTAACAACAGAACTGTACCTGTTTGGCAGCCTTGGCATGGCCTGTGCGATGCTGGCATTGCTGTTGTCGGTTTTCATGTTCCGCCGCACACTTGTGCAACTGGACAAGGTCACGGACATGCATGAGGCGGCTGAATTTTCCCGCACTGAAACCGAACGCATCAATGGTGAAGTGGCAAAGTTGAATGTCGCACTGCATGAGAAAATCCAATCCCTGCGCGTGGCGCAAGACGGGATCGTTCGCAAGGGCAGGATGGAGCAGCTGGGCCAATTGACTGCGACTGTTGCGCATGAACTGCGAAACCCGCTTGGCGCAATACGCACATCCGCCTTCCTGATCGAGAAGAAATCCGCGGGCAAAGGCCATGGCTTCGAAGACCAGTTGTTGCGCATCAGCAACGGCATCGTCAGGTGTGACAACATCATCACCCAACTGCTGGATTATTCGCGCACGAAAAAAATAACGCCGGAGCTTTTGGACCTCGACGAATGGCTGGCCCAGCTCGTTGGTGAAGAAGCCGCCAAATTTCCCCAGCACGTGATCATTGAGTGTTCCCTCGGCTTGGACGGTGCCCGCATGCCATTTGATGGTGCGCGTTTGAGCCGGGCCGTCACCAACCTGATGGCAAATGCCTTGGAGGCTATGGTGGGAACGGCGCAACACCCAAGCGCCAAGCGGCATGAAAACCCCATGTTGTGGATCAGCACGTCAGTGCAAAAGGGGGAAGCCGTCATCCAGGTCAGGGACAATGGACCCGGCATTGCGGCGGAAAACCTGGAGCGCGTCCGCGAACCGTTGTTTACCACCAAGAACTTCGGAACCGGCCTTGGCATTCCGGCCATTGAGCAAATTGCGGAGCAACACGGCGGTCGGCTCGAAATCGAATCGCGGCTGGGCGAGGGCGCATGTTTCCGGCTTTACCTGCCAACCACATCCCAACTTGCCGCGGAGGCGGCATGATCCTGCGGTGCGCGAATTGTATTGGCGTGGGCATTCATTAGCGAATTCTTAGCTATGTTGCCACTAACGTTGACCCGTGTGGTTGGGCTTTTCCGGTTTGTAATGGATGGTTGACGGTGACTGAAGCATTGAAAATTCTGGTGGTTGATGACGACGTGGACAATGCGCATTCATTGGGTGAGTTGTTCGAAATGGAAGGACACGCCGTCAGCGTGGTGCACAGCGGCCAGGCGGCCATCGATTCCTACCTCAACACGAATTTCGATCTGGCCTTCATGGATGTGATGATGCCCGGCATGAACGGGGTGGAAAGCTTCATCGCCATACGCCGCATGAAACCCGAAGCAAAGGTGTTCATGATGACGGGCTACAGCGTTGAAGAGCTTTTGCAACAGGCCGTGCGTGAAGGTGCGCTCGGTGTCATCGAAAAGCCGATGGAAGCCCAGGACGTGTTGCGCATGACAGAGCGTGTGGGGCGGGGCGGGTTGCTTGTTGCGTCGCCCGAGGCCAGCAATGGCGGTCTCGGCGACGCCATTCACGCCACGCTGTCTGGAAGTGGCCACCACTGCAAGCTCATCAAAAGTTCTTCAGAAATCACATCCGACATCGTCGCAGAAAATGTTGTGGTCATCGACACGCAGTCGCCACTGATCGATTCAGTGTCCTGCTACACGGCGTTCCGCAAACTCATGGCGGTGCCGACAACCATCATTGTGCCACGCGCCAGCAACAACCGCAGCGACGAAGACGGAAATTTCTGGGATGTTGGCATCACCGGCATTCTCAACAAGCCTTTCGATCCCCTCAATCTCATCAACCGCCTGCCACAACTGGCCGCCTGAACCGGAGTGAAACGAATGTCCCGTCAATTGAACATCCTTGTCGTCGATGATGATGCCGGCAATGCCGAATCCCTGGCGGAGCTGTTTCAGCTCGACAACCACCGCGTCATCGTTGCCTATGACGGGCAGCAGGCGATTGAGGCTTTCAGCCTCAACAAGGTGGATGTGGGTTTCTTCGATGTGATGATGCCCAACAAGAACGGCGTCGACTCCTTCATCGAAATCCGGTCTAAATTTCCGGAGGCGCGGGTGTATTTCATGACCGGTTACAGCGCAGATGACCTTATCGACAAAGCCATCAACGGTGGTGCGCTTGGCGTGTTTTCAAAGCCGGTCGACTTGTCGCGTGTGCTTGCCGCCGTCGAGAGCGAAGCTGCCTGACTGACCTGAATTTTTCCGTGCCAGAAGGGTGGATACTTTGCAAAAAAGACTGAGCAATCCAGATGCCCTTCTGAGCATCCTCGACAACCTGCCGACGTCGATCATCGTCAAGGATGTTGATCTCAATTTCGTCTACTCAAACCGCGCCCATTGCCAGATGATTGACAGGCCGGAGCACGAACTCCTCGGCAAGTCGGACAAGGATTTCTGGCCGCAAGAGCAGGCGGACATGTTCCTGCAAAATGACCGCAGTGTCATGCTGACAGGTGAGGAGTCGATTGTCGAGGAGCAGGCCACCAACTCGAATGGCACGACCAGTGTGCTGCTGACGCACAAGACCCGGCTGGAATCGCCTGATGGCCGCTCCTATCTGCTCTGTGTCAATTCCGACATTTCTGCGCTGCGCAAACGCGAGAACCATTATCGCGCGCTGACGGAGAGCGTGCCGATTGGCATTGCCCAGGTCGATGAAGACCTGAACGTTCACTTTGCCAATCCGCTGTTCAAACTGTTCAGCGGCGGCAGTGGTTCAGAGTATGAGCAGGAACGCGTCCTCCGAAAGCTGACAGAAGAAAATCCGGCCTTTCCAGGCAAGGCCTGCAAATTTGAAGCTGTTGTCCAGGGTATCGGCAGTGAACCGCGCACCATGATGGTGATAAGTTCGGGATGGCTTGATCTGGGAGAGACGCGGCGTTCGGCCACGGTCAGCCTGATTGATGTCACGCAGATGACAGAGCTGCAACGCATCAATGCCGAAGTCTCCAGGCTGAACAAAGACCTTGCAGCAAACATGAAGAGCCTGAAAGAGGCGCAGGACGAATTGGTGAAACGTGGCCGGATGGAGCAGTTGGGTCAACTGACCGCAACCGTGGCCCATGAGTTGCGCAACCCGCTGGGAGCGGTCCGCACGTCAGCCTACCTGTTGCAACGCAAGACCAAGGACACCGGACTCGGACTCGAGACATTGATCGAGCGGATCAACAAGGGGGTTACACGCTGCGACAACATTATCACCCAGCTTCTGGATTTTTCGCGCAACAAGATGTTGGAGTGCCAGCCCGGCAAACTGGATGACTGGCTGGCAGGCGTGATTGAAGAAGAGGCGCGAAGCCTGCCGCAGGTGCTCGAAATTGAGTTGTCGCTGGGCCTCGACGGCCGCGACGTGCCATTTGATCCGGCCCGCCTGCAAAGGGCCGTCGTCAACCTGGTCAGCAATGCCGCTGAAGCCATGGTTGGCACGGTTGATCAGCCCCATGCCAATCCCACATCGAATCCACGTTTGACCATCTCGACCAAAGTTCGTGATGGCCTGGTGTGTCTGAAAGTTGAAGACAACGGGCCGGGCATGAGCGAAGACGTCGTGGCCCGCGTCCGGGAGCCACTTTTCACCACAAAAAGTTTTGGCACAGGACTCGGTATTCCGGCCGTGGAACAAATTGCCCATCAACACGGCGGCAAACTGGACATTCGTTCTGTTGTCAACCAAGGCAGCAGCTTCGAGATCTGGTTGCCCCTGCAAACACAGCAGGAAACAGCGGTGGCTTAGAGCGGTTCCGGGTCAACTTGAACGATTATTTACTAAAAAAATTCGTCATGGCCCGCTTCATGCGGGCCACCCATGGGTCCTCCGCATGAAGCGGAGGATGACGGAATTTTAGATTATGCCAACTAAAACGGAACTGCCCTAAGTACGACGTTGGAGTGTGGATTCAAATCGAAGAGAGCTTGGACCGCTCATGGGTTTCTGATCAAAAATCCGGTCAGCCAATCGCCTTTTCCAAATTCTTGTCCACCGCCTGAATGAAACCTTCCGTCGTCAGCCATTGTTGATCAGGCCCGACGAGCACGGCGAGGTCCTTGGTCATTTTACCTTCTTCGATGGTGCCGACGGTGACTCTCTCAAGCGTTTCCGCAAACTTCAAAAGCTTGGCGTTGTCGTCGAGTTTGGCGCGGTGCTTGAGGCCGCCTGTCCAGGCATAGATGGATGCTGTTGAGTTGGTGGATGTTGCCTTGCCCTGCTGGTGCAGGCGGTAGTGGCGCGTCACTGTGCCGTGGGCGGCTTCGGCTTCAACGGTTTTGCCGTCGGGTGTGATCAGCACGGATGTCATGAGGCCGAGTGAGCCGTAGCCTTGCGCCACCAGATCGGACTGCACGTCGCCGTCATAATTTTTGCAGGCCCAGATGTAACCGCCGGTCCACTTCATGGCGGACGCCACCATGTCGTCAATCAGGCGGTGTTCATAGGTGATGCCGAGTTTTTCATAGTCTGCCTTGTATTCGGCGACATAAATCTCCTCGAAAATATTCTTGAAGCGGCCGTCATAGGCTTTCAAGATGGTGTTCTTGGAGGAGAAATAAACCGGCAGTTTGCGTTGCTTGCCATAGGTCAACGAAGCGCGGGCGAATTCCTTGATCGAGTCATCAAGGTTGTACATGGCCAAAGCAATGCCGGCGGCGGGCGCCTTGAAGACTTCCTTCTCGATGACACTGCCATCTTCACCCACGAACTTCATGGTCAGCGTGCCCTTGCCGGGAAAGGTGAAATCGGTGGCGCGGTATTGATCACCGTATGCGTGGCGGCCGATAATGATGGGCTTGGTCCAACCCGGAACCAGGCGCGGCACGTTGGCGCATAGAATAGGTTCGCGGAAAATGACTCCGCCAAGGATATTGCGAATGGTGCCGTTGGGCGATTTCCACATCTGCTTGAGGTTGAATTCCTTCACCCGCGCTTCGTCCGGCGTGATGGTGGCGCATTTGACGCCCACACCATGCTGCCTGATGGCGTTGGCCGAGTCGACCGTCACCTTGTCTTCGGTCTTGTCGCGGTTTTCGACGGAGAGATCGTAGTAGTGCAAATCAATGTCGAGGTAGGGAAGCACCAGTTCCTTCTTGATCAAATCCCAAATGATGCGCGTCATCTCATCGCCGTCGAGTTCAACAACGGGATTGGCGACTTTGATCTTGTCCATGAATAAGCCTCGGCAAATGGGATTGAATCTGCGGCGCTCTTAGCAGGGGGATGCAGGGGCTGCAAACAAATGCATGCAGCAAAGGGACCTCTCCCCGGCTTCGGCCGTCCCTCAACGAAAGGGAGAGGGACAACTTTTAACCCCAAACCCAATTTATTGGAGTAAATTTTGAGTTTTATTATTTTTGTTTGGTGTATATATTGGGTGTAATAAATAGGGTTTGATTTTTTTTTTGTGGAGCACGCGTTTGTTGTTT
>JANPCE010000080.1:0-18955 GCA_031430795.1 Hyphomicrobiales bacterium
ACCCCCCCGCCGTCCTTGCGCCCCGGCCCCTCCAACCAACCGCCGGCCGGGGGGCCCGGCCCGCCCTCGCGGCCCCGCGCGCCTCTTGCGAGACAGGACAAACAATACCACAAAATCATGTTACAAGCGGGCCATGACGGCAATGAACAGAAGTAAGATATGTTGCGCCACTACAACCGCTCAATCCGGATCACCCGGGGCGGTTTGGCGACGTGGCCGTCTTTCTCGATCTTGGCCAGGGCTTTGCGGATGGCGCTTTCCAGTGTGTCGTGGGTGATGAGCGTGAATTGTGCAACATCGCGTTTGTCATCAGAACCCGTGCGGCCACGTTGCACGATGCTTTCAATTGAGATTTTTTCATCTGCCAGCACTTTGGCAATGGCTGCAACCGCACCTGGTTTGTCGAGCAATTGCAGCGCCACATAGAACCCGCCTTCATGGGCCTTGAGAGGTGGCGACTTGAAGGGTTTCAACGACGTTGCCGGAATGCCAAAGACCGGGCGTTTGTTGCCGCGGGCGATGTCAACAATGTCAGCGACAACGGCGGAGGCGGTGGGATGGCCGCCTGCACCCCTGCCCTCCAGCATCAGGTCTCCAACAAAATCGCCCTTGACCATGACAGCATTAAACACACCATCGGTGTCAGACATGGGTGAACCTTTGCGAACCAGCGTCGGGTGTACACGTTGTTCCACGCCAGCCTCATGTCGCACGGCGACGCCGAGAAGCTTGATCTTGTAGCCCATCTCGGAAGCGTTGCGGATGTCATCCAGTGTGATGGCCTCAATGCCTTCGATGGCAATGGCTTCGGCGTTGACTTCAGAACCAAACGCCAATGCGGCGAGCAGTGAAAGTTTGTGTGCGGTGTCGAAGCCGCCAACGTCAAAAGTCGGGTCGGCTTCTGCGTAGCCAAGGGCTTGCGCCTGTTTCAGCACGTCGCCAAAACTTCTGCCCTCATCGGCCATTTTGGTGAGGATGAAGTTGCAGGTGCCGTTGAGGATGCCGAAGACCTTGCGCGGTGCATTGCCAGCGAGTCCTTCGCGCAAGGTTTTGATCACGGGAATTCCGCCCGCAACGGCAGCTTCAAAATTCAGGCACACACCATGGCTTTCGGCAAGGCGGGCCAATTCAACGCCATGTTTGGCAAGCAGCGCCTTGTTGGCGGTGATGACATGCTTGCCGGAATTGAGGGCAGCGGTGACAGCGTCCTTGGCTGGGCCAGAATCACCGCCGATCAATTCGATGAAGACATCAATGTTCGCAGACGTGGCGAGGGCGACTGGATCGTCGTGCCATTCGAGCTTGGACAGATCATGACCGCGATTCTTTGTGCGGTTGCGGGCAGCGATTCCTGTGACGACAAGGCCTGTGCCTGCACGCATGTCCAACAACTTGGCGTGGGTGCCAAGAATATTGAGCACACCTGTGCCGACAGTTCCCAAACCGGCAATGCCGAGCCTGATGGTATTTGACATGGATAAAGCCTCAATTCCTGCGCCCTTATGGCGGTGAGGGTGCGATTTGGCAAGGAATGGGGTTGCAGTGCAAGACAGGTGAACTTAGAGTCGCTGCTGAGCAAAGGACCACCTCTGTGCTTCGGACAGAGGGGGCCTCTTGCAAAGCGATTTTGGGAAGAACCGCATGTCTTCGGGTCAACAGCCACCAGCACGACCACCCTCGCCCTTCGAAGGTTGGAGCTTGCCTGACCCGGCGAAGCTGTCCACCAATCTGGCCACGGCCTATGAGCGCATGTCGGCGCTGGCGCAGTTGATGTCGAAGGCCAACCAGGGTGAAGCCGACGCCCAATTGATGCCGATGAAGCAGGTTGGGCAGACTCTTGGCGATGTGTACCAGGCGCATATCCAAAACCCTGAAAAACTGATGGAGGCGCAGACGCGGCTTTGGGCGCAGTACACGGAGATATGGAACAATTCCTGGGCGCGCGCCCTTGGGCAGCAGGTGGAACCCGTGGCGGTGCCTGCCAAAAACGACAAGCGCTTCAAGGACAAGGATTGGGCGGAGCATTCATTTTATGATTTCGTCAAGCAGGTCTATCTCGTGTCAACGCGGTGGGCGCACGAAATGGTACAGTCGGCGGACGGAGTTGATCCACACACGAAGCAGAAGGCAAAATTTTACATCGAGAACATCGCCAACGCCTTGTCGCCTTCGAATTTTCCGCTGACCAACCCGCAAGTTTTGCGCTCAACGCTTGAAAGCAATGGCGAGAATTTGTTGAGGGGAATTGAGAAGCTGGAGGCAGATTTCAAATCATCTGATGGCCGCTTGCGGATTTCGCAGGTTGATGGATCAGGCTTCAAGCTGGGCGAAAACATTGCGATGACGCCGGGCAAAGTGGTGTTTCGCAATGATGTGTTTGAATTGATCCAATACGCGCCGCAGGTGGCGCGGACCCATGAAATCCCGTTGCTGATCGTACCGCCATGGATCAACAAATATTACATTCTCGATCTCAACGAAAAGAAATCATTCGTCAAATTCTGCGTTGAAAGTGGCTTGACGGTTTTCATCATGTCGTGGGTCAATGCGGACTCGGCGACGGCGCAAAAGAATTTCGCAGACTATATGCGCGAGGGTTTTCTGACGGCGGTTGCCAAGGTGCTGGAGGCGACAGGGGCGGCGAAAGTCAATACAGTCGGCTTTTGCATCGGCGGATCGCTTGTTGCCTCGGCGCTTGGATACATGGCGGCGAAGAAAGACGCCCGCGTCAACGCCGCGACTTTTCTCACCACGCAAGTGGACTTCGAGAAGGCGGGCGATCTCATGGTTTATGTTGACGATGAGCAGGTGAAGTGGATTGAAGAGCGGATGCAGGACAAAGGCTATTTGCCGGGTGCGCGTATGGCGGACGCGTTCAATCTGCTGCGCTCGAATGACCTGATCTGGAACTATGTTGTCAACAATTACATGCTGGGGAAGGATCCTGCACCGTTTGATCTGTTGTATTGGAACAGCGATTCCACGCGCATGCCCGCCAGTGTGCATTCGTTTTATTTGCGCGAGTTCTACATGAACAACCGCTTGGCGCAGGGCAGTTTGGTTCTGGACAATACGCGGATTGATCTTTCGAAGGTGAAAATCCCGATTTACAATTTGGCCTGCCGTGACGACCATATCGCACCCCTGCCCTCGGTTTTCCGGGTTGGCAAGTATTTTGGCGGGGAAACGCGGCTGGTGGTTTCGGGCTCAGGGCATATTGCAGGTGTGGTCAATCCGCCGGCTGCGAACAAGTACCAGTATTGGACGCATGAAGGGGTGGAGGAAAGCCCCGAGGAATGGATGAAGCAGGCGACGGAGCATGCTGGCTCGTGGTGGACTGACTGGATCGAATGGGTGACCAGCAAAGCGGGCGACAAGGTGGCGGCCCCCGTGCCAGGAGACCGGGCGTTGGGGGTGCTGGAGGATGCGCCTGGGGCCTATGTGAGGGTTAAAGGCCTTGCATAACCCCGATTACCGACCTTCGCTCCTAGAATAGGCCTGCAAGCCTTTAGAATTGATCTGGAGTGGGGTCTAGCGGCTGTCAGGTAGGGTGGTAGCGGACAACATAGGAATCGCTTCAAAGGGGCTGGAAAAGGCCTTGGAATCGATTTCTATCTAGGGTTTAACTGGAATAAAGCTGTATCGTTTTTCTCCCTCACAACGGGTGGGGCTATCGCATTTGGCAACCAATAAGCCCTCTCCGAAATGGGGAGGAACAAAAAAGGGCCGCATCGCTGCGGCCCTTGTCTTCGAGAGTTGAAAACTCAGCGCTTCGAGAACTGGAAGCGGCGGCGGGCTTTGGCGCGGCCGTATTTTTTGCGTTCGACGGCGCGGCTGTCGCGGGTGAGGTAGCCACCCAATTTCAGCATGCCGCGAAGGCCTGGCTCAAAGTAAGTGAGGGCGCGGGCGACACCGTGGCGGACAGCACCGGCCTGACCGGAGAGACCACCACCGACAACAGTGCAATCGACATCGATTTCGGACAGTCGCGCGGCTGTGACCAGCGGCTGCTGCACGATCATGCGCAGCACCGGCCGCGCGAAGTAAGCTTCAATGGGCTTGCCGTTGACAGTGATCTTGCCCTTGCCGCGCTTGATCCAGACGCGCGAGATGGCATTCTTGCGGCGGCCCGTGGCGTAGGCGCGGCCCTGCTTGTCGAGCTTGGGAACAGCGGGTGCCATTGGTGTGGATGCGCCGGCAGCCGGCACAACGCCCATGGCTTCACCGAGGTCTGCGAGTGTTTTAGCTTCAGCCATGTTCTTAGCCCCTGATCGTGTTCTTGGCGTTCATGGATTTCACATCGAGAACCACCGGGTTCTGGGGCATGTGCGGATGTTCCGCGCCCTTGTAGATGCGAAGGTTTGTGAGCTGCTGGCGCTTCAATGATGCACCCGGCAACATACGGCGGACCGCCATTTCAATGATGCGGTCAGGATGTTTGCCGTCTAAATAATCCTTGGCGACGCGTTCCTTGATGCCGCCGGGAAAGCCCGTGTGCCAGTAATACTTTTTCTGGTCGCGCTTCTTGCCGGTGAACACCGCCTTTTCGCAATTGATGACGATGACGTTGTCACCGCAATCCATGGAGGGTGTGAACGTGGGCTTGTGCTTGCCGCGCAGGCGGTTGGCGATGATGGTGGCGAGGCGGCCAACGATCAGGCCTTCCGCGTCAATCAACAACCACTTCTTCTGAATGTCCTGGGCTTTCGCCGAATAGGTTTTCATGTTGAGGGTCTCATTTGGTCAATTATGGTTCATGCAAAACAACAGCGCCGCAGTGCATGCGGCGCGTGATGGACGGTGAATGACGGCTTGGGCCACAAAAGTCAAGCAAAGCCAATGAAATATTTGTGTGGTATTCTGTTACCTGAAAATTATCTGGAATGAGCGTGCCGCATTTTCCTGTGGTGCTTGGCCCATTGCTTGTCTAATCTCATGCACTGGGAGATAGAAAGTGCGAGTCCGAGCCAACGCCGTGTGCCTTGCTGCATTTCTGTTATGCAGTGGGCAGGCGCTTGGCCGCACGTCCTTGCAGAATGCGGATGAAGAAGCCTATCAAGGGCAAGTCATCAGGAGCTGGGATACAATCTGGGACGATGAGCCTTTGGCGCAATCGGGCGGGACTCCACCCACGCTTGCCCCTGCTCCCATTGAAAAACCGGAAGGACCATTGGAAGAAGTGCCAGCACAGGACAACGAAGAAGACAGTGTTGACGACGAATTCAGCCTCGGCGACCTGCCGGTTGTCGAGACGGTTGAGTTGACAATGGACAGCGCCAAGCGGGCTGTCGATGCGTATTTGCTGGTGCGTGACAAATACAAGGATGCGGAGCTAGAGAACTTCGAGAACCTGCAGGATTTTGTGGATCAGGCGCCGCAGGGCAAAGCCTTTGAAGCGGACATCAAGGCTGCTGGCTTTGCCAATGTGATTGACTGGAACACCGTCGTCACCACCATTAGTTTTGCCTATGCCAACATCATTGACGACCAGACTGACGACATCAGGCAGCAGATTGATGAAATCAAGGCGGACACGGAAATGGCGCAAGACATGCGCGACCGGATGATCGCGGCACTTTCAGCGATGATCCCTTCAGACAACAACAAGAAGATTGTTGAGGACATGATCAAGGACCCGGTCTACGGCGCGAAAGTGAAAGCACTTGAGACGGAAGAGGAATGATCTGCCTGGTCAAGAGCGTAGATCAAGGTCAAGAGTTGGTCGCATGAGCTTGCTCAGAACCGAAAAACATGGCGCTGTGCTGCGCCTTATCCTTGATGATCCAGCAACACGCAACACGCTTTCTGAAGGCATGATAGCCGCGTTGAATGACGCACTTGAAACTGTGGCAAATGATGTTTCGGTCATTGTCATTGCCGCCAGTGGCCCGGTGTTTTGTTCCGGGCACAACTTGAAAGAACTCACAGCGCGGCGGCGTGATGTGGATGGCGGTGCCGCTTATTTCAAACAGATCTTTGAAAGTTGTGCGGCTGTGATGTTGCGGATTGCGCAACATCGCTGTGCGTTGATTGCGGAAGTGGATGGATTGGCCAGTGCTGCGGGGTGCCAGTTGGTGGCGGCATGCGATTTGGCATATGCGAGTCCGAGGGCTGGCTTTTGCACGCCGGGTGTCAATATCGGGTTGTTTTGCTCAACGCCCATGGTGCCGTTGTCACGCAATGTAGGTTCCAAGCATGCTATGGAAATGTTGCTGACAGGCGATGTCATGGATGCGGAATTTGCTTTCAGGGCAGGATTGATCAACGCTGTGGTGGCGCAGAATGAATTGTCGGCCCATGTGGCTGGTGTTGCAAAAAAAATCTCCTCGAAATCGCAGAACGCCATTTCCCATGGCAAGCGTTTGTATCAGCAGCAGCGCGCCCTGCCCTTGGTTGAAGCCTATGCTGTGTCGGCGGCGGTGATGGTTGAAAACATGCTTGAGAGCTCCGCGGTTGAGGGAATCGCCGGTTTTGTTGAGAAGAGGAGTCCGCAATGGCCGGACATGCCCTGACGCCACGGCTCAACATTGTGACCTTTGGTGTATCAGTTGTTGCGTGTGGCGCAGCGTTGGTCAAATCGGCGGAGAAGGTGTTTTGGGGTGGGTATTCCTGCAGCTTCGCAGACCCTGATGGACACCTGTGGGAAGTGGCGCACAATCCGTTTGTAACCATCGACAGCGACGAGCACCTCAAACTGCCATGAACCACGCGAGTTATTCAGCTGACTACATCCGCACCATCCTGCGCGACGTGAAAACCATCGCTTTGGTGGGCGCGTCTGCCAATGTCATGCGGCCATCCTACTTTGTGCAGAAATATCTGATTGAAAAAGGCTACGCTGTTTTTCCTGTCAATCCGGGCCTCGCTGGGCAGGATTTGCTGGGTCAAAAGGTTTATGCGTCACTTGCTGAAATCCCCGTAAGTATCGACATGGTCGACATTTTCCGGAATGCTGAGGCGGCATTTGAGATCACAAAAGAGGCTTTGGCATTGGCATCCCTGCCGAAAGTCATCTGGATGCAGCTGGGTGTGCGCAATGATGAAGCGGCGCAATTGGCGGAAACTGCCGGATTGAAGGTCGTCATGGACCGTTGTCCCAAAATGGAATTCGGCAAGCTTTCAGGCGAATGGGCGTGGGTGGGCGGCAATTCCGGGGTGATCTCATCAAAGCGACCCACTTTGAATGCAAACGGGAGAATGCAGAGTCTGGGTTTGGGCAAGACATAATCTGGAATCAGCACCAGATTTGGACTTCTCCGGGGTGTTCAAGGCGGTGGGATCGCTCATCAAGGCAGCCCTGAAAATCCCGCTGGTGCGGGCGGTGATCCAGATCGCGGCCTGTGGGGGGCCTTGGGCGATCTACGCGTGTCTTCCCGTCACCGGCCTCATGACGCTGGTCGGCGGCGGCAGCCTCGAAGACGCCCTCAAGGCCATGGCGTTTACGGCGGCGAGTTTCGGGACGTGGAGTGTGGTGGGCACGGCCTTGTCGGTGGCCCAAACAGCTTACCAACTCTCGGCAACGGCCTTCTTCATCCTCAAGACCTCGGTGCACGGTGTTGTTGGCGGTGCGCTGTCACTGGCGCAGGGCGGCTCGTTCATCGACGGGTTTGTGAGCAACGCGGTAGGTGCGGCGGCGGGATTGGCCGCAGCGTCAGACTCCGCCTTCGGCCCAGGTGGCACAGGCGGTGCCACCGGCTTCATCGGTCGCACAGCGGTGGCGGCCATTGCCGGGGGCACTGCGAGCGAGCTCACAGGCGGGAAGTTCGCCAATGGCGCGCTCACAGCGGCATTCGCGCAGATGTGGAATGCGGAAGGGATAGGAAGACGCCCACCCTGGCTCAACAATGCACAGCACCGTGCTGGGGTTATTCAAGCGCAACAAATGTATCGAGACGCTGGATGGCAAATCGTGGCAGCTGATGTTGCAACGGATGTAGCTGGATTTCTGACACCGAGATTCTATGACTTTTTGGCGTTGAGTCCAAGTGGCACGTTAACTGGCATAGAAGTCAAGACGACTATCCGCGGTGTTATAACGCTTAACCCGGACCAAATTGCCAAAGATGTTGTTGTGATGCTGTCGGGTGGTACATGGAGAGCCAATGGACTTCGTGTAAGAGGAGTAGGGTATGCTGTTACGTGCTTTGGTTGTAGCGCACTGGATTTTCGCTCAACTGCGCTGGATGCGGCCCTCAGGGCCGCAAGAATTCCAGTCAACCGGTGTGATCTAAATGGAGTGTGCACATTGCAATGAGTGAAAAGAGCAAGAGTGTTGAACTGTGGCGCGCACAAATTCTGGACTACGGGTTCAAAAGTCTGTCCAAGTACGAATTTATTTCGGATTGGTCGACTGAAGTCGTGCAGCACTTTATCACGCTGGATAAGGTACCACGATCACCGGGATTAATGACCGCCTACTACGGACTGCGATGTCCGAGAATTGAACCCTATGTAAGAGAGTTGAACTTGTTCTCGACTCATCCTGATTTGCGGCCGCTGATGTATCGGTATGGCATCCCGCGATACTCGATGCTGATCACTTTTGTGTCGATCAACCAGCATGATCTCGGCTGGGCACTTGATGTCAATCGCGTTGATGAATCATCGGAGCGTTTGAGATCAACAATTTCAGATCGATTGGTGCCCATGTTCAAGCAACACGCTGACCTTGAGTCTCTGTATCAACTGTTCATTGGCAATCATCCGCTTTTTCGTTGGCGCATCACATTGAATGCAGTTGTAAGAACAGGCTATTGCGTTGCACTTGGCAACATGCTGGGGGTGCCATTTAAAGAAACACAAAACGCGATGCTGGATCACAGAATTCCGATCGAAGGGGATTTGGTGCATGCGTCCACAAAGACGTTGGAGGAATTCGCGGCATATGCACTTCAGGTTTGGCAAAATGGATATGCAGATGGGGAAGTGTCGCCTACGTGACAATTTGAATCTGCGGGTGTGTTGAAGAGAGTGCCAGTCTCGTATCCAATTGTTTGATATGCCACACCACATCACTTTGAGCGAATTTCGGTTTGTTGAAACTGATACTCCGCATTGACTGTTTGCTTGGGGGCGCTAGGGTCAGGGTTTTTCAAGAGGAGTGCCCCATGGCAGACAAGACACCAGGCTTTGATACTTTAGCGATCCACGCAGGGGCAGCGCCCGATCCCGCGACGGGGGCGCGGGTGACGCCGATTTATCAAACAACGGCTTTTGTGTTCAACGATGTGAACCATGCGGCTGACCTTTTTGCATTGCGGGCCTTCGGCAATATTTACACCCGCATCATGAACCCGACGCAGGCGGTGCTTGAGGCGAAGGTTGCGGCACTTGAGGGAGGCACTGCGGCGCTTGCTGTCGCATCCGGCCATGCGGCACAGCTTTTGGCGTTTCACACAATGATGCAGCCAGGTGATGAATTCATCGCGGCGCGGCAGCTATATGGTGGCTCGATCAACCAGTTCAATCATTCGTTCAAGTCGTTTGGCTGGAATGTGGTTTGGGCAGATGCCGAGGATGCTTCGAGTTTTGCAAAGGCCATCACGCCGAAGACCAAGGCAATCTTTGTGGAATCACTCGCCAATCCCGGTGGGCGCATCACTGACCTTGATCCGATTGCTGCCATTGCCAAGACGGCGGGCGTGCCGCTGATCGTGGATAATACGATGGCGACACCTTATCTGTGCCAGCCGATCAAGCATGGCGCGAACATCGTGATCCATTCGCTCACAAAATTCATGGGCGGGCATGGCAACTCCATGGGTGGTGCTGTTGTCGATTGCGGGAACTTTGATTGGGGTGCATCGGGCAAATACCCTCTGCTGTCTGAAGCCAACGGCAGTTACCACGGCATGAAGCTGTACGAAACCTTTGGCGGCATTGCCTTTGCGATTGCGTGTCGTGTGCTGGGATTGCGTGATCTGGGACCGGCGATTGCGCCACTGAACGCATTTTTGATTTTGACGGGCATGGAAACATTGTCGCTTCGCATGCAGCGCCATTGCGACAACGCGCTGGCTGTGGCGAAGTGGTTGAAAAACCACAAGTCGGTGGCTTGGGTGAATTATGCGGGGCTGGAAGGTGACGCGCACCACGCGTTGCAAAAAAAATACACACCCCATGGCGCGGGTGCAGTTTTCACTTTTGGTTTGAAGGGTGGATATGATGCAGGCGTCAAACTGGTGTCAGAGACCAAGCTGTTCTCGCATCTCGCCAATATCGGCGACACGCGTTCGTTGATCAT
Organism: Hyphomicrobiales bacterium; assembly: GCA_031430795.1. GTDB lineage: Bacteria > Pseudomonadota > Alphaproteobacteria > Rhizobiales > Aestuariivirgaceae > Aestuariivirga. The sequence continues at coordinate 10,244 of JANPCE010000080.1, forward strand.
TCACCCGGCTTCAACAACCCACAGCCAGCTGTCGGATGAGCAACGCATCAAGGCGGGTGCTGGGCCAGATGTGGTGCGGTTGTCGGTTGGCATTGAGGACGTGGCGGATATCATCGCCGATCTGGAACAGGCCCTCGGGTAAGTTTCGCCATATGCCACAGCGCCAGGGCGAGCACGATGAGTGCCATGCCCTGGTGCATCAGGGCGGTCCATAAAGGTATTTGCCAAAGTACGGTCAAGATGCCGATCACCGCTTGCGCAACCACTGCTGTGAATACCATCCACCCAGTGCCAACGTTGCTGACAAAGGCAACACAGAATGCCAAGGCCAACAACACATACGCCATCAAACGATGGTTGAATTGCACGGCGAGTGCGTTTTCAAACCAGTTGCGCCACATGGGTTGCATCGCGGTGAGGCCATCTGGCACCCAAGCCTCATTCATTTTTGGCCAGGTGTATGAGGCGTGACCTGCGTCAAGGCCGGCAACGAAACCGCCGAGCGCAATCTGGAGGAAAAGCAACGTCAGAAAGATCATCAACACGACTGGTGGCTTCACGGTGTTGCGTTGCCTGTCGAGGCTCAAGGCAATCCAGTCGACGGCGGCAAACAAGATGAATGCCAATGTCAGGTGGGCGGCAAGTCTGTATTGGCTGACATCGATACGCTCCGACAAGCCGGACGCCACCATGAACCAGCCGAGTGCGCCTTGCAGGCCACCGAGGACAAACAGGAAAAGCAATTTCGGCCAAAGATTGCGCGCCAGTTTCTTCGCCGCGGTGAAGTAAAGCAGCGGCACGATAAAGGCGACACCGATGAAACGACCGAGAAAGCGGTGGCCCCATTCCCACCAGTAGATGAACTTGAAGTCTTCGAGGTTCATCCATTTGTTTTGCAGATGGTACTCTGGAATGACTTTATATTTCTCAAAGGCATCCAACCACGCGCCCTCATTCAATGGTGGAATGGCGCCCAACAAGGGTTTCCATTCGGTGATGGAGAGGCCGGAGTCGGTCAGGCGGGTGGCACCGCCGACAATCACCATGCAGAAAATCAGGGCGGCGATGGTCCACAGCCAGATTTTGACGAGCGGATGGTTTTGCTGTTGGTCCATATGGCCAGATACGGTTTTCGCGTCTTGCCGTGCAAGCGCCCATTGGCCGCACCTTGCCTGCCAACTGAATGGCTATATGACAGACATGAGCATCCGGACCCGCAAAGCCATTGGCACTCTCGCCTTCTTTTTATGGCTGGTTTTATATTCTCTTGTTGCCATGGCGGTTGGTGGGCAATTTGTGGTGGGCACACATGTGCTTGCAGAATTGGCATTTTACATTGTGGCGGTTTTTCCATGGCTCTTTGGCTGCATGGTCATCATCCGCTGGATGTCCCGGCCTGAGCCAGAGTGATCAGCCGACGTTGACGCGCTGGAAACGGTTGGACAACGCGCCTGACATTCCCGAAATCATGGTATCGATGTAGCGGGTTTTCTGGAAACGGCCAGAGACCATGATGCGTGGCAATGCCTGCATGTGATCGGCGTGGCCTCGAAACACGACACCGTGGCGGGTGGTGACGGAGGCTTTGAATCCCGCTTGCTCGCAGATATCGAATTCGCGCGGACCTGCGGCATCGGTGTTGCCGTAAGGGTAGGCGAAGTAATCCACGGGCTTGCCCAGTTCCTCAGAGACACGGCGGCGGGATTCTTCAATTTCCCAGCGGGCATCAACGTCGTCGAGCTTGAGCAAATTGTAGTGATTCAGCGTGTGGGCACCAATCGTGGCCAAAGGGTCTGACGCCATGCCACGGATTTCGTCCCAGGTCATGGCTGAAGCGCGGCAGAGGGCATAAACATCCACGCCGGCTTTTTCAGCCTGGCGCAGAACCCATTCACGCTGGTCATGTTCCGGCATGGCCTGTACCATCGGCGACAGCGCCGCCCAAGCCGCCTGCTTTTGATTGTCATTTCGGGTTTCAAACCGGAACGACTTGCCGGCCACATCGCCTTCAATGGAACACGACGCCGCGATGATGGCCTCAAGATTGCTCCACCACATTTCACATTTGCCGTCGGCAATCTGCGGAGCCACGAAAACCGTGAAGGGACAAGCAAGGCGACGAAAGACAGCCATGGCGTGAATCAGGTTGTCGCGGTAGCCGTCGTCCAGCGTGAAAACGGCGAAAGGTGCGGGGTTTTGGGATTTCAGACGATTTCCCATTTCATCCATGGAAACAAGGTCATAGCCCTTGCTCTTCACCAATTGGATGATGTCTGCAAGAAATTGCGGCGTGATGGCCAGGTTGGCGTTGGGTGAAAACCCCTGCTCTGTTCCACCTCCTGGCATGACGCGGTGAAGGCAAAATATGACACCAGCGCCCGCAAACACAGGGCGCAACATTTGTGCTGCGCCGGAATAGTGAAAGACATCGAAGCAGGTGCGAAGCAAGGCCGTGCGCGGCATGAGTATAAAACCCCAGAACCAGGTATTGGCTATCTCATCATATATAGCGCCGGAAAGTTAACGCCGATTAAGCCGCGACGTTTAACCAAGTGTTGCTAAGCCGCCTGCTGCAACGGGCCTTCGACGTGCACGAGATAGACGTTTTCTATGCCGCTGGACTTGAGCGTAGCGGCGGCTGCGGCCGCGTCGTTTTGGCGGTGCCTTGGGGCGTAGAGCAGCGTGGCGTTGCAGCCGCGGACCACGTTGAGGGTTGAAGGTGAGGCTTCGCCAACGTGGAGGAGGACGACATCGTAAATTGTGCTCAAGGTTTTGGTCACTGACTCCATGCGTTGGGCCAACTGGGTGGCTATGCCAATGGCGCTGCCACCGTGGCGGATCACCTGGAGGTTGCTGTAGGCATCGCGCTGAATGGCTTTGCCGAAATCAGTTTGCCCGGAAACCAGTTCGGCAATGCCGGGGGCGTATGGCAGTTCCATCAAATCCGGAATCAACGAGCGTTGAGAATCAAGGTCAATGAGAATGGTCTTGAGGCCCGCCTGGGCGAGGTCACGACCCAGTGCCAATGAAGACGCCGCCACTTCGAGACCAGCGCCGACCCCGACAACGGCGCAGGCTTTCAGGGCCCCGTTCCGATTGAGCGTGCGAAGTTGTGTTGCCAATTGCTCAAATGGTTGCGACGCGCCCTCTCCGCTGAACAAAGTGCTCAAGAGATCACGCGCTTCAACAGCGGTTCTTGCGGAAGGCGTGGTTGAAAGTGACATGACAACAGAAGGCATCGGCTTTGGTTTGGGTTGTGGTGCCGCTGGCACAGGTGCTGTTGCCCTGACAGGAACAACGGCAGCTGCGGGAATTTCAATGCCGGGGATTGGCCTGTCAGAAGTCGCCACCGCACGTGCAGTGTGGTGATAGCGGGCCTCAGGCTGTTCGTCGTCTTCAGTTTCGAAATGTTCAAAGATCGCAGCACTGGCGCGGGACGCTTGCGCCATGACTTCCATGAGGAAAGCGAGGCCGAGGCCGAGCAACAAACCTGATATGGAGGTCAGCAGCATGGTGGGCCCAAGCTTTGGAAAAGCCGGATTGGCGGGAGGTGTGGCGACTTGAATAATGCGGGCGAAGCCGGGTTGGAGTTCGAGATTCTGCCGGGTGTTGCTGTCGGCAAAGCGGGCGAGCATGATTTCAAGCTGTTCACGGTTGGCCTTGGCTTCGCGTTCAAGCTCTTTCAATGCGACATCGTCCTGGGCCGAACCGGTTTCGCGCACCTTGAGACCATCCATGCTCTTGCGCAGGGACTGGGCGCGCTTGGCGGCAATCTTGGCCTGGCCTTGCAGGGATTCAACAATCTTCAACGCTTCGCGCCGCATCTGTTTTTCGATGTTGGAGAGATCGCGTTGGGCCGCGACCATCTTGGGATGGCCCGGCAAATAAGTTCCTGAAAGGTCCGACAAACGACGCGCTGCGGTGATTTGAGATTCACCCAGGCGCTGGATGGTGGAGGACCCCAGAACGTCAGCCGAGGCATCGACTGAACCTTCTGTGGCAAGCAGGTCTCTGATCTCCTGGGCCTTGGCTTCAGCTTCAGTGCTTGCGGCATCCGCAAGGGTGATCTGTGTATTCAGTTCCGCGATTTCCTGATTGCCAAGCGTGGATTCGCGGCTTTTGAACAGGCCTTTTGCTGACCTGAATTTTTCCACCGCCGCATCCGACGACGAGACTTTTGTGCGCAGTCCATCAATCTGGCTGGAAAGCCATTCGCGGGCACGGTTGTTGGTGCCTGATGACGCTTCGCGTGTGGACAAGACATAGGTTTGGGCCAGGGCGTTTGCGACATCGGCAGCAGTTTTACCATCACCCGCCTCATATTTGAGACCGATGACGTTGGATTTTTCCAACTCAAACACCGTCAGGCTGTCCGACAAATGCTTCAATGCCCTGTCTTCAACGGACATGTTGCGGGGGTCGTCTGCGAAGCCGAGGGCGATCTTGATCTGTGAGACCATGCCCAGTCCCCGGCGCATGGGATCAAACTCTTCCAACTGTCCGAGTTGCAGTGTTTCGATCACCCGGCGCGAAAGATCATCGGATTGCAGGACGGACACCTGGCTTGTGACCACGCGCTCGTCGATCTTTGTTTCGCTGTTTTTCTGCTGGGTGACATTGGCCGAATCATAGGGCGTGTCGAGGTCTTCGATCAGCACCCGTGCTTCTGCGACATAGGTTGGACTGAAAATCTTGATGATCGCGAGGCCCATGAGCAGTCCCAGAAGCAGACTGCCGAGGATCAAAAGCTTGCGGCGGCCCATGCCGAAAAGAACATCCAGAATGCTGAATGTTGGGACTTGCGCTCTGGTTTGGCCACTTGACGGTGACATTACTCTAGGCTTGGCCATATCGATCTTCACTTTGCATGAGGACCCACTTTTCCAAGCTTATGGTAACCAAAGGCTTAACAGCCTGAGATTGTGGATTAATTGGTTGCTAACCATAGTTGCATATGGTCGCCATGAGCCGGGTTTGTGTATGCCGGTACAACAGTGTGTTTGGCCATGTATTTGATGCGTATCGTAACAGTTCTATCGTCAGCCTTGCTGCTCACGGGGTGCCTCCATGAGTCGGAGATACCTTTGGCCACCGCCCCTCCAGGCGGAACCGGCATCATGGCTGACGATACTCTTGCCTCTGGACACGAGGCTGTGTCGTCCGTTTCGGAACTTCCGACACACAATGCTGTCGGGCCAATCTCACCTTACGCCACGCAGGGTGAAGCGGCGGCTTACGAATTTTCCAATGGTTACCGTGTTGGTGCTGGCGACCGCTTGGCCATCAAGGTGGCGGGCGAAGCGGATTTGACGGGTGAATATGTGGTGGACGCGACGGGTGTTTTGTCCCTGCCTTATGTCCAGTCCGTGCCCGTCGCCGGTTTCAACACGGGCCAGATTGAACGCTTGATCGTCTCGAAGCTCAAGGCCGGTTTCTTGCGCGACCCGAAAGTTTCAGTACAGGCCATCGCCCTGAGGCCCTTTTACATCATGGGTGAAGTCACAACGGGTGGAAGCTTTCCATATCAACCGGGCATGACAGTGCAGAACGCCATTGCCATCGCGGGTGGCTATGGTACGCGGGCTGACAAGACTGATGTGATGCTGACCCGGAAAACCGCAAATGGGACGAACACTTATAAGGTTCCGGTAACAACCCAAGTGTATCCCGGTGACATTGTTTTTGTCCGTGAACGTTGGTTCTAGTCCTTATTCCTATGCGCATCCTGCATGTTTTTCGCAACCCCGTTGGTGGCTTGTTCCGCCATGTGCGCGATTTAGCCCGTGGCCAGTCGCAACTTGGCCACGACATCGGGATTTTTTGTGATTCAACAGGCGGTGGCGCATTTGCTGACCGACTGCTCGAGGAAAGCCGCGTTCATTGCAATCTTGGTATCTTCCGTTCGCCGATTTCCCGTGCACCTGGGATCGGTGATCTCAAAGGTGTGCAACATGTCATGGCAGCGGCACGAAAAATAAATGCGGACGTCATTCATGGACATGGAGCCAAGGGTGGGCTTTACGCACGTGTCGCGGGTTGGCGGATGGGCGTGCCAAGCACCTATACACCGCATGCGGGCAGCCTGAACTATGACTGGAACAGTTTGGGAGGCATGGTTTACCTCTCGAGCGAGAAAGTGTTGCGCAGAATGGGCAGCGGCGCATGTTTTGTCTGCCACTATGAAAAGCGGGCCTTCGACAAGAAAGTTGGCATCAAGGGGCTGCCACATGTGACGGTTTACAATGGTCTATGGCCCGAAGACTTCAAGGCTGCTGTTGCCAAACCAGATGCGACAGACTTCATGACGCTCGGTGAAATCAGGCCGATCAAGGGCATTGATGTGATGTTGCGTGCCCTTGCGCGCATCGACGGCGCAACGGTTACGGTGATCGGCGATGGCCCTTCAAAGCCTGAGTATCAGGCGTTGGCAGCGTCCCTTGGCATCTCTGACAAAGTGCGTTTTCCGGGTACGTTGCCATGGGCGGAAGCCGTGACCATGGGGCATATCATGGTGTTGTCGTCCCACAATGAATCATTTCCCTATGTCGTGTTGGAAGCAGGTGCTGTCAGCTTGGCGCTGGTTGCGACCAATGTGGGTGGTGTCGCCGAAATTGTTCCGGCGGATTTGTTGTGCCAAGCTGGAAATGTAGACGCTTTGCATGAAAAAATGATGCAGGCGCTGGCCGGCAAGGGGACACTTACGGCAGCGACACAGGCTTTGACACGAAACGTGCGGGGAAAATGCGACGCGCGTGACATGTGCCGCGAACTTGTTGCGTTTTATGGGACGTTGAAGGCTTAGCCCAACAAACTCGCTGTTAACGAATGGGAAACCATGTTTAACGCGCTTGGTTAGCGGGCGTCTTTCGGGCCTTTGGTTTGCAACTCTGGATCACAACCTGACCAATCCTGTGTCAATGTGATGCAAAACAATGCGGCCTGATCCAAAGAAACTTCGCAGCCTAACCAAAACAGTGGTGCTCTCGTACGATGACCAAGAGCTTTGGTCAAAACGGCGCGACGCGTTGAAGGTTGATTTGCCGTCGGGCCAGTTTCTCGCTCCCAAAGTAATCGCGGGATTATTCCGGCTTGCCGAGATTTTCCTGCTCGCTCTTGCCGGCTTCATCAACCTACTGCGGTATCCTGGTGTTTCCAGTGTGGAGAATCCGTGGGCGTATGTCGTCATCATCGGGACCGTGAGCCTGGGGGTTCCGATATTGATGCAAGGTTCGGGCACCTATAGTCTTGCAGCGCTGCTCAACCCTTTTCGCCATTTGGCACGATTGATCGGCACATGGTCGCTGGTGTTTTGCGTGGTGGCACTTTTGCTGTTTGCGCTGAAAACGGGTGCTGATGTTTCCCGTGCCTGGTTCAGCACGTGGGCACTGTCGGGCCTCATGCTTTTCATTGCGGGACGCTTCCTGTTTGCGGCTGTCATGCGTCATTTGAACCAGAATGGGGCTTTCAACCGGCGCGCCGTTCTGGTGGGTGGCGGGCCGCATGCGGAAAGTGTGGTTGCCACGCTTGAAAATTCATACGACACGGGCGTCAGTCTTGTCGGTATCTTTGATGACCGGAACGATGACCGTTCGCCGGATGAAACCCGCGGCATGAAGAAGCTTGGGACGATCCCGGATCTCATTGATTTTGTCCGCTCAACACGTGTCGACACCCTGATCATCACATTTCCGGTGACGGCAGAAGACCGCTTGATGGCCATTCTCCATCAGCTCTGGATTTTGCCGGTGGACATTCGCCTGTCTGCCCAAGGCCAGAAACTCCGCTATCGGCCCCGGGCCTATTCCTACATCGGCAACCTTGCCTTGCTTGACCTGTTTGACCGGCCACTGGGTGATTGGGGTCCACTGTTCAAATCAATTGAAGACAAGGTCATTGCCACACTGGCGCTTGTGCTGCTCAGCCCGGTTTTTGCCGCAGTGGCATTGGCTGTTAAACTGGACAGCAAGGGACCCGTGTTCTTCCGACAGAAGCGTTATGGTTTCAACAACGAGTTGATCGAGGTTTATAAATTCCGCTCCATGTTCGCGGACAAGTCGGACGCTGATGCGCGCAAGTTGGTGACCAAGGGCGATGCACGCGTGACCCGGGTGGGCCACTTCATCCGCAAAACCAGTCTCGATGAGCTGCCGCAGCTGTTCAATGTGTTGCGTGGTGAATTGTCACTCGTGGGGCCCCGCCCCCATGCGACACAGGCCAGTGCTGCCGGAAGCTTGTATGAATCGGTGGTGGATGGCTATTTCGCCCGCCACAAGGTCAAACCGGGCATGACGGGCTGGGCGCAGATCAATGGCTGGCGCGGCGAAACCGACACGGAAGCGAAAATCGAGCGCCGTGTCGAGCATGATCTCTACTACATTGAAAACTGGTCGTTAACCTTCGATCTTTACATCTTGGCAAGAACTCCCTTCGCCCTGCTCAACACCGACCATGCTTATTAGGAACCCATGCCCGCTTCGGGATCACCCGCGATTCCGGTTTTTGCCGGATACACCTTCGAGCAGCTCCGCTCGGGGGTTGTCTTTGTCATGCTGGCCATCTCGTTTTTGGTCTATATCGAGCCTGCGCCCGCCGACCTGATGTTTGTCGTGGTGCTGCTGTGCTTTGCGCGCTCCGGCCTCAGCCTGACCGTCGGCGTTGTGCCCCTGGCGGTGTTCCTGGTGCTCTACAACATCGGCGGTTTCCTCAGCTTCA
>JANPCE010000081.1:0-8271 GCA_031430795.1 Hyphomicrobiales bacterium
CCGTACCCTCCCCAGAGGGGAGGGACTCGTGGTGCGGATGCTCTGATGAGTAAATGGGGAGGTCGATCAAAAAGTCCCTCCCCTTTGGGGAGGGTACGGCGAAGCCGGGGGAGAGGTCACTTGGTTACAACTGACTGACCAACTCAGTCTGGGCGAACGCTGCCATACGATTGTGGTGCATCCGCTTCACCCGGAACCAAAAACGGCCCGATCTCAAACATCTCGATGTCAGCCACCTCAACCGTGGACCCCGTTTCAATCGCATCGACCATCGACGCGATATCTTGCGGCACCTCGGTTTTGACAGGTTGGCCCGTTGCATCGTTGGCCCATTCGTAAATCAGTTTTGCCGAATACTTGGCTTTACGTTCCATGCTCGACAGCAATTGACCTGCCGTCTCGCAGACGAAAGGTTTTCGGGCGCAGAAGTTCTTGACGTCGCCAAAAGCATCGGCAGCGGCGGCAATATAGGCCACGCTGCCCATCGGCACGGCTTGCCCGACCGTTGCAGGGTCTTGCGGCGGTGAGGGCATTGCAAACAGGATTGCGCCCAAAATGAAAGTGGTTCTCAGCATCCCCATGACACCAATCCCTTGTCTCTTGATCGTTGGTTGAAGCCTCTTTGGCTTTTCTTCTTGCATCTGTTTAGCAAAGAGAACTTGCGTCAGCGTTTGGGCCGGCCCCCAAATTGTGCGGGCTGCGGCAAGGATTTGTTTACGATAAGACCCTGGCTCGCAAGCTTCCGTTAACCAGCGGGAGGGCAAAATGGTGGTTCAACACTCTGGCAGGGAACGCACGCGACTTGGCTAAGCGCAAAAAAACACAAGTCTCGGGGATCGTCGAGGACCGGCTCAAGCCGTCAACACTGATGTCGTGCCTTTTGGCCACGGCAATTTCGGGCATGATCCTCTATAACCTGTTTTTGGGTCAGGGCAGCAAAGAGGTGCCGGCGGGAACAACCACAAAGGTTTCAGTGGCCCAGCCCGGCAAGTCCTCTCAGACCGTCACCATCCGCTATGATGAACTGGTGGAGGACGTGCAACGCCAGCTTTTGGCGCTGGGTCATTTTCAGGGCATGGTTGATGGTGTGAACGGACCGATGACCCGCGACGCCGTCATCCGCTATCAACGCGACAAGCAGCTGGATGAAAATGGCGAAGTTTCGCGCCAGCTGCTCGAACATATTCTCTACACCGTGAAGCTTTCTCAGGCAGCGGATTTCACCGGCTCCGTTGCGCCTGCGACTGACGAACCAGCAACATTTGTGACGCGAAAAAAGCCTGCGCCACTTCAGTCCGAAGCTGAAAAACCGAGCCCGGAATCAAAAATACTGTCCGTGCAAAAACGCCTGGCCCGTCTGGGATTTGATCCGGGCGTGCGCACAGGCAAACTGGATGGCGCAACAAAATCCGCCATTCTCACCTTCGAGATGGAAAACGGCATCGCCATGCAAGGTGCCTTGTCAAAACCATTCCTCGCCGCGTTGAAACAGGCAGAAAACCGCGCCGGACTGTTGGACTGATTTTCGCGGGATGTCATTGCGACTCAAAACAGGCATTTGGGTTGAGGCCTTCCTGCGGCAGGCGGCACACAACGGAAATTATGGTGCTGTGGTTCACAAGGGCCACGAAGACGCTGGCCAGGTGATTGTGTTGATCCACCGGCCTGATCGAATGATTGAAGTTTTGGGCCCGCCACCCGGACCAGCCCATGACGACGAGGGCAACCGACGCTTCGAATTGGCATTCCAACACTCGCAGGAATGGCAGACCCTGAAACCCTGGCTCGACAAAAAGCAAAGCTTTGATTCGGATCTCTGGATTGTCGAAATTGATGCGCGTGATGGCTTCGCCGGACTCTCGCCAGAAAAGCGCTGATCAGGTCATGCCGTTTAGCCAGTTGTTAACCATAAACCCGCTTAATCGCCTTTTGAAAGCCGGATCAAACGCGGCAGGGGAATCATCGATGGCCAAAGTCATCAAGCTTGAGTTGAAGCGCAATGGCAAAGCAAGGCCCAGTGCTGTGTTGAACGGCACCGCCGAAATCCTGATTTTCAATGGTGTGCGTGTCGAGCGGCTTGAACCCAAGAAGCAGTCCCGCAAGCGCGCGGCAACTGGCAACCAGCCCCGCAAGACTGCGGTGTAGGGCATGCGCGTATAGCCAGGCAATTGCCCCGGGGATCAGCCACCCTTCACCGCCGCACACGTGCTCTTGCTCAACACACGTTCAGCCTCGGCCCGGCGAAGGTTGTCGCCATGTGGCATCCACAGGAAGGCAACGCCTTTGGGTTCCGACAGTTTGACCTGCCATCCAATATCTGTCGTTGCCGTGTCCGCTTGCCCGCCGCTGTCACTCACCTGTTCGATGAATGTCGCGGACCTTGAAAGAGAGACCTTGAAACGCTGTGCATCTGCTTGCTTGTCGTTGAGTGCATAGACCTGTTGTCCGCTCATTGTATAAACAGCAAACACCCAATAGCCTTGCGAAACCTCGACCGAAAGATTGACCGTCCCGCCAGAGATGTCGAACTTGCAAACCCCGACCAGGTCCATGCCGGAAGCAAACGGCATCAACTTGGTTTGGGCGGAAGGTGTCAGAATGTTGAAGCTGTTTTCTTTTTGCGACGCCAGCGCCAACGCGATGCCTTCACTGAACTGCGTACGGGGCATGAACAGCACATAGGCGAGATGCGTGGTCAGTGCCAGCAGCAGACCTGTGATCAGCCAGAACATCACGCGCATGTCAGCACCCCAGCCTTTTCACCCGGGGCAGCGGCAAATTCCCGTCGTCTTCGGTGGCCTGGTCATGCACATAGAGCCGCAGCGAATAATCCTCGGCCTCCCCCAGTGCCAGCCAGTTGCCGGGCGAGACCATGTTCCAAAGGGTGACGATATATGCGCCATCGGCTTCGCGCACGATGCTGCCTGAGCCGATGGAGCGGGTCCCGCTGCGCGAGTCGGCTCCGATCTGCCACCATCGCCCTTGTGGAGGCAGGCCTTCAATTTGCGTCGCGCAATCAGAGCGCAACGTGTTGCCGGCATCGTCGCGCAGCCGCATGAACAGCCTGACATGTTGCGGCGGCGGCAACTGGCCGCGCGTCATGAAATAACCTGAACTGTAAGTGGCAGCGAAAGTGTCTGGCGCGTTGGTCACCTCGCGCCACCCCCCGACATTTGCACCCATGGTGAGCACCGATCTGTCAAGCATCACCCTGGCACTGAGCCAGCCCGCAAAAGGGCCGAGCAAAAGTGCCGCCAGCACAAGTGCAAATCTATGCATCACCACCCCGCCGCGGTGCGAGCCAGCGCGTGTCATGAATTATGCAAAGGGGGTCTTCTCGCATGTTTTGGCCTAGAAGTTGAAAAGTGGCTTCTTCTTGCGCACACGTTTTTTGTTCGAGGGTCTGAACAACGATTCCAGAAAACTCTTGCGTGGCGTTTTTCCGGCATTGGCCTTGGGAAGCACCAAAGCGGGCTCTGCTGTTTGTGTCCCGGGCTGCTGTTGGCGGAGCTTTTGTTTTGCCACCCCATTGCGGCGGGAAGACTGCGCCTTCTCAGCCAGTCTGACCCGCTTTTTGGTGTTCTTTGCAGCCAGCTTATTTTGCGGCTTTTCGTTGAACATGGCGAACATGCCATCCAGCAGTTGCTGGCTTGAGCCTTCGACGACAGGCTGTTGGCCCGCAAGTTGTGACTCTTCAGCTGCGGCCACCTCCTGGTTTTCCAATGCGGCCGTGGACGGGGCAGGGGTGAAGCTTCCGTTCAATGGAATGCCAGGCAGGCCTTCCGGCGTGAGGCCGGCTTCCGCCACCAGCATGATGTCTTTCCAGATCGGTGCCGGAATGCGCCCGCCCGTGACTTCATTCATTTGCGAATAGTCGTCATTGCCAACCCACACGCCGGTCACATTGTGCGCCGTGAATCCGAGGAACCACGCATCGCGGTAGCTCTGCGTCGTGCCGGTCTTGCCGCCCTGTGGCGCAAAGCCCAGGTCAGCGCGCTTGGCTGTGCCGGATTTGACGACGGCGGCCAACATGCTGTTCAGGTTCGCAACAGCCTGTTCCGGCAAAGTCTGCTCGGGGATGGTTGAATTGATGTCGCGGCTGAATATGATTTCGCCGGAGGGCTTTTGGATTTCCAGCACGGCATAGGCTTCGGCCTGCCTGCCGCCTGCGGCCATGGTGGCGTAGCCCGTGGTAAGGTCGAGCACGGTCAACTCACTTGATCCCAACACCATGGACGGGAAAGTATCGATGTCACCCTGCACACCCGCCGCATGGGTGGTTTCGATGATGAACTTCCGCGTGGTTTCAATTGACAGTTTGACCGGAATGGAATTGTAGGAATTGGCCAGTGCATTGATGAGCGTGGTGGGGCCTTCCCATTTGTTCTTGTAGTTCTTGGGCGACCAGTTGCCGATGGTCACCGGGCCGTCAACGACAATGTCATCCGGGCTGCGGCCCTTGATCATCGAAGCGAGATAGACAAAAGGCTTGAACGCGGAGCCGGATTGCCGGAATGCGTTCGTGGCCCGGTTGAACTGGCTTTCCTGATAATCACGTCCGCCGACAATGGCGCGCACCGCGCCATCCGGCGCCATGGTGACACTCGCGGCTTGTGAGAACTTGTTCTCTTCGCCAAGCGTTGCAATCGCCGTGTTGAGAATGCGCTGTGACTCGCGTTGCAGCTTGCGGTCAATCGTGGTTTTGACTTCGATCACATAGTTGCCTTGGAGGCCATGGGCTTCGATCGTGTCAAGCGTGTCCTGATAGGCCCAGTCCATGAACCAGTCTGGCGCGTCCAGGTCTTTTTTGGCCACGATCTGCACGGGGATGCGCCGCGTTTCAAGAAGTTCGCCTTGCGTGATGAAGCCCGCGTCTAGCATGCGGTACAGCACCACATTGGCCCGCGCCTTCGCCGCTGTCGGGTTCTGGTGTGGTGCGTAGGTTGTGGGTGCCTTGAAAAGGCCGGCAAGAATGGCAGACTCCGCCATGTTCACATCGCGCACCGACTTGCCAAAATAGAATTGTGCCGCGGCTTCCACGCCATAGGCCCCGCCGCCGAGATACGAGCGGTCCAGATAGAGTTTGAGGATTTCCTGTTTTGAACGCCGCGCTTCAATCCAAAGCGCCAAAAAGGCCTCGTGGACTTTTCTGCGCAAGGTGCGTTCCGGTGTCAGAAACAGGTTCTTGGCCATCTGCTGGGTGATGGATGAACCACCCTGCACACCACCTTCGCCTTGCGCGTTACGCACAGCCGCACGGATGGTGCCGATGATGTCCACACCGAAGTGTTCAAAGAAGCGGGCGTCTTCTGTGGCCAACACGGCCTGGATCAAATGCGGTGGAATGTCTTCCAGCGGAATGGCGTCGTCCTGGCGGATGCCGCGCTGGCCGATGACTTCGCCGCTGCTGTCCGTGAAGGTGACCGCATATTCGCGCCCCCTGTTCCAGACATCGCCCGTGCCGGAAAACGGCGGCAGCGCATAGGCCAGAAGCAGGAATGCCGCCACAACGCCGAACGTGAACATGTCGTCCAAAATATCGATAAACCAACGCCGGGGTCCCGAAATCCGGAAAAAACGATGCAGGAATGAGCCATAGGCCGAAGACGCCCGTTTGATGGCGTCCCATGTCTCAAACACAGCCGAACTGACAAAAGAGTCAGCAGTCCAGACCAGCCGGAAGAAACCATTGCGTGTAGGAAGCCGTGCCACCGAAAGAAACCTGTTCAACCGGCATCATATTGGCGTCCATTCCCCGAACCGGTTGGACTTACCTAAACAAGCGCCGCATCACTGTCGAGGATGACAGTAAAAAATGGTGAAGCTGGGGCGGATGCAACCAAAACCGTGATTAAAAATAAGGCGGATGCCGCGTTTCTGAAAGGCATCTGCCTGATATTTAGACGAACGCCCTTTGTGGTTAGAAAAACCTCATAGTTAACAATACGTTACCTGCATGCCGAGGTGGCATGCCTCATGCTTGGGCAATGTGAACAATTTTCATGCACGAGCAGGGGCCCATGCGATCAATGACCAAAACCGCAGCAATCGTCGTTTCAGCCATTTTGGCGTCAACCGGACCGGTGGCCGCGCAAACACCTGAACTGAATGGAGCTGATACGGCGTGGGTGCTGGTGGCCACCTGCCTGGTCCTGATGATGACCATTCCGGGCCGGGCCTTGTTTTATGGCGGCCTGGTGCGCAAGAAAAATGTGCTTTCCACCCTGATGCAGAGTTTCGCCTGTTGCTGTCTGGTCACCATCCTGTGGATCGCTTTCGGATATTCCCTCGCCTTCTCAGGCACCGGCGCCTACCTCGGTGACACCGCAAAGTTCTTCTTGCGCGGCATCGCCCCCGAATCACTCACGGGCACCATTCCGGAAACCCTCTTCATGGTGTTCCAGATGAGCTTCGCCATCATCACTCCCGCACTCATTTGCGGTGCCTTCGCAGACCGCATGAAATTTTCGGCCCTACTCTGGTTCCTCGGAGCGTGGTTGCTTGTCGTCTATGCCCCCGTCGCCCATTGGGTCTGGGGCGGCGGATTTTTGGCGCAGATGGGCGTGAAAGACTTTGCGGGCGGTTATGTTGTTGAAATCAACTGCGGCATCGCTGGCCTCGTCGCGGCCCTCATGCTCGGCAAGCGCCGTGGCTTCCCGCAGGAGCCGATGATCCCTCACAATCTCATACTTTCTGTCATGGGTGCATCACTGCTGTGGGTGGGCTGGCTCGCCTTCAACGGTGGTTCTGCATTGGCGGCAAACGCCACAGCGGCTTTTGCGCTGATGAACACACAAATCGCCGGTGCCGCAGGTGCCTTGGTGTGGATGGGCATTGAGTGGGGGAAGCATGGGCGGCCATCCGTCCTCGGCATCATCTCCGGTGCCATCGCCGGCATGGTGGCGATCACGCCGTCTTGCGGATTCGTGTCGCCGGCAGGTGCCCTCGCCATTGGCGCAGTTGCAGGTGCCGCATGCCTGTTCGCCTCCACCAACCTCAAGCGCAAATTCGGCTATGATGACTCACTCGATGTGTTCGGCGTGCACGGCATTGGCGGCATTGTCGGTGTGTTGGGCATTGGCGTGTTTGGATCAACCGTGTGGGGCGGTGCCCCCGGCCTGCTGGAGGGCAACCCTGCGCAACTGTGGATTCAAGCCGCCGCCATCGTGATCGTGGCAGCATGGTGCGCCATCGCCACCTTCGCTATTCTCTGGATCATCGAAAAGACCATCGGCCTTCGCGTTGACAAGCAGACCGAGATCGAAGGCCTAGATCTCAATCTCCATGGCGAAGTGGTGCCTTGATGTGGTACGCGGTCATCCATGGCCGCCAATCCCTTCTGGAAAACCAAACCCCTCGCCGATATGAGCAAACCTGAATGGGAAAGCCTGTGTGATGGCTGTGGCCGCTGCTGTGTCAACAAGCTGGAAGATGAAGACACTGGCGCGTTCATCTTCACCCGCGCCGCCTGCAAACTGCTCGACCTCGAAACCTGTCAGTGCAGTGATTACAAAAGCCGCCACAAAAAAGTATCGGACTGCATTGCCCTGACGCCAGACAATGTGGGAAAGCTTGGATGGCTGCCCGACACCTGTGCCTACCGCCTGCTCGACGAAGGCAAAAGCCTGGCCTGGTGGCACCCCTTGGTTTCCGGCCGCAAGGAAACTGTTGTGGAAGCAGGCATCAGCGTCAAAGGCGAGGTCTACTCAGAAAAAGGCATCATGCCCGATGAACTGGAGCTGCACATGTGGAAACTGCCAAAGGCGAAGCGCAAGGGGCGGTAACCCTGCCTTTTCACATATGGGATGGAGTGTGATAGTTTGAACCATGCGCCCGTCCATTGCCCTCAAAAACAAGCGCGAGGAAGTGCTTGAAATCATCAGCCGCTACACCGTGGCCAACCCACGCGTGTTCGGCTCTGTTCTGCATGGCACGGACACAGAGGGCAGTGACCTGGATATTTGGTGGATGTTTTGCCGGGCACTGGTCTTGGAATATTCAAGCTCGAGGCAGAATTGGCAAGTACTTTGAGAGTTGCCGTCGAAGTCATGACTCCTGATTGTCTTCATCGTTTTTTCAGGACCAAAGTGATGGTCGAGCATTACGGTTATGAAATGCGACAAAGCGATCAATCAAATTCAGGTGGGACATAAATTCGTCATGGCCCGCTTGTAACATGATTTTGTGGTATTGTTTGTCCTGTCTCGCAAGAGGCGCGGGGGGGCCGCGGGGCGGCCGCGGCGCGCGCGCGCGGGGTGTGTGGGATTGGGC
>JANPCE010000082.1:0-16159 GCA_031430795.1 Hyphomicrobiales bacterium
GCACAATCGCAACGCCACGCTCTTTCACCAGGTTCACCGCCTCAAGCTTGAACTCGCGCGAATACTTCTTTCTTTCCATCTGAAACCTCCAGTTCCATCAAAACACCTTAACTCAGTGTCCGTGAAGCCGGCAGCAGCTCAAACCGGGCAGTTTGGATTGTCTGCAGAACAGCTTTTTCTATTGGACGTTTTCCATCCATATGCGTTGGGTCGAATTAGCCAAGCCATGCGAAGCGGCAGAAGATTTGTCCACTATACGACCGCTGATACAGCCATGAAGATCTTTGAGTATAAGGAAATCTGGTTGCGAAACGCCTCAGTGATGAATGACTTTATGGAGATTGAGCACGGCTTCGAATGCTTGAACGCAGCGTACAAGAACAACAAAGAACTCGTGAAAAAGACTTTGAGTAATCTGTTTTCGGACATTCCAGAAAAACTAGAGAATTTGTTCAATCTGTGGCTGCCACATTTGAGGACCGAAACTTACATCGCATCAGTTTCAGAACATGGAAGCCAAGCTGTTGATAGTGACGAAGACATGATCGGACGCCTTTCGATGTGGAGGGCCTATGGTGGAACAACTGGTGTGGCAGTTGTTATGAACAATGGGCCGTTTTTGCGTCCGTCTGATGCATTGGGTGCATTCACCAGCCCAGTTGCTTACTTGAGCCAGAAAACGTTTGAATCTGAGTTTTTAAAAATGCTTTCAAAAATTCAGTCCAATAGTGTTGAACTCAGAAAACTTGGCGAAGAAGTTATTATTAACTGCATATTCGAGGCTTACAGATCTGCAGTTCTATGCACAAAGCACCCAGGTTTCCATGAAGAAAGGGAGTGGCGAGTGATCTTCTGTCCCACTTACGAAAATTCAGCCAGGCTGATCCCTGAATTTCGAACAATCGACGGAACTCCTCAAAAAATCTTCAAATTACCATTAAAAAATGTGCCAGCGGAGGGTTTTTTTGGTGCGGAAATCCCGGAACTTGTTGAACGGGTAATTATTGGCCCGACGCAATTTCCTTACGCAATTAGAGAAGCAATGATTGCGCGGTTGAGCGAATGTGGACTGGCAGATGCTAGGGGCAAATTGGTGGTTTCTGATATTCCTCTGAGAAATTGATCAGAGTCACATTTTACTTCCCCACCCGCTCCGCATAGCCGTCCACCAATGCCCTGATCATCCGTTGATAGGG
Organism: Hyphomicrobiales bacterium; assembly: GCA_031430795.1. Classification (GTDB taxonomy): domain Bacteria; phylum Pseudomonadota; class Alphaproteobacteria; order Rhizobiales; family Aestuariivirgaceae; genus Aestuariivirga. The sequence continues at coordinate 1,197 of JANPCE010000082.1, forward strand.
CACGCTTTGCTTTTTGGCTTCGCGCTTGAAAAAGTCGATGGAGCGGCGTGACAGGCTGAGGGTCACTTTCACGTTGTCATCTTTCAGCACCAACTCAGACGGATGCGGCAGGAAGTCCTTGATGATTTTCACGGCACCGATTTCGCCGCGGGTGTATTCAACCGTTTTCTTTTTCATAAACCTGTTTTCCTTTTCGCCAGTAGCCAGCCCCAAAAATGCGGATGCGCTTTGCCCGCCAGGTGAAGCGCACCGTCAGAATTTCTCCATCCACAGCGCCGATACAAAAATATCGCTTCTCAACTGCACTGTGTCCAAGGTCTTCAGCGATCACACGTTTTGGATCGAAGAACGCCTTCTGCGCAAAATCGAAGCCAACGCCATGCTTGGCAAGATTTGAGCGGTCTTAGACGTCATCCCATTCGAAAGTCGGACTGACCACGTTCATATGGTATGTTTGCCATATGTTTGTATGTATGTCACGGCTTTAGTTATGCCACTGGAAAAAGTCCGTAAAGTCATGAAGATCGCCAAGGAACCGATTTCCCTTGAAACACCCGTGGGCGACGAAGAAGACTCACACCTCGGCGACTTCATCGAAGACAAGGGCGCAATCCTCCCCATCGACGCCGCCATCCAGGCCAACCTCCGCGAAACCACAACCCGCGTGTTGGCAAGCCTGACACCAAGAGAAGAACGCGTCCTCCGCATGCGCTTCGGCATCGGCATGAACACCGACCACACGCTGGAAGAAGTGGGCCAACAGTTCTCAGTGACCCGCGAACGTATCCGGCAGATTGAAGCCAAGGCGTTGAGGAAGCTGAAGCATCCTTCAAGGTCAAGGAAGTTGCGGAGTTTCTTGGATAATTGATTACAAGCGGCAATTGGTCGCTTGAAGTGCCTACCAGTTGAACACCGCCGACACAGTGCCTCGCGCGTCCTTGCACATACCATTCAAAAATCCGCAGCCTGCTTCTGCCTGGAGAGCCACACCTTCTGCAGTGAGATAGGTTGCGGAGAGTGTTGCAGTGGCTTGGGTGTCATCAAAGCTGGCCACTGAAACGGTGCCAGCAGAAGCACCATTCGAAAACGTCAGTGGCAACGCAGTTTCGGCTTCATCCAAAATCTGTGTGAGTTCAACACCTGCACCTAGGCTGAGGAAACCGCCGGAGGCCGTGACATGGTCGTAGCGAAGTGAAAGGTTGGCGGCGGCCTCGATCATGTCGGATGTGGTGCCGTCGGATGACAAGGCAAAGCTTCCGGTCTCCGTGAAGGAGGGCAAATCCGCGACAATCCAATGCAGCCCCGCACGCGGCGCAACAGTAAAGTTGCCGAATTGAAAGTTCATGCCCGCCTGCGCAGAGCCACCATAGCTCTTGATGGTGTAGTGCCCCTCGGCGGCAAGGCCGGGGGCGGGTTCGCGGCTGGCGTTCACATCCTGCCAACCATGGAAGGCTGTGAACGTGACAAAGGCCTGGTCCACCGTCATGCCTGCTTGCGCCGCAAGGAAAAAACTGTCGAGAGCGGCATTCTCTGTTGTGCCATTCACCGCGGCCGACCATTGTGACATGTCACCTGCAACGCCGACATGCAATCCATTGTCCCAACGGTGCACAAGCCCTGCCGCCATGCCGCCCCCAGACGTGTTCCAGCCGCTGCTGCTGCCATCGGCATCAACATCTGAATAGCTGCCGTGGGCCTTCGCCCAGACCGAGAAGCCAGATGGGATTATGGAGCCCGTAACATCGGCAGCAGGCAGGATGGCGGCACTGCTGTCGCTGCGGTCAGCGGCAACCAGTGGGATCAGGTCTCCCCAACTCAATCCATCCAATTGCATCAGAAAATCCCGGCTGCTGCGAAAACTCGCAGCTTGCGCCGCCGCATGGGCATGACCAATGGCCTGCAGGCGACCGACAAGCTGCCAGTGTTCGTAGATGGCAATGTCATAGTTGGTGAACTCAAGTGTGACTTCGGTGTCGACCGTCGTGGTGTGTGTGTTTGTCAACGTGTCCCCGGCTGCAACGAAGGTTTGCTCTTCACTGTCCAAGCAGTTGGCAAAGCGGCCAGACCCGTCGCCAAAATTCACAGGTCCATCGGCGCCAAAGTCGTAACATTCACCCCGATCACCTGTAAAAGCGAAGGATTGCAAGTCAGCTCCAAACACCTGCTGTGTCGTTACAACAGTGCTGTATTCGTGAAATATCGACGTGGAACTGAACACGTCTTCATAAACTTCCTCATACTCAACGTTGGCGGGGCCGAAGATGACGATAGCAGGCCCACCAAAATCAGTCAGCGCCTGCCGCGCCGAAGCCACACCAGCTTGTACGACCGGATCGCCGAAAGCATTGAAGGCAAATGTCTGGTCATAAACAATCTGCCCCGAGCCTTCGATGATGGCTGAAATACGGGTGTGATAATCAATGGCGACAGTTTCAACTGACCGGTAGTCTTGGGTGAAGATGTAGCCGATGGACGTAGTTTGCTGGGCATGCGCAACGCCAGTCATCAACAAAGCGGTCGCAGCAGCGCGCATGACAGCAAATGCATGTTGCATCAAAACGGTCCCCTTATGATCCTGGGCCAAACGCTAACTCATTTCCAGGTGGTCGCAAAGCACCATCGGGCGACCGATATTAGTGCTGAAATGAACGTTGGCGCCCGCTAATTTTGTTGGTACCTTAGGCTCTGAATAATCGGCAGGCATAATTTAGTGTTGGAGCAGAGCGGAAATGGCATTCTGGTCGAAGTGGTTTGGTGGCGGTGAGGGTTCTGGTGGCGTTGCGAAGGCGCTGAAGTCACTTGAATACAAGGGCTACCTGATCGAGGCCGTGCCCTTCAAGGACGGCGGGCAATGGCAACTTGCCGGCCGCATCAGCAAGGACGGCAAAGAGCACAAGTTTGTGCGTGCCGACAAATTCAGCGATGTGAATGACGCCGCCGAGATTGCGCTTTCAAAAGGCCAGCTGATCGTGGACCAATCCGGCGACAGGATGTTTCAGTAGGCCCGGCGTGGGCAATCATGCCTTCGGGGGCCTGGGGCAGTAGCGCAAGACGATGGTGCAATCACTTGTGGGAGTGCGAAAGACCTTGCCCTTTTTCTTGTCGGCCTTGGCTTTTTCGGCCGCCTTTTCCGCGTCCTGCTTGGCCATTTCCGGATCGTCGCTCACTTTTTTCTTTTTCTCCCGCTTGACGCAGGTGAAAACCGGCGTGTGGTATCGTACGCCCGCCCCGAATTTCTTGTCGAGCTTTTCCTTCAGCTTGTCGATCATGGGTGCGGCGCGCTTTTTCGCGACATCAACGTCCTTTGCCGCGACTTTCAAGGTTTCGGAATAGCAGCCGTCGGCATCCGGCGGTTCACCGCCACAGCCGACAAGCATCAGCGCGACCGCAAACATCAGCACCTTTGAACCGTTCTGACGATTGAACAAAACCATGAATTCCCGTGCCAAGCGCAAAACCAACGCAATTTCCCTGTCCGGAGCCTAGCCAATGGGCCTGAGCAAGCCGTGAAATGAAATGGTTTATTTTTATGTACCGTGGCAGGTTAACCCCACGATCCGATCACATGGTTAAAACGGATTGAAATCCGCTCACCCGGTTTCAGGCGATTGCTCAATGCGTCCGCCGCTTTGAAGCGCTGCTTGTTTGTGGTAGCTGGACTTTGGGGGATGCCACGCCAGCCTGCAATAGGGCTGCGTGGGATGCGTGAGTCAGATATTCCATTCAGGAGATCGCCCCATGACCGTCTACACAATTACCTCCGCCACCAGTATTTTCAGCAGCGGAACTGTCGCCTTCCAGAACGGCACGCCCGCCGCTGACACGCTCAGCGTCCAGGCCGGTGCCCATGTGATTGCGGGTGGCGCGGTGGGGGCGGGCAAGAACGCCATTTGGCTGAGGGGGGCAGGTGCCTGGACCGTTTCCATCAACGGCGACGTGCTGTCCACCGAACAGATCGGTTTGCGGCTTGATGCCGGTTTGCCACTCTCCACCATCAGCATTGGGACCGACGGCAACATTTCTGGCGCATTTGGGGCCATTGAAGCCCGCAGCCCCGTCACCATCACCAACCGTGGTGGCTTGTATTTGACAGGCAACGCAGCTGGCGCGGAAGCGGTCAGTTTCTTCGGCACGGGCGAACATCGGCTGACAAATTACGGGGTGATAGATACGCCCTCCGGCAACGCCATCCATGACGTGGGCAATGTCGGGACCGACATCATCGACAATCGCGGCAGTATCAAAGGAAACGTTTTTTTGGGCGGCGGCGATGACTGGATTACCAATTCCGGCGAGTTTGAGGGCAGCGTCGCGGATTTCGGCAGCGGCAACAACAGACTCACCAACAGGATCGGGGCCAATTTTGATTTTTCTGCAAGTTTCGGCAGCGGCAATGACATTGTCATCAATGATGGTCTAATTTATGGCAGCCTCGCACTTGCGGGCGGACAAAATAACTTGACCAACAGAGGCTTGGTCGGCGGAACTTCGCTTTCCGCCACCAGCGGCAACGATATCTTCAGCAACAGCGGCGACATCACCGTGACTGAGATATCCATGGGCCTTGGCACCAACCGCTTCACTAACACAGGTCAGGTCAACGCCCGTTTCATCGGCGGCACGGGGGTTGATGCCTTCATCAACAGCGGCGTGTTCAAAGGCGATATTCAGCTTCTCGATGGGAGCAATGTATTCAACAACTCGGGCAGCTTTGATGGCAACGTCAGTTTTGGAACGGGCAACGACATTGCCGTCATCTCCGGCACTATTGCACTTACCGTTGACATGTCGGGAGGTGTCAACCGTTTTACCAACTCGGGTGTTTTGAAAAGCAATTACTTTGGCAGCAGTGGCATTCTGTCAGGCTACAACATTTTCACAAATTACATCATCAACGGAGCGGTGAAGACATCTGGAACCGTGCTCGGTGGAATTTTTCTGAGTGCCGGGAACGACAGGTTCTATGGCGGCGAAAACGCCGAGGATGTTTACGACTCTACAGGTGCCGACCGCTATGAACTGGCAGGCGGGGATGACATCTATCACCCGTATTTTGTTGGCCCGGGAGTGAATGACCTGGTCGACTATGCCGATGGCGGAGCAGGCAGCGACACCTTGGTTTTGGTGGAAACGGGCACGACCGGTGGGCAAACCATCGTCAATCTCGACACCGTGGCGCACAGCTATGGCTCGTGGTTTGCGAATCCCAATGGTGGCTTTGCTTCCGCCAACAGGGTGATAAGTGAAGGCAACCTTGTCGAACGTGTCTTCAACTTCGAGAACGTGGTCGGCTCTTTCGTCAATGATGTCATCCATGGCAGTGCGGCGGCCAATCGGCTGGAAGGCGGCTTTGGTCATGATGTGCTGCATGGCTATGCCGGCAACGACATTCTTGTCGGCGGCAGCGACATGGATATCTTGGTTGGTGGGAGTGGGCGCGATGTCTTGACTGGTGGACAAGGCATTGATTTTTTCATTTTTCTGGATGCAACCGACAGCGTTCTCGGTGGCGGGCGCGATGTCATCACCGATTTCAACCCACTCGATGGAGAACGCATCGCCCTCGATGCCATTGATGCCAACACCACCAATGCGGCCGGCAGCAATGACGCGTTCACAGCCTTCATTGGCGTCAACACGCCCTTTGCCGCCAACACGCCAGGCACATTGCGCGCCGTGTGGAGCGCCACCGGCTGGATTGTCGAAGGCAACACCGACAATGACACAGCACCCGAATTCCAGATCGCGGTCACCGATTCTGGGCATTTCATGACGTGGAGCATTGGATTGTTTCTGGTGTGACCGTCAGTCTTGCCCAGCAATCAGAGCGGTTCCAGGTTGGTTTGAAGCATCATCAACCAAAGAAATTCGTCATGGCCCGCTTCAGGCGGGCCACTCATGGGTGGTTAGGCATATGCAAGAAACTCAGGCAAGTTTGTGCGTCCCAATATCCATGGGTGGCCCGCCTGAAGTGGGCCATGACGGAACTGGAAGTTGGTTTGACGCTGTAAAAAACCCGGTTTTGCCAATCAAAAAAGATGTGTGCATATTGCAGGCTTCATGCGGGCCACACAGGGGGCCTCCGCATGAAGCGTGGGATGACGGAAATCTGAGACTGTTCAAACCAACCCGGAACCGCTCTCGCTGTTCAGTCCTTCGATCCAATCACATAGTTGAAACTCACTGAAATCCGCTCGCCCTCAGCCCGGTTCAGCGGCACTTCGTGGCGCAACCAGCTTTCCCAGAGCAATAGTGTGCCGGGGGCAGGGGTTTCACTGATGTGGCTTTTCATTTCGCGTGGGGCCTTTGGATGGCGTGGCGGTGCCGCCATCAACATGGCCAGCCTCGGGTCCTCATAGACAATCGGACCAGCACCCTCCGGCACTTTCACATAGTAAGTGCCGCTGATCACCGCGTTGGCGTGGATATGTGAGGTATGATGGCCACCTTCCGGCATCACATTGACCCAAAGACTGTCGCAGCATGGGACCCCGCCCTTGATGTCCCAATGCAAAGCCTTGGCAAAGGCCGCCACGTGCTTGTCCAGTATCCGTTCCAACTTTCTGAATGACGCAATGCGCTGGTTGAGATCATTGAGAGAGGCGTAGGACGTATAGCCGGGGTAGCCATGCGTGTCGCACCAGCGCAAGCCCGCAACATCTTTGTGGGCGAGAGAAAGGGCGTCCACCTCCAGCGCCGCATTCAAACTGGCGTTGACTGACGCGTCGGCACGATAGATGAGTGTGGGAAACAGGGATTGGATTTTTGCCATGACGCTCTGTGCCGCGCTTCCCGCATGTCCGCAAGGGTATGCGGGCCATTATTTCCAAACGTCCAAAACCGCACTTGATTGACAAAGGCAAACGCGCTTAGCCATCACCATGAAATTCCCTGACAAGTTGCTCAATGGCTATGCCAACTTCCGTGCTGGCCGCTACACCGAAGAATCGGAACGCTACAAAAGACTGGGGGAGGGTTTGCAAAAGCCCACCACCATGATCATCGCCTGCTGCGACTCGCGTGCAGCGCCCGAAACCATTTTTGATGCAGGCCCCGGCGAAATCTTTGTCATGCGCAATGTCGCCAACCTCGTGCCGCCCTATGCGCCCGACGGCAAGCATCACGCCACATCAGCGGCCATGGAATTTGCGGTACTGGCGTTGCAAGTGAAAAACATCGTGGTGATGGGGCACGGACGCTGTGGCGGCATTCGGGCCGTTGTTGATGGATCTGGTCCGCTTTCGTCCGGTGACTTCATCGGCAAATGGATGTCTGACGTGCAAGACGTGGCCGATGCCGTGCGTCACGACCACAATCATGACCTCGGCCAAGATTTGCAGACGGCGGTGGAACATGCCTCAGTCGAACATTCACTCGCCAATTTACGCACTTTTCCATGGCTGCGCCTGCGTGAGAACAAGGGTGAGTTGACGGTCAATGGCGCATGGTTCGACATAGCGCTGGGTGAACTTCATGTTTATGACGAAGACACCCGCAAATGGTCTCTCATTCCGGGAGCATGATCTGACAAATTGGAAAGCAGCGCGCCAGGGCGCGGCGTGCTTCAAAACCCGCATCCAAATTCCAGCAGTTTATGATTCCAAGCCGAAAGCCACCCGGCGGCATCGGGTGCGCTTCACCTGGTTTCGCCGGGTAGAATGTGATTTGCAGGCTGTTCACATCCTTCATGGCGCGTATGGCTGCCTGCGCCTCGGCACCGGGGTGTTCCGGAACCAGTCCATGTGTGGTGAACAGGGGAACAGAAAATCCGACGCGTGTCGCTGACGTCTGCAATGCCCATTGACCATGTTGATAAAGTCCAATCAGCGCTTCAATCCATCCTTCACCATAAAGATCACACCACTGGTCTGCAAAGCGCAGGTGTGCCTCGATGATCAGACCACCGATGGTTTCGAAATTCATCATGCCGGTGTAGCCAGCCATGTTGGTGGCGATCCAAGTGGTCAGATAGCAGTCAAGTTCCGCCCGCCCGCCCGATTCGAGTGTCCAGTGTTTGAACATGCCGGAGTTCCACGCTACGCCATGGGCATGGCGCAGCCACACACACCGCCCATTTTCAATCGCGGCATCGCTGGAAATGTGTTCTCCCCGGAACAGCGGCATCCACATCATGCCCGGCTGCATCAGGGCCCGGAACTGCGTGGCATCCGTGATCACGCAGCTGCCCAGCCCCATGCCCCGCAAATTCACATCCGGCTTGGCAAAAACCGGGAATTGCGACGGCAATTGGTGTTGGTCGCCGCAGGTCAAGCCTTGCGACTGGGCAATTTTTTGCTTCTGGTAGACCCAAGCGTGCGCTGGGAACCACTCATAACTGTCGATGTCATCCGTCGGAACCCTGACGTCATCTGGGCATTTGACACCCTCAAAAAACTGGAATCGCCAGGGATCACGCTCACAAATCGGCATGGGCGAAGATTAACACTCCAGTGAAATTTGGCAAATCCTCAATCAAACGGCCTTGTTTTTGCCTTTGGGGAGGTGGATGATCTGTTCAGCTGCGGTTCAGCTTGGGACCCCTAGTTTGAATGCCATGCACGGAGCTCGTTTGGTTCCGCAATGAGATAGACACAGGAGAACGACCCATGAAAAACATCTTCAAGACCCTGGCAACGGCGACTTTGGCATTGTCCATCGTATTACCTACCGTGGCAACCGTTTCAGCCACCACGGCCGAAGCCAGGATCAGCAAGTCCGAAAAGAAGGAGTGTTACAAATACGCTGACCGCAAAGCCAAGAAGAAAACCAACAAGTCCGCCATCACCGGCCTGGTCGTCGGCGGCATTGCAGGTGGCCTGCTTGGCAGCGCCATCGGTGGCCGACGCACAACAGCTGGTGTGGCCGCAGGCGGCGCAGCCCTGGGCCTTGCCAGCGGCGCATCACGCTATGACGAATACTTCGAGCGCTACTACGAAAACTGCCTTGACGAAGCTGACGAAGATTGATTGTCAGTACACGGATTTAAGTGCAAGGCTCCGGTTGCAACACCGGGGTCTTTTTTCTAGCCGGATGGCTTCGGCGTCCTATTCTTCCAGGCCAATGACAAACAGCACAGTGTAGTCCTGCTTGTCGCAACCTTGGACTGGTGGCATGGCCGCTCCGGGTGCAATCCGGAACAGTTCTTGCGGCACGTTGGACGGCGTGCATGCAGCACTCCCGGCAGATGGTGTGTAGCGTGCCGAGCGGCAACGGAGGTGGGTGACATCATAAATCGTTGTGCCACCGGCCAGGTCCCAGCGTTGCTTTCCTGCGGCATCCTTGGCGTGCACGGTCAGTACTGACGTGGCTTCCCGGTCACCCGTGACCATGTAACGGCCCGGCGGCATGCCATAGACGGGGTGCTCCATCAGCAAGCCATTTTCATCCAGCCACCAGTCAGCCATGTCAAATGTCCAGCCCGACCGCGAAACACCTTCGGCGGCAATCAGTTCCGCTATCCGCGACGACCGCACCCCGCGCGGCCCCGGATCAACCCGCCACAACCCCCATGTCTCGGCACCTGTTCCGCTGGTGGCACCGGGTTCAGCGAGGGCCGCAATGAACTGAGTGGGAATGGGCTTGAAATTGGTTTCAGCTTGCGCTGGAAGCGGCAAGGCAAGCACGAAAAGGCTTGCCACCAAAACCGCGCAATGATGCAGGTGGGAAACACGATTGAAAATGTGTGGTGAAATCCTGATGGTCATCGGCATATCCTTCAAGACAACATCTCTCTATTTCCTCATGAACACAAGCCGATTGACCGCGAAACAAAAAGCCCGACGTTTCCACGGGGGCTGTTGTCACCGAAGACAGGTTTCGGCATGAACGTTGCCGTGGAGGCCGGACGCCTCTTCGTGGCGGAAAGGGATTTTGAAAAATTGCCTTGCAGAATTTCGCATCTCTTGCGATACAGAACAATAAAAGAACATACGACTCGGAGGAAGCATTGTCCAACCTTAGCGCTATCGAGCTTTTCGCTGGAGCTGGCGGGCTGGGACTTGGCATTAGTAAAGCTGGATTCTCTCCTCAAATTGTTGCTGAGTGGGACCGTGCGAGCTGCGCAAACTTGAGGCTGAACCGGTTTGCCGGAAGGCCTTTGAGGAACTGGCCTGAGCCCATCGAAGGCGACGTGCGTGCCATTGATTTTCGCTCCCTTGAAAACAAGATTGACCTGGTTTCTGGTGGACCTCCATGCCAACCATTCTCATTGGGGGGCAAGCATCAGGCCCAAAATGATGACAGAGATATGTGGCCTGAGGCTGTGCGGGCCGTAAGGGAGTTGCGGCCAAAAGCGTTTGTGTTCGAGAATGTGAAGGGTCTGACGCGGCAGTCTTTCGCAACCTATGTTGCTTATATCGAGTTGCAGCTGCGATACCCAAGCATTGCCAAAAAGAAGGATGAAGCTTGGAGCGAACATTTGGTACGATTGCAACAACACGAAGTCGGTCGAACCAAAGAGAGGGAAGAGTATCGGGTACTCTTCTTTCAATTGAATGCAGCTGACTATGGCGTACCTCAAAAACGCGAACGCGTCATGTTTGTTGGATTTAGAGCGGACTTGGGCATTCGTTGGTCCCCTCCACAACCGACACATTCCATCGACTCAATGATCTGGTCCCAGTGCCGCAGCAATGACTATTGGGAACGCCACGAGGTGAGGAACAAAGATAGGGTCAATAGTGCCCGCAATCTCGCGGCTGCCTTCAGGCTCGGTTCAAAGCCAAAGCAAAAACCGTGGGTGACGACAAGGGACGCAATCGCTGACTTGCCTGACCCGGAGTTTGGGAAGTGCGATGTTGCGAACCATCGTTTTCAGGCTGGAGCACGAAGTTACCCTGGGCACACTGGAAGCCCTCTCGATGAACCCGCCAAGACGCTGAAAGCAGGTGTCCACGGTGTTCCAGGCGGCGAAAACATGCTGGTCAAAAGTGATGGTACAGTGCGTTATTTCACGGTGCGCGAAAGTGCGCGTTTACAGACGTTTCCGGATACTTATGTGTTTGAGGGGTCTTGGTCTGAATCCATGAGGCAATTGGGCAATGCCGTGCCCGTGACATTGGCCAAGATTGTGGCATCGGATATTGCGAAAAAACTCAAAGCGAATACATGACTGAAGATTCAAGTGACAACAGTGCGAAATGCGTCGGGAGTGATCCACACTACTTTCAATTTGATCTCGATAGAGGAATTCGAGCACAGGTCGTAGAGAAACTTGAAACGAGCCCGGCAATTCATTTGCAGAAAAATGTCGGGCCGAATGACAGTGGTGTCTACGCTCTCTATTTCCAAGACAACTTGGTTTATGTCGGCAAGGCTTCAAAAGGCACCACGAAAAGCCAACGCTCGCTTCGCGCCAGGTTGGCAGAGCATTTAGGAAAGTTGAGCAAGCGCCAAGGCATATTGTCAGGTGATGTGACCTGCCGCTACCTCGTCTTTGACAGTGAGTGGTGGGTGTTTGCTGCGGAGTTCGCGCTGATTTCCCACGATGCGCCGGAATGGAACGCCAGCGGCTTCGGCAGCAAGACACCCGGCATCGGACGCCCCGGAACGGATCGTGTCAGCAAATTCGATACGAAGTTTCCGCGAAAGTAGTCTGCTTTAGCAAAGTAAAACCCCGGCCTTTCCACCGGGGTTTCGTTTGTCATCAGCGCTGATCCCTCAACAACTGTAATACATGTCATACTCCACCGGATGCGGGGTCATGCGGTACCTGTCCTGCTCTTCCTGTTTCAGTTCAAGATAGCTTTCGATCTGGTCTTTGGAGAACACGTTGCCCTTGAGCAGGAACTCGTGGTCAGCGCCCAGGCTGTCGATGGCTTCTTGCAGGGAGCCGCAGACGGTTGGGACTTTGGCGAGTTCTGCAGGTGGCAGGTCGTACAAGTTCTTGTCCATCGCCGGGCCGGGGTGGATTTTGTTGGTGATGCCATCGAGGCCGGCCATGATGATGCTGGAGAAGCACAGGTAAGGGTTTGCCGTTGGATCGGGGAAGCGCACTTCGACACGCTTGGCTTTCGGATTGCTCGTGAACGGAATCCGGCAGGAGGCTGAGCGGTTGCGGGATGAATAGGCCAGCAGCACAGGGGCTTCATAACCCGGCACCAGACGCTTGTAGGAGTTCGTCGATGGGTTGGTGAAGGCGTTCAGGGCCTTGGCATGCTTGATCACGCCACCGATGAAATACAGGCACATCTCCGAGAGATCAGCATATTGATTGCCCGCCATCTGCGGCTTGCCGTCTTTCCAGATCGAGAAGTGGCAATGCATGCCCGAGCCATTGTCGCCGAACACAGGCTTCGGCATGAACGTCGCCGTCTTGCCATAGGAGTGGGCTACGTTGTGGATCACATATTTATAGATCTGCATGTGGTCCGCCGCCATGGTGAGCGGCTGATACTTGGTGCCAAGCTCATGCTGTGCGCTCGCCACTTCATGGTGGTGCTTTTCAACGGCAAGACCCATTTCCTGCATCACCGACAGCATCTCGCCGCGCATGTCCTGCGCCGAGTCCATCGGGTTGGTCGGGAAGTAGCTACCCTTGAATTCAAGGATTTTTATGCCACCGTTTTGCGGTAGCTGCTTAGATCACCTTCTGAAATTTCAGTTGCAACAGTCAAGCGGTAGTGTCGTTCTTGAACAATCGTAACCTCGTCCCCGTCAAAATTGAGTTCAAACAGCGCAATTACATTTTCTGCCATGAACTGCGCTGATACTGGTCTACTGACCGAATGTGAGTATCGCTTCTCACTCTGACAGAATACTGTATCTTGAATAGCCTGGATTACCCCGAGCGCGTCCTTGCCACCCTTCGCCTGAACTGGAACAACATAGTGAGCACCTCGCGCATCTACACCCACATAAAGTTCATCAATTTCTATTTGACCATAGTTTTGAATCGTAGTGCGCAAGTGATTCTGGAGTGAGTAAACTGTAACCCCAAGAAAAATATCAATGAGACGATTGTATCGAATTTTTGCGAGCAATGCCTGTTCGTCACCGAATGCATACCGGGTAATGATTTCCGGTGTTGCGTCTGGTATTTTTCGAACGAGCAAGCCTTTGGTTGGTTCAATATATGCCAAATTGGCCAAACGGAAACGATATCGAGCGGCCCCAGCCCCCAGAATCAACCAGTGCTTATCTTTAGGTTGGGCGGTCAGAATGCTTGCGGGCAGCTTCTTGCGGTATCTGAAGGTGTAAATAACGTCGCCTAAGTTCTTGGGGAACTTTACACCCAATTCAGTGGCAGCAACCGCAATCTCACCACGTTCAAATTCGAAATCAGTCGATCCCTTCTTAAAGTGGTCGAAGAAAATCTTCTCAATGATTACATCGTATGCTGCAGTTTTCTTTGGCTTCTTGGGTGTAACCGACTTTTTAGCCACGACCCACCTTCTTCCTTTGAAGTGACTCTTCAACTTCATGCTGCTTGCGCTTCTTTGCGCCGCTCTTTTTGTCTCGACGGCCTTTTGGTGGCGCAACTCCGAAATGTGCTGAAGCTTCCGACATGTCCATGTATAAAAGGAAGTCGTCACCCAGATTGATCGCTCCCTTGGGCTGCTTTGGTTTGGCCACCAAGGTTTTCATCACAGATGTTGCAATTGATCGAGCCAAGGGAGGAGGAACTGAATTTCCTATCTGTCGCGCACCATGCCACTTAGTTGCATGAAAACGAAACCAGTCTGGAAACCCGTGAAGCCGGGCCATCTCGCGCACAGTGACGCAACGCGGGAACCTGTAATGTATGGGGCGAGGGCTGGTGAATGCACCACGGGCTCCATCTGTTCCTGCACGTAAAGTGTTCGAAAGCCCGTCGGGTGCGAGCTTGAAAAATCTGCTGATAGGTTCAATGCCGCCCGGTGCAGTTTCTGTGAAACGCCGGATCGAAAATTCAGTATGATTAGTGCGCGCACTAGATGTGAGAATTGTCGGATTCCAATTCCGGGTATACCCCAAATGCCAGGGGTCATTTGCAAGACAACGTAGTTCTGAAGCATAGGCTGAATGCTTGCCATATGAACCGGTCCATTGGCAATCGTTGATAGTCAAAGCTTCAAAGCGACTTGCATCTGGCAAATCGCCAAGAGCATCGTTGCAGGTAGGGCCAATCGGAATGCCTGGAAACGGTCGCCGTTCATCTGCTGCATTGCATAGGCGCTGCGGATAGAATGGGAGTGCACTGCCTCTTTTTGTGCCAAAGAGGATTAGACGCTCCCGATGTTGCGGGACACCGAAATTGGCGGCGTTAAGCACTTGCCATGGCAAACGGATATCATATCCAGCACTTTCAAATGCGCCCACCAGCTCCACAAGGAACTCCTTTTGTTTTCCTACAGTAAGACCCTTCACGTTCTCGAATACAAAGGTTCGAGCATTTAGCTCTGAAACGAGACGAACAAATTCAAGAACCAGGCTGTTGCGTGGGTCTTCAAGTGCCCGTCGTCCAATTAACGAAAATCCCTGACATGGCGGGCCGCCAAACACACAATCAATTGGCCTCGAACCAATCCCGGCCGCAAGTCGAATGTCAGCAGCTCTCAAACCAACAACAGAGCGTGGAATGACCGCAGTTTGCGGGAAATTAAATTTGTGGGTGGCACAGTGAACGGGATCGATTTCAACAGCGGCAACAACATCAAAACCTGCTTGCTCAAAGCCCAAGCTCATACCGCCTGCGCCAGCAAACAAATCGATACCAATAGGCCTTTTAGAATCTAAGAACATGAACAGAACGTATAGTGATGCGTTGGACTTCGCAAACAAAAAACGCCGCCAAAGAGTGCCGGGGCTTCAGTATTTCACCTGCGCCGGAACCTCAGCAGCTATAATACATATCATACTCCACCGGATGCGGGGTCATGCGGTACCTGTCCTGCTCTTCCTGTTTCAGTTCAAGATAGCTTTCGATCTGGTCTTTGGAGAACACGTTGCCCTTGAGCAGGAACTCGTGGTCAGCGCCCAGGCTG
>JANPCE010000083.1:0-13278 GCA_031430795.1 Hyphomicrobiales bacterium
GCCACCCTCTCCCGCAAGGGGAGAGGGAAGAATAGGCGCACCTCCCTTCCCTCTCCCCTTGCGGGAGAGGGTGGCGAGCGCAGCGAGACGGGAGAGGGGCGTTATACCGCCCGCACCTTCGGCACAGCCCGCTTCTTCAACATCAACTCCGTCACCGCCCAGACCAGCGCATCCATCCTGTCCGGCGATGATCCATCTGCGATCACCGCACACATCTCATCTTCCAACTCCGGAAACGCGCCGACGTGTGACACTCTCCCCTGCTCATACAAGGCCGCCACCGGTTCCGCCCGGGCGCGTTTTCCGCGTGTGGCGTGCACTGTTGTCAGCGGCACCACGCTGTCCACCTGTGCAATCACATCACGCACCATCTCGCCACCCTGGTTGACCTCGGCCACAACGCGGTCTGCCTCACGTGTGTGGAACAAATCCACCACACGCTTCGCCCATTGTGCCGGCCGCAGGCGTTTGCAGCTTGCATCGTCCAACACATAGCAACGGCCATCTACGCCAAGTCCCGCACAGACAATGCCGCAGGCATTGGCCTTTTCGCCTGACGTTGCCGGCGGATCGACAGCCACAACAATGCGTTTCATCTCAGGCAGCGCCTTCACCCTGAATTGCTCAATCAGACTGCGTTTCCACAACGCATCCGGATCATCGTCAATCAACTGCCCCTCCAGTTCCTGCCGCGCCAGATTGGTGCCGCCGAACTGTTGTTGCATCGCCCCCATGAAGGACGCTGCAAGATTGGCCGCATTGTCTGCCGTGCGCGCATGCGAAACCACTGTCGCCCCGTCTTTGATCAGTTCACGGAGCAATTTCGTCGGCCTTGGCGTTGTCGTCACCACACACTGCGGCACTTCGCCGAGGCGCAGTGCCAGCTGCAGATTGGTCCAGGCCACATCGGCCTTTCGCCATTTCGCCAACTCATCACACCACGCCGCATCAAATTGCGGCCCGCGCAATGCCTCCGGTTCTTCCGCCGAATAGATGTTGGCCACCGTTCCATTTGGCCATTTCAGCATCCGCAACGATGGATAAAAGCGGGGCCGCAACATGAAGTGGTGAATCGCCAGCAGACCGGACTCACCCTCAATCATCACACGCCGCGCATCATCATAGGTCGATGCGATGATGGCGATGCGTTTGCAGCGCGGGAAAACCGGCTCAAACAGTCCCAGCGCGAGGGCTTTCACCCATTCAGCGCCGGACCGCGTTTTGCCGGCACCCCGCCCGCCAAGGATCAACCAGTTGCGAAACTCAACCTGCTCTGGCGGCAGTTGCTGGTGCGGCCTCACCCAATACAGCCACTGGTAAATCAGCTCGTCCACCTCTTCCAGGTCCAGTGTCTGGCTCAACCAGTTTGCTGTCCCTTTCAACTTCGAGTCTCTCAATTTTCTCCGCAAGCGCTCGACGCTGCCCGTCATCATAGTGCCTGAAATCGCGGGTGTGCTGCTTCCGCTTGAGTTTGTCTTTGCGTTCAAGATCAAGAACCTTTTCAAGAGTGCGGACAACCAGGTTGACCGATTTGATTTGCCGTTCATTGGTGATGGCGTCGAGTTCAAGGCCCAGCGCCTTCACTTCATCTTCCAACTGCCCGACACGTTCCTGCAGCAGGTCTTTCAACCGCTTCAACGTGTCACGCGTCGTCTCCTGCTTTTTCGGTGGCGGCTTTACTTTCACCACCACCTTTTTCGCAACCGTGCGGAGCTTCCACCCCAACGCCTTTGCCTTCAGCGAAAGCACGATGCCAGACACACCCGCCGCCGCCGCAATATCCGCAACCTTCTCCCCGCCCGCCTCATAGCGAACGCGAAATGCGGACCAGTCAGCCTGGCCCGCCGTTTTTTCGTCAGTCATGTTTGCTTTCCATTTTTATCTCCCTTGCGCGGAACGCGTGAGGGAGAAGACCCAATTGTGGATTGTCTCGAAAACTACCCGATCCACAGCGCGGTGTCAAGCACTATTTTCGCAAGACAGGATTTATTTTATAGTGCGTTGTTTTTCCTATATAACTTCCCCGCGCGAAGCGTGGGGGAGTACGGCGAAGCCGGGAGGGGGTGCGTCAGCAAGTGCGACTCGCACCCGTTGAAACACCCCCACCCGGCTTCGCCGTACTCCCCCACCGCTGCGCGGCGAGGGAGAAGACCCAATTGTGGATTGTCTACGAAACTACTCCTTCCACAGCGCGGTGTCAATAGCTAATTTCCTCGTTTGGAATAAAATCTAAGTCCGTGCTCCCTTGCCCTACCTAAGCTATTGTATCTCCATGGATATCCGGCAACTCCAATATTTGGCTGCTCTGGCCCGCGAAAAGCACTTCACCCGTGCGGCAGCGGCCTGCAATATTACTCAACCCACCCTTTCAGGTCGAATCCGGCAATTGGAACAAGAACTTGGCGTTCCCCTGCTGGAACGCAGCCAGAGATTCGTTGGCCTCACCGCCGAAGGCGAGCGCGTCCTCAGGTGGACACACAAGATTTTGGACGACTGGCAGTCGCTGCAAGGCGAGTTGCAATCCATCAAGGGCAAAAAGGGCGAACTCGTGGGCCGCCTGCAATTGGGGGTCATCCCCTCGGCGCTCCCTAAAGCCTCCCTCCTCACCCGCGCGCTCAATGCGGCGCACCCCGTCGTGGATTTCACCATCCTCTCCCACTCCTCCGAAGACATCATCCGTGGACTGAGTGATTTCGCCATTGACGCCGGCATCACCTATCTGGACAATGAACCCGTCGAAGGCCTGATGCAGGCGGAGCTTTACCGCGAAAACTACTGCCTCTTTGTCTCAACCGACAACGAACTCGCATCGCGAGAAAGCGTGACATGGTTTGAAGCAGCGCAGCAACCTTTGTGCCTGCTCACGCCCAACATGCAAAACCGCCGCATCATCGACCGCGCCTTCGCCCAGGCGAAAGTCCAACCCACAGCAAGGCTCGAAACCAATTCCATCATGAACCTCATCTCCTCCGTGCGGACGATGGATCTGTGCTCGATCATGCCGGATTATTTCAAGAACGCGCTGGGCGCACTGGAGGGTGTTGTTGCGATACCGCTGGCGGAGCCCACCGTAAGCCACAAAGTGGGTTTGGTGGCCGTAGACCGGGATCCACAGTCACCCCTGGTGGCGGCGCTGTTCAAGGCGGCGCGAACTGTCAACGATTGACAGGACCTATGACTCCATCGCTCCGCTCAATTGGCGAAGGAGATGCATCTCCCGTATGATGGCCCATGGCCAAAACCACAATTCTCGAGTTCAGGGCGAAAAAGCCTGATCCCACCATCGCCATTTGCGCGCGGCATGACGACCGTCCTGATGCTTTGCTTGAAATCCTGCATGACCTGCAGGACGACGTGGGCCACGTGCCGGAGGCTTCACTGCCCCTCATCGCCAAGGCGCTGAACCTCAGCCGCGCCGAAGTTTATGGCGTTGTCACCTTTTATCACGATTACCACATGAAGCCGCAAGCCAGGCATGTGATCAAGATCTGCGCCGCCGAAGCCTGCCAGTCCATGGGATCGCGCGCGTTGATCGCGCTTGCTGAAAAACTGACCAGGGGCAAAAAGGTGAAAATTGAAAAAACCTACTGCCTCGGACTCTGCGCCCAATCGCCGTCGATGATGGTCAATGGCAAAGTAATGGCGCGGGTGGACGCCAAGAAATTCAAATCTGTTCTGGCGGGGCTGACATGATCAAGATTTACATCCCCCGCGACTCCTCCGCAAAAGCCGTCGGCGCTGACGCTTTGGCTGAGGCCATCGCCAATCACGCAAAGGCAAAAAAGATCAGTATACAGATCATTCGCAACTCATCGCGCGGGCTTGCCTTTGCTGAAACCTTTGTTGAAGTTGAAACACCCAAAGGCCGCGTCGGCTATGGCCCCGTTGATGTGAAAGATGTCAAAGGCCTCTTCGCCTCCGGTTTTCACGAAGGCAGGAAACACAAACTTTGCCACGGCCTCGTCGAACAGATTCCATACCTGAAAAACCAGGAACGCCTGACCTTCGCCCGCGCTGGAATTACAGATCCGGTTTCACTCACAGACTACACCGCCCACGGCGGATTCGAAGGCTTGCGCAAAGCCCTCACCATCATCGGCGCGGACATAGTGAAAGAGGTCACTGACTCTGGCCTTCGCGGTCGCGGTGGTGCTGCTTTCCCGACCGGCATCAAATGGAAAACCGTTCACGACGCGAAGTCCGACCAGAAATACATCTGCTGCAACGCCGATGAAGGCGACTCCGGCACATTCGCGGACCGCATGGTGATGGAGGGTGATCCCTTCATGCTGATCGAAGGCATGACGATTGCCGGCATCGCCGTCGGTGCCAGCAAAGGCTACGTCTACATCCGCTCAGAATATCCGGATGCGATTGCCACGATGAAGGACGCCATCGGCATCGCCACTGCCGACAACTGGCTTGGTGATCATATTCAGCACACGGACAAATCCTTCTCGCTCGAAGTCCGCCGTGGTGCAGGCGCTTACATCTGCGGCGAGGAAACCGCGATGCTGGAATCCCTCGAAGGCAAACGCGGCATGGTGCGCCCCAAGCCGCCGATTCCCGCACTCGAAGGCCTGTTCGGCAAACCGACGGTCATCAACAACGTTCTGTCCTTCGCCGCCGTTCCCTTCATCCTCGCCAAGGGTTCGAAAGCCTACGCCGATTTCGGCATGGGCCGTTCGCGCGGAACACTTCCCTTTCAACTCGCCGGAAACATCAAGCGTGGTGGCTTGGTCGAGAAGGCCTTCGGCGTTTCCATCCGTACACTGATCAATGATTTCGGCGGCGGCACGGCGACGGGCAAAAAATTCCGCGCCGCTCAAATCGGCGGACCGCTCGGTTCCTATGTTTCCGCTGAGCAGCTCGACCTCGTCATGGACTACGAAACCATGGCCGCCAACGGCGCAATGGTTGGCCACGGCGGCATCGTGGTGTTCGACACAACCGTGGACATGGCGGCACAAGCCCGCTTCGCGATGGAATTCTGCGCCATCGAGTCCTGTGGCAAATGCACACCCTGCCGCATCGGCTCGACACGCGGCCTTGAAGTGATCGACAAGATCACGGCAAACGACAACCGGTCCGAAAACCTGCAACTGCTTGAAGACCTCTGCCAGACGATGACCGACGGATCGCTGTGCGCCATGGGCGGATTGACGCCAATGCCGGTGATGAGTGCAGTGAAACTGTTCCCGGAAGATTTCGGAATGAAGAAACAATCAAAGAAAGCGGCGGAGTGATCCCATGTCTCTGATCAAAGAAACCGACTTCGGAACGCCACGCGCAAAATCCGAAAAGATGGTGACACTCGAGATCGACGGTCTCTCCGTCTCCGTGCCGGAAGGCACGTCGATCATGCGGGCCGCGATGGAGCTTGGCACCAAGATTCCCAAACTCTGTGCCACAGACTCACTCAACTCATTTGGTTCATGCCGTTTGTGCCTTGTTGAAATCGAAGGCCGCAAGGGAACACCCGCGTCTTGCACAACACCCGTTGCCGCAGGCATGAAGGTTAAAACCGAAAACGACCGCCTCAACAAACTCCGCAAAGGCGTGATGGAGCTCTACATCTCCGATCACCCGCTGGATTGCCTCACTTGCGCCGCCAATGGCGACTGCGAGTTGCAGGACATGGCCGGTGCCGTGGGCCTGCGTGATGTGCGCTATGGCTACGCCGGCGACAACCACACCTCAGCAACACGCGACGGCGGCGAAGAAAATTTCCGCTTCAAGGCGAAGGATGAATCCAACCCCTATTTCACCTTTGATCCTTCGAAATGCATCGTCTGCTCTCGCTGTGTCCGCGCCTGCGAAGAGGTGCAAGGCACCTTTGCACTGACAATTGATGGCCGTGGTTTCGACTCTCATGTGTCTGCGGGCATGGATGAAGGTTTCCTGAATTCTGAATGTGTGTCTTGCGGTGCCTGCGTGCAAGCGTGTCCCACGGCCACACTCACCGAAAAATCCGTCATCACCAAAGGCCAGGCCGAACACTCCGTTGTCACCACTTGCGCCTACTGCGGTGTGGGCTGTTCCTTCAAAGCCGAAATGAAGGGCGATGATGTTGTGCGCATGGTGCCTTACAAGGATGGTGGGGCCAATGAAGGCCACTCTTGCGTCAAAGGCCGCTTCGCCTGGGGCTATGCCACCCACAAAGACCGTGTCACATCACCTATGATCCGTACACGGATCACTGATCCGTGGAAGGAAGTGTCGTGGGAGGAAGCGATCCAATTCACCGCCAAACGCTTCAAGGACATTCAAGCCAAACATGGACGCGGCTCCATCGGTGGCATCACATCGTCGCGTTGCACCAATGAGGAAGTTTACGTGGTGCAGAAGATGATCCGCGCCGCATTCAAGAACAACAACACCGACACCTGCGCCCGCGTCTGCCATTCTCCCACAGGCTATGGCTTGTCGAAAACATTCGGCACATCGGCGGGCACACAGGATTTCCGCTCTGTCGAAGAATCTGATGTCATCATGGTGATCGGTGCCAACCCCACAGATGGCCATCCTGTTTTTGCATCACGCATGAAAAAGCGTTTGCGCGAAGGTGCAAAACTTATCGTGGTTGATCCGCGCAAGACGGACTCGGTGCGCAGCCCCCATGTCAAAGCGTCCTTCCATCTGCCGTTGATGCCCGGCACCAATGTGGCCATCATCAATGCCCTGGCGCACACGATTCTCGCTGAAGGACTTGAGAACAAAGCCTTCATCGCTGAACGTTGCGACCAGGCGGAGTTCAAGCGCTGGTGTGAATTCATCCGTGAACGGAAGAATTCACCGGAAGTGCTTGGCCCCGCCGCCAATGTTGACCCCGAAACCATTCGGGGTGCTGCGCGCCTGTTTGCCACAGGCGGCAATGGCGCCATCTATTATGGTCTTGGCGTCACCGAACACAGCCAGGGATCCACCATGGTCATGGGCATGGCGAACCTGGCGATGCTCACCGGCAACATCGGCCGCCGTGGCGTTGGCGTGAATCCTCTACGCGGACAAAACAACGTACAAGGGTCATGCGACATGGGTTCCTTCCCGCATGAACTTCCGGGATATCGCCATGTGAGCGATGACACAGTGCGGCAGATGTTTGACACAGTGTGGAACACGACACTGGATTCCGAACCTGGCCTTCGCATTCCCAACATGCTCGACGCCGCCATTGAAGGCACGTTCCGGGGCATCTACATTCAGGGCGAGGACATTGCCCAGTCCGATCCCAACACCAAACATGTAACGGAAGCGCTGGAGGCGATGGACTGCGTTGTGGTGCAGGACTTGTTCCTCAACGAAACCGCTGCTTTCGCCCACGTGTTCCTGCCGGGCACGAGCTTCCTTGAAAAGGATGGAACCTTCACCAATGCTGAACGCCGCATCAACCGCGTGCGCATGGTGAAGAAGCCACTGACGGGCAAGCATGAATGGGAAGTGGTGTGTGACCTTGCGCAAGCCATGGGCTATGACATGCGCTACAATGAGCCTTCAGAGATCATGGACGAGATCGCGGCGGTGACGCCGACCTTCAAAGGTGTTTCTTTCAAGCGGCTTGATGATCTGGGCTCGCTGCAATGGCCAGTCAATGACGCGGCACCGGATGGCACGCCGATCATGCATGTGGGCAAATTCGTGCGTGGCCTCGGCCGCTTCATGATCACTGAATATGTGCCGACTGATGAACGCACCAACCGCGAGTTCCCGCTGATCCTGACCACGGGCCGCATTCTCTCGCAATACAATGTGGGGGCGCAAACGCGCAGGACCGAGAACTCGACATGGCACAAGGAAGACGTTCTCGAAATCCATCCCCATGACGCGGAAGTGCGCGGTGTGCGTGAAGGTCAGATGGTCTCCATTGCATCGCGCATGGGGGCCACGTCACTTCGCGCCGTCATCACCGACAAGATCGCGCAAGGCGTTGTCTACACCACATTCCATCATCCGGTTTCGGGTGCGAATGTCATCACCACGGAATATTCAGACTGGGCGACGAACTGCCCGGAATACAAGGTGACGGCGGTGCAGGTGACACTTTCAAACCGCCAGTCGGATTGGCAGGATGAATGGGTGACGCGCGAGCGTGACAACAAGCGGATTGCTGCGGAGTAGTGTGGACGGAATGCGTGGACACGCCCCCTCCCCCCTTCGGGGTACTCCCCCGACTGCGTCGAGGGAGTTAAATATCTCCCTCACGCGTAGCGTGGGGGAGTACGGCGAAGCCGGGAGGGGGTGTGTCAGCACATTTGTCACTGGCAATCTTGATGGAACCCCCACCCGCTGGCTCCTCCCGGAAGAAGTGCCCATTGCCTTGCAACTGAATTCAACACCCTATGCCGTGATGATGGGAACACCCGCCGACCTCGAAAATTTTGGACTGGGGTTTGCCTTGTCTGAAGGACTGGTGAAACACGGCAACCATGTCACCCATGTGCTGGCGATGCCCTCGGGTGACGGTTTCACGGTTGATCTTGCCATCGACGAACACAATATCATCCGTGAACGGATGGTTTCGCGCACGCTTGAAGGCCGCGTCGGCTGCGGCCTGTGCGGAATCGCGGAGATGGCCGATGCCATCCGCATGCCCCGGCTCAGATTGCCCGATATCAGGTTTTTGCCCGGTGCAATCGGGCGTGCATATGAAACCCTGCCTGACCACCAGCCCATGAACGCCGCCAACCGCACGGTGCACGCCGCCGCGTGGTGTTCCGTGGACGGAGCAATTCTGCTGGCGCGGGAAGACGTGGGGCGGCACAATGCGCTGGACAAACTCATCGGCGCCATGTCGAGGACCGCGATCAAGCCAGATGATGGTTTTGTGCTGATGTCGTCCCGCTGCTCGTTCGAGCTCGTGCAGAAGTGCGCCATGGTGGGGATTGGTGCCCTTGCAACGGTCTCGGCCCCCACGGCCCTCGCCCACAGGCTGGCGCGGCAGTCAGGATTGAAACTTGCGGCCCTCTCAAAGGGGGGGGTGATGATGTTTGATGGAGTTCAACATGGAAACGCGTGACATGGTCCGCATGGCCAACCAGATTGGCGGGTTTTTCAAAAGTTACAGTGAGAAGGAATCACTTGAAGGCATTTCAGATCACATCAACAAGTTCTGGGAACCACGCATGCGGCGTGATTTGTTCGCGTTGCTGGATGCAGGTGGTGAGGGACTGCATGAAAATGTGAAGCTGGCTGCGGTGAAAATAAAACGTCCGAAAGTGGCTCAGGTTTTTGCCTGAACCATCATCACAAACGGATCATCCACCGCACGTTTCAGGAATGACATATATCGTCCGTACACGGAATGATTAGGGTCAATCCGGCCAAAAACCACGTCCATACCCAACGCCGCAACAGGCACCAGCACAATCGGTGTCGCAACAGGCGTCAACTGTGATCCCCTGCCCAGATGCAGAGTCGTCAACAGTCCATACATCTCACCCGTGATCATGGGCCGCGATAAAATTGACAGGCGGTACTGGCCGTGGCGGTTCGTCACCAGATAGATGTGGCCGGATTGGTGCGGCACCGACACAAGGCCATCGTGGCGGTAGGCAGGGTCCATGCGTTCGGATTCGCGGAAAATGAGATTGCCGTCGCTCGCATCCCAGAGAATTTCAACCTGATAGGACACCAACACCGCAGGATCCGAGAAGGACGAACGCATGGCAACGTATTTGCCTTCAAGCCATTGCACCGCCGGGCGGCCATAGGAACCGAGCGAATCGGGGGCCAGCGCTGACCCGGCCCCGGCCTTTCGCAGTTTCATATTCAGCGCCGTTTCGAGCCGCACCACGCTTGCAAGCGTCAATGGCCTTTGGCCTGACATGGCTTTTTCCAAAGTTGACAAGGACAGCTTTGCCGCGTCCGCCAAGCCAGCCCTGGTCATGCGGCGGCGGGCCAGCTCTTCCTTGATCTGGTGGGAGATGGCGGCGTTTTCTTCCGGGCTGAGGGTTTCGTCGGACATGGCAGCACATAACCGGACAAAGCCGCCAACAGCAACTGTGCCTTTACGGAAATTGGCTGGAGAAGACGATTCATCACCATGGCGACACAATTGCCGCGCAATTAACCCTTCCATCCGAGGGGGCGAAACCTTTGGAGGATACGACATGAAAAACCCAGCGCTTGCCGGTTGCGCACAAAACCGCACCCACCCCACGATCATCATCATCGGCGTGATTGCGGTGCTTTTGTTCAGTGCGTTTTCAGCACTGGCGGGCATAGGCCCGAATGACATGACGACGGGCAGTTTGCTTTTGAAACTCAAAGGCGGCGGCTTTGTTGAAGCGCCGCGACAAGAGTCGGATTACACCGTCACCATCTCGGGCCCGACGGCGCGCACCATTCTCACCCAACGTTTCACCAATCCATCGGATGGTTGGGTGGAGGGTGTTTATGTGTTTCCGCTGCCGGAAGGTGCAGCGGTTGACACGCTGAAGATTGTTGCTGGAAACCGCGTGATTGTTGGCGCTGTCAAAGAGAAGCAATTGGCCAAGACGATTTATCTTGAAGCCAAGGCGGCCGGCCAAACAGCATCACTGGTGGAACAAGAACGTCCGAATCTGTTCACCAATTCGGTTGCCAATATCGGCCCACATGAATTTGTAGTGGTGCAGATTGAATATCAGGAAGCCATCCAGCAGACGGCGGGCACCTATTCGTTGCGCCTGCCGCTGGTTATGGCACCGCGCTACAATCCTGCACCAATTGTGCAGACCGTCGATTTCAAAGCTGATGGCACGGGCGTGATCAAGTCCAATGACCCGGTTCCTGACCGTGACCGGATCGAGCCACCCGTGCTTGACCCGCGCTCAAACCTGCCGGTCAATCCGGTTTCGATTTCCATCGCCTTGAATGCGGGCTTTGTGCTGGGTGAAGTGAAGAGCCATCATCATGTCATCAAAGATGATGTGAGGGGCGAAATGTCCCGCACCATCTCGCTTGCTGGCAACACCATTCCCGCCGACAAGGATTTTGAGTTGACGTGGACTGCTGCGGGGACGGCTCCCCAGGTTGGACTGTTCAAAGAGCGGATCGGCGACAAAGACTATCTGCTGGCGACGGTGACGCCGCCGACGATTTCTGCAATCGGCAAATCCCTTCCACGCGAAAGCATTTTCGTGATCGACAATTCAGGATCCATGGATGGGCCTTCGATGGTGCAAGCCAAGGACGCTTTGTTGCTTGGTCTCGGAAAATTGAAACCGGAAGACCGTTTCAACGTCATCCGTTTTGACGACACCATGGAGATGTTGTTTCCAACAGCCGTTCCAGCGGATGCCGCAAACATCGGGCGGGCGAGGCAGTTTGTTTCTGCACTCACGGCCAATGGCGGCACGGAGATGATTCCGCCGTTGAAGGCGTCATTGGTTGATGATTTGGTTTCCGCCAAAACCCATCTCAGACAAATCGTGTTCATCACTGATGGCGCCATCGGCAATGAGCAGGAAATGTTTGCAACACTTTCCGCGCAACGTGGCCGCAGCCGTGTGTTCATGGTGGGTATTGGGTCTGCGCCAAACTCTTATCTCATGACGCGTGCGGCGGAACTGGGCCGTGGCACGTTCACCTTCATTGGCGATGCCGCGCAGGTGACCGCGCGGATGGACGGGCTCTTCAACAAGCTGGGCCAGCCCGTGGTGACGAACCTCTCAGCAGAACTCACGTCGGCAAAGGGTTTGCTCACACCTTCACAATTGCCTGATCTCTATGCCGGAGAGCCAGTGTTGATGATGGCGGAAGGTACCGGTTTATCCGGTGATCTGGTGATCAGCGGGCAGATTGGTGACACGCCTTGGACGGTGACACTGCCAGTCGCAGCAGCAGCCGAGGGCAAGGGCATTTCCAAGCTTTGGGCCAAACGCAAGATCAACGACATCGAGGTGGCGATGACGATGGGGGTGGTTGCGCCCGATGCTGCCAACAGCCAAGTGCTTGCGGTTGCCCTGGCGCATCAAATTGTTTCCAGCCAGACCAGCTTGATCGCCGTGGACACATCTCCAAAGCGTCCACCCGGCATGAAACTGACCCGCACTGAAGTTCCGCTCAATCTTCCTGCGGGCTGGAATTTCGAAAAAGTGTTTGGTGTGGATCAGCCGGCGCCTGTGAATGAGCGTGATGCGAAGGCCGGGTTCTTTCAACTTGCCTCGACAGATCAGCCGATAACATCTGCTCAAGCCTTGGCCGACCAAGTGGAACTGCCGCAGACGGCGACATCTGCCGGGTTGTTTTTAATGATCAGTATACTGATGATGTTGCTCGCTTCGATGATGCGGCTGTTGGGGTTGCGGAAGGTGGAGGTCTGAATGCGCGGACACACCCCTCCGCCCCTTCGGGGCACCTCCCCACCGCTTCGCGGCGAGGAGATTAACTTCCTCACGCGAAGCGTGGGGGAGTACCGCCGAAGGCGGGGAGGGGGTGTGTCGTACAGAAAGACTCTCAATCTCCTCAGCCTCATCATCTACATCGCAGCACTCGCCCTTCTCGCCAACGCCCTATGGATTCCCCTCAAAGCTGAAGTTGGACAAATTCTGCTGCAACGCGCTTTCACACAATCCATTGCAACAGGCGAACGCGTCAAAGCATGGTCTTGGGCAGACACGTGGCCCGTGGCCGAAATCCGCATCCCCCGTTTGGGTGCGTCAGCCATCGTGCTGCATGGCGCAACCGGCGAGGCCCTTGCCTTCGGACCCAGCTATTTGCCGGACACTCCCAAACCCGGCGAACGCGGCACCAGCGTCATCGCAGCGCACCGTGACACGCATTTTGCATTTCTTGGCGATGTGCGGATTGGTGACGAGATTGTTGTTCAGCGTGATGATGGGTTGAGCTTCCGCTTCCGCATCGTGAATTCATGGGTGGCGAAATGGAATGCCTCCGGCATCGACCGCCATGCGGCAGGACACAATCTTGTACTGACGACGTGCTGGCCGTTGGATGGGATGGTGCGGGGAGAGGATCGGTTGATTGTGGAGGCGGAATTGGTGGAGTGAGGTGCGCAATAGCGGTTCCCGGCTAGTTTGAAAGACGCTTAGTTTCTGTCACCCCAAAACTCCGTCATGGCCTGCTTCATGCAGGCCATCCATGGATTCCAGATGCGTGCCAGCATAACCGTTATTTATTTCCAATGTCGAACCACCCATGGGTGGCCCGCATGAAGCAACCATCATGTTTCTGTTTGGAGTTGAGGTTTTGATTTCCATGGGGTTTGCCTTTTGAGAACGGTGTTGACGTAGATTGTGAGCTTGCGCGCACAGGCGACGATGGCCTTTCGGTGGT
>JANPCE010000084.1:0-43650 GCA_031430795.1 Hyphomicrobiales bacterium
CGCAAGCTCACAATCTACGTCAACACCGTTCTCAAAAGGCAAACCCCATGGAAATCAAAACCTCAACTCCAAACAGAAACATGATGGTTGCTTCATGCGGGCCACCCATGGGTCCTCCGCATGAAGCGGAGGATGACGGAACTTTGAGACTATGCCAACCAACACGGAACTGCATTAATTGCCTAATATTTAGTCTAGACATGTATTGTGCTCATAAATTAGGCAATTTACTATGCCTTCGGAGCCGCCACCCGCCGTAAACTTGCAGTCTTTTCAAGACGTTAAAACTTCTGCCGAAGTGGCACGACTCTTGAGACTCCTCCTCCGTCAACATGCGACGCAACAGGGGAGCACAAGGGTTTCACATGAAATACATCATTGCCATCATCAAGCCGTTCAAGCTTGAACAGGTCCGGGAGGCGCTGGGCGTTCTCGGCATCCAGGGCATCACGGTCACGGAAGTCAAAGGTCATGGCCGCCAGAAGGGCCATACGGAGTTCTACCGGGGTGCCGAATATGCCGTGAGCTTTGTGCCCAAGGTCAAAATCGAAGTGGCGGTTGAATCATCAATTGCCGACCGCGCCATCGAAGCCATCCAGCAAGCGGCCCAAACCGGACAGATCGGTGACGGTAAAATCTTCATGCTGCCGCTCGAATTCGCCTCACGCATCCGCACTGGCGAAACCGGTTCTGCGGCACTCTGACCAATTTCAAACAAGGACTTTCAATCATGTCACACCTTACTCAACTCGGGCGAAAGGCAGGGCCACTTGGGCTTGCCACAACGCTCGCAACCGTTGTGATGGCGTCACCCGCCCTCGCCGCAGCATCTGTCAACAAGGGCGATACCGCCTGGATGTTGATGGCCACCGCCCTTGTGGTGGTGATGACGATTCCGGGCATTGCCCTTTTCTATGGTGGCCTCGTGCGCTCCAAGAATGTGCTCTCCATCCTGATGCAGGTCTCGGTGGCCTTCAGTCTGCTCGCCATTCTCTGGGTGATTTATGGCTATTCACTGGCCTTCACCAATGGCTCGTCTTTCATCGGAAGTTTAGACAAGGCCTTCCTCAATGGTGTCGACATCTCGACGATGGCCGCCACCTTCTCAAAGGAAACCTATTTGCCGGAATTTGCCTATGTCGGCTTCCAGCTGACGTTTGCCGCCATCACTCCGGCCCTGATCATTGGTGCCTTTGCGGAGCGCATGAAGTTTTCCGCGGTCCTGCTTTTTATCACCATCTGGTTCACCTTCTCCTATCTCCCCATGGCACACATGGTGTGGTGGTGGGCGGGGCCGGATGCCTATACGCTGTCGGCTGAAAACATTGACATGGTGAAAGCCGCTGTCGGTGAAGCCGCCGCAACAGATTTCCTCGCGAAGTTTGCCGCTGCTGCTGATGACGCTGCAAAGGCCGTCGTACTGGCAGACTACGGCGCTGCCGTGAGTGCCGCCAATGGTTGGCTGTTCAACTGGGGTGCGCTTGATTTTGCTGGTGGTGCGGTTGTTCACATCAACGCCGGTGTTGCAGGTCTGGTCTGCGCCATCATGCTTGGAAAACGCATTGGCCTTGGCAAGGAAGCCATGGCTCCGCACAACCTGCCAATGACGTTGATCGGTGCCGGGCTTCTGCTGTTCGGCTGGTTCGGTTTCAATGCCGG
Organism: Hyphomicrobiales bacterium; assembly: GCA_031430795.1. Classification (GTDB taxonomy): domain Bacteria; phylum Pseudomonadota; class Alphaproteobacteria; order Rhizobiales; family Aestuariivirgaceae; genus Aestuariivirga. The sequence goes on from JANPCE010000084.1 coordinate 1,660, forward strand.
ATCAAACCTCGAAGCCAATGGCCTCACAGCCCTTGTCATTCTCAACACCATTCTTGGTGCGGCAGCTGCCACACTCACCTGGTCATTTGGTGAATACGTCACGCGTGGCCACGCCAGTCTTCTGGGTGGAGCCTCTGGCATGGTTGCTGGCCTTGTGGCCATCACACCGGCCTGTGGCTGGGTCGGGCCGATGTCTGCCATCATCATCGGTGCCGTTGCCGGTGTTGTGTGTCTCTGGGGTGTTGTGTTCCTCAAGAAGATCTTCGGCTACGACGATGCACTCGACGTCTTTGGTGTGCACGGCATTGGTGGCATGGTCGGCGCACTGCTCACCGGCATTTTTGTCAACCCGGCACTTTTCGGCGGCATGGGTGTCACGGACTATCTCGCCGCTGATCCATCCGCCAAGGTTGCCGATTATGCCTTTGGGCTACAGATGACGGCGCAGATTGTGAGCGTCATCACAGCCATCGTCCTTTCGGCCGTCGTCAGTGTGATCGCCATCCTGATCTGCAAATATACTGTCGGCCTTCGGGTTGATGACCAAGAGGAACGCGAAGGACTTGATCTTTCGTCCCATGGCGAGAGGGCTTACTCCTAGAGCAAGCTTTCGTCCCCCCACCACCAGCCATGGGGCCATCCCGGAACAACCTTCCGGGATGGTTTTGTTTTGGGTGGTTCAAGATTCTGCTGCATTTGAGAAGGCCATCGCTTGTGGCCCAGGGACCTCTCCCCCGGCTTCGCCGGACCCTCCCCGGAGGGGAGGGACTCGTGGTGCGTGCACCCTGAACAGTATCATGGGAGGTCGCCGCAAGAGGTCCCTCTCCTCTTCGGGGGGGGTCCGCGAAGCGGGGGAGAGGTCCTTTAACAACATGCGATGGCCCAAGGACTGAAGTGGCCGATGACGGATTGTAAGTGCGAAACTGGTGCAACGCCTACTTTAACCCCTGCTTAACCATCCTCGGGCAAGGTTAGTGTTAACCTTTTGTTATGCTGGCGCAGCTTCGTGCTGGCCCACACTTATCTGGTCGGAGTGCCTGATGGCCATCAACAAGACGTATCACAGCGACGACAGTGCGATTCCTGAAGAGGTCAAGATCTTCATGCGCAGACGTGTGCGTGAAGTGCTGGCGTGTGGCATCCTTGCCTTTGCTGTGGCACTCGGATTGGCGCTGGGCTCATGGTCCGCTGCCGACCCTTCACCCAACAATGTGATTGATGGTCCTGCCTCCAACTGGTTGGGCTTGGTGGGAGCTGCTGTCTCTGACCAGTTGCTGCGCTACATTGGCCTTGGCAGCCTGATGCTGATTCTACCACCCATCATCTGGGCCATTCGCATGCTGGTGCATGAAGAGGCCGAATCACCTCGCAAGATGTTTCTGTTCTGGCTGGCCAGCATCATCACAGGGTCGTTGTTCTTCTCGGCCCTGCCGCAGGCATCCTGGTGGCCCGCCGCCTCGGGACAGGGTGGTGAACTCGGCGGCATTCTCAGTGGCGGCTTCAACTCCCTGCTCGGACTTGCGGGAGCACCGCGTGTTGCCTCAGTGCTTGTCATGGTGTTGGCATTTGCCTTGACGGCCTGGTGCCTTATGGGTGCGGTCGCCATTGATCTTGACCGGGCGCGGGTCAAATTGGCGCTCTTCAAACGCTTTGGTTTTGTGGTGTTGGCCCGGACCATCAACCGGGCCATTGGCATCCAAATACCGAAGTTTTCTTTTGACTCCAAGGCCAAGCTTCCGCCCAAAGCCGCAATCAAGACGCTTAAAGCGCCGCACTTGCCGCCTGAGGATGATGGGCACGAAGATATTGCAGCAGGCGACATGGTGTTGCCGCGCAAGGCCATCACTGTCGACATCGGCGATGATGATGACGAACCTCCCTTTTCAACAGAAGAAGCGGCTGACGGTTCAGCTGCGAAAACCGTGTTAAGGGCAAAACCATTTCCGAAAAAGAAGCCATCACTTGATGCGTTTGCGCTGCCTGATCTTGAACTGCTGGCGGAACCAAAAAAACTGGGCCGCACCATTGATATTTCACGTGAAGCTTTGGAAGAAAACGCCCGGCAGCTTGAAGGTGTTCTTGATGATTTTGGTGTCAAGGGTCAGATCGTTGCCGTGAAGCCCGGCCCCGTTGTTACTCTCTACGAACTTGAGCCGGCTCCCGGCATCAAATCATCACGCGTCATCAGCCTGGCTGACGATATCGCGCGCTCCATGAGTGCGATTTCCGCCCGCGTCGCCGTGGTTCAGGGTCGCAACGCGATTGGTATCGAGCTTCCAAACGCCAAACGCGAAACCGTGTACTTGCGTGAAATGTTTGCAGCCGAGGCCTTCATGGCCTCGAACGCGAGTCTCTGCATGGCGCTGGGCAAGAACATTGGCGGTGAACCTGTCTATGCTGACCTTGCGCGCATGCCGCATCTCCTGATTGCGGGCACCACAGGGTCCGGCAAATCTGTCGGCATCAATACAATGATCCTTTCCCTGCTTTACCGCATGGGGCCGGACCGCTGCAAACTTATCATGATTGATCCGAAGATGTTGGAACTTTCAGTCTACGAAGGCATCCCGCATCTGCTCGCGCCCGTTGTCACGGACCCCCGCAAGGCTGTGGTTGCCTTGAAGTGGGCGGTGAAGGAAATGGAAGAGCGTTACAAGCGCATGTCGAAAGTCGGCGTGCGAAACGTTGATGGCTACAACACCCGTGTGGCGGCGTTGATCGCCAAGGGCGAAAAACTTTCGCGCACCGTGCAGACCGGATTTGATCCACAGACGGGCGAGCCGACGTTCGAACTTGAAGAAATGGAAACCTCGCCATTGCCCTATATCGTGGTCATCATCGACGAAATGGCTGATCTCATGATGGTGGCTGGCAAAGACATTGAAGGGGCGGTACAACGACTGGCACAAATGGCACGTGCCGCCGGCATTCACGTGATCATGGCGACACAACGGCCATCGGTTGACGTCATCACCGGCACCATCAAGGCCAACTTCCCGACGCGGGTGTCTTTCCAGGTGACGTCTAAAATTGACTCCCGCACCATCTTGGGAGAGCAGGGGGCTGAACAACTGCTGGGCCAGGGCGACATGCTGTACATGGCGGGCGGCGGACGCATCTCGCGCCTTCACGGCCCATTTGTTTCCGACTCGGAAGTTGAGGCCATCGTCAAGCATCTGAAGTCGCAAGGCCAGCCAGACTATGTCGAGGCTGTGACCGAAGAGGTTGACGACGATGACATGGGCGACGGTGGCCCAGGTGCTGAAATGGGGTCTTCGGGAGATGCGCTTTATGACCAAGCCGTTGCCGTTGTTCTGCGCGACAAAAAGGTGTCCACATCTTATGTTCAGCGCCGCCTGCAAGTCGGCTACAACAAGGCGGCCAGCCTGATCGAGCGGATGGAAAAGGAAGGGGTCATTTCCTCACCCAATGCCACGGGCAAGCGCGAGATTCTGGTGCCGGGAGACAGTGCGCGCCTTTAGGCCTGCCGCAGAATAGCCTGTTTGCGCAGGTAGTGCGTGGGCTCGAGATTGAGGATTGAGACATGACTTTTTTGAAATCTTTTGCAGCTGCCGTTGCCGTCACCACCAGCCTGGCGTTGGCACCCCTTATGGCATCTGCCCCGGCTGAGGCTGCAAAGGCCAAAGCCATTCAACTGACGGCGGAACAGACTGAGGCGGTGGAACGCATCAACGCCTTCTTCAACAGCTTCAAAACCATGCGTGGCGACTTCATCCAGAAGACCGAAAAGGGCCGGGCACTGAAAGGTGTCATGTTCATTTCAAAACCCGGCAAGCTGCGGTTTGAATTTGCACCACCCACACCGCTTCTCATTGCGTCCGACGGCAAGTGGGTGACCTTCAAGAACACCCAGAAGGAAAAAGGCGACCAATGGCCGCTTTCATCCACGCCTTTCCGTTTTATCGTCTCGCCCGATCTTGATTTGATGAAGGAAGCCGTTGTCACCCGCATTGACCAGGTTGAAGGCTTCACCACCGTTGGTTTTGCCGACAAAAAAGGTGCCCTCAAGGGCGAGATTGCCATGGTCTATGACGAGACACGGGGTGAACTTTCCCAATGGGTGATCACCGACAACAAGGGCCTGCGCACCACCGTTATTCTCAGCAACCTCGAGAAAGATGTGAAGCTGGATGCCAAGCTGTTCCAGGTGACGATCAAGCGGAAAGAGAAGTAGGGCCTATATCCCCCTTCGGGACCTTCTCCCATTTGCAAAGATGCAAACGGGAGAAGGCGAAATATGAATGCCCTCTTCGGCGTTGCTGCGCTCAGCCGCCTATCCCGCAAGCGCCACAAGATTCACACATCTTTTTGTGATACAATCGCGATTGAAAATCGGCTTTTTCAATTCCCACAAACGATTTTCTAAATTCATTATCCCGTCATCCCGGCGAAGGCCGGGACAAGGCTTACCTTACCTGAGGTGGCATGCAAAAAAGCCTGGTCCCGGCCTTCGCCGGGATGACGGTTATTGTAGGAAAACCGAAGTTTTTTCTCATGCATGAACATGATGAAAAAAGATGTGTGAATGCAGGAGTCCACAGGCGGGCGGAGAAATAGAGGTAGCCCCTTCAATACTGCCCGCGCAGCAATCTCTCGATATAGGCCTTCTCGCTGTCGGTCAGGCCCTGGCGGTTTGATTTTTCGCGCAACTGTTCCAAAATTTCACGTGCCCGCTGCATCGCCCGTTCAGTCGGCACGATGTCCTGTTCCGGGCCTTCATCGGGATTGCGGGTGGCGCGGGGGCGGCCGAGGGGGTCATCCTCGCCACCTCGGCCTTCGCCGTCCCGGGCCTGATTGCCTTCGCGGCCCTGGCCACGATCGCGCATTTGTTGCGCCAATTCACCGGCACCTTTCCGCAGTTTGTCCAAGGCTTCACCTTCGCGTTGCAGGGCGCCTTCCTTGTCGCCACCGCGAAGAGCCTCTTCCGCACCTTGCATGGCTTCACCAGCCTCGCCCAAAGCACCCGGCAGATTGCCGCCATTGCCTTCACGCAGTTCCTCAAGCATGCGGCGCAGCTGTTGTTGACGCTCCGCCAGACCATCACCGCCCCGGCCCTTGCCCTGACCGTCCTGGCCACCTTGGCCGCGCTGGCCTTCTTCGCCCTGCTCGCCTTGCCCCTCACCATCCCGGCCCTGCTCGCCTTGTCCCATGCGCTGGGTGTCGTCCATCAGGCGCTGTTGCTTGCGCATCATGTCGCCGAGGCCCTTCATCATCTGGTCTGACTGGCCATCGCCGCCTTCGGCTTGCTGGCCTTGGCCGGGCTGCATGTTTTGCAGCATGCGGTCGAGCTCATCCAGCAGTTGCTGGGCCATGTCGGTGTTGCCCTGCTCCTGCAACTCCTTCATGGCGTCGAGCATTTTTTGCAGATCTTCGCGGGTGATTGATTCACCCTGCTGGCCCGGCGGCGGTAAATTGCCTTCAGCCTGACGCTTCTCGGCTTCATCACGCATGGCATCCATGAACTTGTCCATGGTCTTTTTCATGCGGTCCATGAGTTCGGCGATGCGCTCCTTGGACGCACCTTCACGCAGAGCTTTCTCAAGTTCCTCTTTCAAGGCTTTCAATTCAGCGCGGAGATCAGACAGCGCACCTTCTTCCAGCTTCACCGAAAGATCCCACAAAGCCTCAATCGCCAGATTCACATCATCATAACCCGCCGCATTGCGCAGCCTTGAGCCAATCGCCGTCATGGCAATGATGGGGGTCACCCCTTCAAACAGGCCCTTGGGGTAAAGTGCCAGCGTGTCAATCATCTCGCCGACGTGTCGCGCCCGCTCAGGATAGAGAATGAGGTCTTTACGTTGTTCGATGAGGGCGCGTGGCAAAGGTTTCACAAACACGCGCTCCGGGAGTCTGAAGGTGACGGGCGCTGCGGCAGTGGCTTGACCTGCGCCATCTTCCACTGTCATGTTGAGTGTGACTTGCAAACCAGCCCAAGGGTGTTTGGCAAAATCAAAGCGTGAGGTGCCGATCTCTTCCTTGGCCTTGCCGCGCTTCAACACGAATTTCATTGCAGGGGCTTCAAACAGGAAGACGCCGTTTGATTCAAAGCCGGTGCCGCCGTCTTGATCGTCCGAGAGCTCGATTTCGCCGCCGAGTTTCTTCAGGCCATAATCGTCGGTGGCTTTCCACTTCAATGTGAGATTGCCCTTGCCATCTCCAGCAGGCTGGTCTGACAATTCAAGCGTTGGGGCCTTGTCGGGGATGGTGAGAATGGGCCATGTGGCGATGGCCTTGCCGTCATTCTCAATGATGATGCTGAGAGGGCGGGTAATCACGGCTTCCGCTGTCAGTGCTGCCTCTGACTTGGTGACCTTCTCGCCCACATCACTGAGCACGGTCTGATCACTGCCGCCGACAAAGCGGATCGTCGGATTGCTGCCGCCGGACAGGCGCAAGGACAACGTGGCATTTTCCGGCACTTCGATTGTGCCACCTTGCGCCAGCCTGGTTTGCATCTGCGGGGATGTGAGCAGCAAAGGCGGGCGGCCTGTGTAGGCGGGTGGTTTCAGCCAGCCGTCCAATGTCAAAGGCACGGGCGGAATCGGCGGGGAGAGGCGTGTGGCGTCCTGTGCATTCTGCATCAGGCTGCCGGGGCCGAGCAGCAAGGCCGCGAGCAGGCCAAGGCCTGCGGGCACGCGCAGCGCATAGGGATCAAATGAACGCCAGCGCGATTGCGGTGGCACAACTTTCACATCACCAAGTTTCGCCAGCTGGCGGCGTTGGTGTTCTTCCCACAGCGCATCAGCACGGGGGTCCATGATTTCCGCAGCGACGGTGTCAGCGGAACTGGAAACAGCACGGTGGTCGAGGGCTGAACCCTGCTCCAACTTTCGCATGGCGTGGAGATTCTTGATGCGGCGCAGACTGAAGAGTGGCCTCAGGCTCCAAGCGAGGGCACCTGCAAAAACAGCAATGGCCGCATAGCGCAATGCAAGCGGAAACGGGCCAAGCACGCCCGACGCCAGAAGCATGCCGCCACAGGCCAAGACCAACAGCGGCCTGTGCCAGGCCGTCCACAGGTTTTCAAAACCCATGTAGAATTTTTGCCGCGCGATTTTGCGGTCAAGGCGTCTTATGGTTTCCGGGCGGGCAGCTTCTGTCATGACCTTTGTCTATTAGCACAAAGGGGCCGATTTGTGCCTTTAACTTCTGTCCACTTGCCATGGCGCCAAGCGGTCCAAACCGATCAATTCTTCGTAATCCTGCCGGGGGCGGATGACGGCATGCTTGTCGCCATTGACCAGAACCTCCGGCACCAAAAGCCTGGTGTTATAGGTTCCCGCCTGCACCGCGCCATAAGCGCCCGCTGTCATGATGGCCAGCAAATCACCCTGTTCGGGCTTGGGCATGCGGCGGTCCTTGGCAAAGTAATCGCCGGTTTCACACACACCGCCCACCACATCGACAGTGATCATCTCAGCGGATTTGCGCTCCTCGTTGACAGGCCATATGTCATGGTGGGCATCATAAAGTGTCGGGCGGATGAGATCATTCATCGCGCCATCCTGGATGACGAAAATCTTGGCTTCACCCTGCTTCATATACACAACGCGGGTCACAAGGATGCCGGCGTTGCCGACAAACATGCGGCCCGGTTCCAGCACCAGCTTCAACCCCAGCGGACCCAGCACGCGCTTCACCATGGCACCGAATTCATCCGGGTGAGGCGGCACATCGTTATCGCCGCGATAGGGAATGCCAAGGCCACCGCCCAGATCGAGATGGCGGATGTTGTGGCCGTCGGCGATGAGTTGTTTTGTCAGTTCACCCATCAAGGCATAAGCTTTTTCGAAAGGTGCCAAATCAGTGATCTGGCTGCCGATGTGCATGTCGACGCCCGCCACATCGATGGCGGGGAGTTTTGCGGCCTGGGCGTAGACTTCACGCGCCCTGAGATAAGAAATACCAAACTTGTTGTCGGCCTTGCCCGTGGTGATCTTGGCGTGGGTCTTGGCATCGACATCGGGGTTGACGCGGATCGACACCGTGGCGCGCTGGTTCACGCGCTGGGCGATGTTTGAAAGCAGTTCAAGCTCCGGCTCTGACTCCACATTGAAACAGGCAATGCCCTCTTTCAGGGCGAAAGCCATTTCCCGCGCCGTCTTGGCCACACCAGAAAACACGATGCGGCGCGCAGGCACACCAGCCAGAAGCGCACGGCGCAACTCTCCTTCCGACACCACATCCATGCCCGCCCCGGCGGATGCCATGGTCTTGATCACGGCCTGGTTGGAATTGGCCTTCATGGCGTAACAAATCATGTGATCCGTGCCTTCGAAGGCCTTGTCCATGACTTCAAAGTGACGCTCCAAAGTGGCGGTGGAATAGACGTAAAACGGTGTACCCACCTCTTCGGCAAGTTGCACAAGATTCACGTCTTCAGCGTGGAGCACGCCGTCTATGTAGTTGAAGTGGTGCATGGTCTACTGCTGTGTGTAAGCAGGCGGTTCAGGATCGCCGCGCACACCGCAGGCGGCAAGGGCGATTCCAACAGCAAGAAAAAATGCGATGTGTTTAAGCAAGGTCATGACGGCTTTGATAGAGGTAAATGCCAAGCCTCTCAAGCGCCGCAGTGATGCCAGAATCAGGCACTTGCAATGTGATATTATTATGTATATACAATAAAAATGTCCGCAATCATGTTTGATCCGGCGAAAGACAAGGTCAATCTGGACAAGCACGGAATTTCTCTGGCGCGTGCCAGTGACATGCAGGTTTTCGCGATTATCGAAGATGACCGGTTTGACTATGGCGAGACGCGCTTTCGGGCTTTTGGAAATATTGATGACCAAGCCCATTGCCTTGTCTTTGCAGAACGAAATGGCGTGATGCGCATCATCAGCTTGCGCCGCGCCCATACCAAGGAGATGGCTCGATATGTCGAAGCGAAAAACAGTTGAAATCAATCCACAATGGACAAAAGCGGACTTTCGCAGAGCTGCTCACGTGCAAGGCGCATCACTCAGTCAGGCAGTCGCAGCTATCCGGCGCGGACGCGGGCCCCAGAAGAAGCCGAAGAAAATCGCCGTTTCGATACGCCTCGAACCAGACATTGTTTCGCACTTCAAATCAGGTGGTGCAGGCTGGCAGGTGCGAATGGAAAAAGCGCTCAAAGCCGCAAGTGAGGTGGAGAGAAAGTCGACACCCGCTTAGACCCGGTTGTGAAGGCTAGGTCTTTCGCAACTGCTTCATCCATCGCGTTGCTTCGCGCTTGACGTTGGCTGGTGCTGTTCCGCCCAGGGCTTTGCGCATGGCAACGGAATTCTCAACAGTCAGCACCTTGAAAATGTCTTTGCTGATTTTGGGTTCGATGCTTTGCAGGTCTGCCAAGGACAGCTGATCGAGTTTCAGTTTCTTCTTTTCGGCCAAAGCAACAACGCGCCCGGTCACGTGATGGGCGTCGCGGAAGGCCAATCCAAGTTTCTGCACGAGCCAGTCGGCCAAGTCCGTTGCCACGGCATAGCCAGAAGACGCCGCGTCATGCATGGCTTCTTTGTTCGCCTTCATATCACGCACCATGCCGTCCATTGCAGCAATGGCGAGTGCCAGATTGTCGATGGCGTCGAAGGCGGGTTCCTTGTCTTCTTGCATGTCCTTGGAATAGGTGAGGGGTAAACCCTTCATGACAACAGCGAGTGCGGTGAAAGCCCCCAGAATGCGGCCGGGTTTGGCGCGCACCAATTCCGCCGCATCCGGATTGCGCTTTTGCGGCATGATCGAGGAGCCGGTGGTGAATTTGTCGGACAAGGTGACGAAGCGGAATTGCGCCGAACACCAGATGACGACTTCCTCGGCGAGGCGCGACAGGTTGATCGAACAGATGGCACAGGCCCCGAGCACTTCCATCAGGTAGTCACGCGACGACACAGCATCCATGGAATTGCGCATGGGTTCGGAGAAGCCAAGCGCCTTCGCCGTCATTACACGGTCAATTGCATATGGAGTGCCCGCCAATGCGGCCGCACCGAGTGGCGACAGGTTGGTGCGTTTCCTTGCATCGGCAAAACGGGCGCGGTCCCGCGCAAGCATTTCCACATAGGCCAAGAGGTGGTGGCCAAAGGTCACTGGCTGTGCCACCTGCAAATGGGTGAAGCCGGGCATGATGGTCGCGGCGTTTGAAAGTGCCTGTTCAGCCAATGCTGACTGCAATGACGCCAGGCTTTCGTCCACCTCGTCAAGGACGCGGCGGATATAAAGCCGCATGTCTGTCGCCACCTGGTCATTGCGCGAGCGGGCGGTATGCAGGCGGCCTGCAGCGGGGCCGATCAATTCACGCAGCCTTGATTCGACATTCATGTGAATGTCCTCGAGTTCAGCTTTGAAAATGAATTTGCCGCTCTCAATCTCAGCCTTGACCTGATCGAGGCCCTTGAGAAAGGCCGCGCAATCGGATTTGGATATGATCTTCTGTTCTGCCAGCATCGCCGCGTGGGCTTTCGAGCCAGCGATGTCTTCAGCATATAGGCGCTTGTCGAAACCAATGCTTGCATTGATTTCGCCCATGATTGCCGAGGGACCGGAGGCGAACCTGCCGCCCCACATTTTATTTGCCATTTTGAAGCCCGAATTGAGATAGACACAACCAAACCATGACCGCATCCAACATGAAAAAACCTTTTGCGCTTTTGCCCTTCATCATCGTCGCAGGCATCATCGCTGGTGGCATTTACTGGTTCACCTCCGACATGCGCAAGGCCGAAGTGGCAGCGCCCGTTGTTGTTGCAGATGAAACAGGTGGTTTCAGCAAGGCATTGGCCAAGGGTCCAATGGCGGCGGTGTTGATTCACGGCCAGCGCAAAGACATCGCCCCGTTCAGCTTTGCCAATGAAAAAGGCGAATCACTTGATCTTTCCAAATGGAAGGGCCGCGTGGTGCTGCTCAATCTCTGGGCCACCTGGTGCGCGCCCTGCCGCAAGGAAATGCCTGACCTCGCCAAATTGCAGGCGGAACTGGGTGGCGTGGATTTTGAAGTGGTGGCGCTGAGCGTGGACCGCAAAGGGCTTGCGGCATCACAAGCCTTTCTGAAAGAATTGGGTGTCACCAACCTCGCAGGCTACATTGAACCAGAAGCCAAATCCCTAGCTGCACTTCAAGCCCTGGGTCTTCCCGCCACCATTCTGATTGACCGCAACGGCAGGGAAGCCGCGCGGCTGTTGGGGCCTGCGGATTGGGCGTCTAAGGAAGCGCAGGCCGTAGTGAAGGTTCTGCTGGCAGAGAAGTTGCAGTAGCAAGCGTGAAGAATATGGCTACGAAGTAGAGCCTGACGATGCTCGGAACCGCCCCAAATCTATTTGCACAGTCTCTATTTCTCCGTCATCCTCCGCTTCATGCGGAGGACCCATGGGTGGTCCGCATGAAGCGGGCCATGACGACATTTTCTTATGGTTGATCGTTCAAATAAGCGCGGGATTGTTCTATCTCGTCGGCACCGGCTTTTCGCCCCGGTAATCATAAAACCCGCGCTTGGCTTTTCGGCCCAGCCAGCCGGCTTCGACGTATTTCACCAGAAGTGGGCACGGACGGTATTTGGTGTCGCCCAAGCCTTCATATAAAACCTGCATGATCGAGAGACATGTATCCAGGCCGATGAAGTCCGCCAGTTGCAATGGACCCATGGGGTGGTGAGCACCAAGGCGCATGGCGGTGTCGATTGATTCCACACTGCCCACACCTTCGTGCAGCGTGTAGACTGCTTCATTGATCATTGGCAGCAAGATGCGGTTGACGATGAAGGCGGGGAAATCTTCCGACACCGCGATGGTCTTGCCGAGGCGAAGTGCCAGTTCCTTCACCGATAGAAAAGTGGCCTCGTCGGTATTGATGCCCTTGATCAGTTCCACCAATTCCATCACCGGCACCGGGTTCATGAAATGCACGCCCATGAATTTTTCAGGGCGGTCTGTTCCCGCTGCAAGCCGCGTGATCGAGATGGAAGAGGTATTGGAACCGAGCAGCGCCTCTTTTTTGAGATGCGGACACAGGGCCTCAAAAATTTTCTGTTTCACCACTTCCTTTTCTGTGGCCGACTCGATGACGAGATCATGGGAACCGAAGCCTGAAAAATCCGGCACGGCTGAAATGCGCGCCAATGCTGCCGCCTTGTCCTGCTCGCTGATTTTTCCGGACTTGACCTGGCGGCCCATGTTGGCGGCGATCTGGGCGAGGCCAGCTTCAATTCGTTCGACACTGACGTCACCGAGGCCGACGGTGAGGCCCGACAGGGCACAAACATGGGCAATGCCCGAACCCATTTGTCCGGCGCCGACGACGCCAACGCTTGCAATTTTCATGTCTGGAATTTCCGCTTGTGTTTCTGTTGAACAGCTTCAAGTGTGGGTAAACACTAATCCGCACGGTCGCATTCCGCAAGCGCCCTGGACCCGCGGCAAAAGACATGGTTTATGAGCGAAACGCAGACATCCACCACCGACGCACGGCTTGCCCTTTGGGTTTTCCTGTTTGGCAACTTCATCATCGGGTCTGGAGTCCTTCTGCCAGCCGGTCTTCTTAATCCGATTTCCGCTGATCTTGGCGTGTCTGCTTCCGTGGCAGGACAGTTGATGCTGGTGGGTGGAATCGTCGTGGCCCTGGGTGCGCCTTTGATGGCGGCCACCACAAGTGCCATCACACGGCGCAATCTGCTGACTTTTTCGCTGCTGCTTTATGCTGCGGGCCATTTGGCTTCGACATTGGTCACGGACTTCACCACGTTGATGGTGTTGCGCGGCATCACCATGGTGGCGGCGGCAATCTTCACGCCACAAGCAGCGGCAACGGTTGGTTTGCTGGTGCCGCCGGAAAAGCGGGCGGGGGCAATCGCCTTTATCTTCATCGGTTGGTCGGCGGCTTCGGTCGGTGGCATTCCGCTGGCGAGCTATTTTGCAACGCTTGTGGGGTGGCGCGCCGTCTTCCTGGGCATAAGCGGATTGTGCGCCATTGCAGCACTCATGGTCTGGTTCGCCGTGAAGCCCGGCCTTCTGGTACAACCCCTCAATGTTGCGGCGTGGAAGCAGGCTTTGTTCTCCCCCGTCATTCTCTGCATTCTCCTGGTCACCGCTCTCTCCATGTCAGGCCAAATGACCGTGTTCACCTATATCGCTCCCATCTTGCGCGATGCGTTTGCTGGTGGACCAATGACGATTTCCCTGGCGTTTGCAGTGGCGGGTGTGACCGGTGTGACTGGCAACGCCATCGCTTCGCGGGTCGTCGGGCGCTATGGCATCGACCGTGTCATTGCCGTCACACTGGTGTTTCTGGTGACGGGTCTTTGCGTTTTTGCCTTGGGTTTTGGCATCTTGGCTGCGGCGCTGGCAGGCATTGCACTGTGGGGCCTCGGCTCATTCTCGTCAAACTCGCTGCAACAGAGCCGATTGGTGGTTGTGGCACCACCCGTGGCTTCAGCGACCATCGCGCTCAATACATCAGCGGTTTATGTTGGTCAGGCTGTGGGAGCACTGCTGGGCGGCTGGTACATGGCGAAAAGCGCCGTGCCGTCTGCCACCATTGCATGGACGGGTGCTGGCCTGACATTGCTCGCTGTTTTCGTGTCGCTGTTTGCGACATGGCTTTCGCGTCGGACGTGATTATTTACCGAGCCTGCCCAGTTCCGCCTCAAGCTCCGGCACAGCGGTGAAAAGATCGGCAACGAGTCCCAAATCTGCGACCTGGAAAATCGGAGCGTCTTCGTCCTTGTTGATGGCGACGATGATCTTTGAGTCTTTCATGCCCGCCAGATGCTGGATGGCGCCTGAAATGCCGACGGCGATGTAGAGATTGGGAGCCACGACTTTTCCGGTTTGGCCGACCTGGTAGTCATTCGGCACATAGCCAGCGTCCACCGCTGCGCGTGACGCGCCAACAGCAGCGTTGAGTTTTTTGGCCACGGCTTCCAACATCTTGAAGTTGTCACCGTTCTGCATGCCGCGTCCACCGGAGACGATGATCTTGGCAGAGGTCAGCTCGGGTCGGTCGGAGACCGAAAGGTTTTCGCTGACGTAGGACGAGAGGCCAGGATCGGCAGCGGCATTCACCTTTTCGATGGCGGCAGAACCACCTTCACCCGTTGCGGCAAAGGACGCGGTGCGCACGGTGATTACTTTCTTGGCGTCTGTTGACTGCACAGTCTGCACGGCATTGCCCGCGTAAATCAGGCGTACGAAGGTGTCGGCGGATTTCACTTCGGAAATGTCAGAGATCTGCATCACGTCGAGAAGTGCTGCCACACGCGGCATGTAGTTTTTGCCGTTGGTGGTGGCGGGGGCCACGAGGTGGGCATAGTTGCCGGCAAGCAAAACGATGGTTGCAGCCATGGGTTCAGCGACGGGGCGTTCAAGGGCGGCTGATTCAGCGTGAAGAACTTTTGCAACACCTTTCAGTTTTGCAGCTTGCGCCGCAGCACCATCGGCTTTGTTGCCGGCGACGAGCACATGCACATCGCCACCCATGGCGAGGGCGGCTGTCAGTGCCTTGTGGGTTGCGTCTTTGAGAGATGTGTTATCGTGTTCGGCAATCAAGAGAACGGCCATCAGATGGCTCCTGCTTCTTTGAGTTTGCCCACAAGTTCGGCCACGGATTTGACTTTCACACCGGCGAGGCGTTTTGGCGGATCGACTGTATTCACGACTTTCAATCGCGGTGCCGGATTGACGCCATAGTCAGCCGGGGTTTTTTCATCCAGCGGCTTCTTCTTCGCCTTCATGATGTTGGGCAGTGAAGCATAGCGCGGCTGATTGAGGCGAAGATCGGTTGTGACGATCAATGGGATCTTCATTTTTAGTGTCTGTAAGCCGCCGTCAATTTCGCGGGTGATGGTGGCTTCGCCAGCACCGGGTTCAAGCTTCGAGCAGGCGGTGGCTTGCGGCCAACCCAATAGAGCCGCCAACATCTGGCCGGTCTGGTTGGCGTCATCGTCAATCGCCTGCTTGCCGAGAATGACGATCTCCGGCTTTTCAACCTCAACGATACCCTTCAGGATCTTGGCGACGGAGAGCGGCTCCACATAGTCGTCGTGCTTCACCAGAATGGCGCGGTCTGCACCCATGGCAAGGGCGGTGCGCAAAGTTTCCTGCGATTGCTGCGGCCCGATGGAGACTGCAATGACTTCCGTCGCTTTACCCTGTTCCTTCAGGCGCACGGCTTCTTCAATGCCAATCTCGTCGAAAGGGTTCATCGACATCTTGACGTTGGCGAGTTCAACACCAGAGCCATCCGCCTTCACGCGGATTTTCACGTTGTAGTCAACCACGCGCTTGACCGCGACCAAAACCTTCATGGGGGGAACTCCTTGGAGAATTGCCTAGAGCACTAGGGGCGGGGCGGCAGATAGTCAATTCTGCGAACGGCACGACTTTGCGAATTGCGACTATTTGGCCCGGTCAGAGGGCTTTCACGACACGATCCAAATCAGGATCGGATATGCCCATTTCTGCCAGATGGCTTGCGGTGTTGCGGACGTAATCCACGCAAGACCCGCCAATGCCGTGGCCCTGGCGCACAAAGGTCAGCACATCAACCAATTCATAACCGCCCGCATATTGCTCATGGGCGGGGTCAACGACGTAAGTGAGGGCTTCCACGGTTCTGGTCTCGGCTTTCAGCACGACCGGGAGATAGGTCTCATGGTAAACGTGGGTGATCAACTCGCGTTGTGTCAGGTAATCATAGGTTTGCGGCCACAAAGACTCTTCAACTTCATATGCCACACCTTCGCAATATCCGCCGTGATCAAGGCCGAAGACCAGTCCCAGGCATTCTGGTGTGCCGCGATACTTGTGTGACTTCACACAGAGTGCGCGGTGATAACCTTCAAGCCGCGCTGGAGTTGACCGGATAAAGCTGAAGCCCGGATTCCAGATCAGCGAGCCATAGGCGAAGACCCACCTCATCAGCTTTTCTTCTTGGGGTCACGGCCAAAGTTAGGCACGTCCGTATCCTGCCCTGCCGCGATGATACCGCGACGGATGTCGCGGGCGCGGGTGAAAAGTTCGAACAGGGTCTCGCCGTCGCCCCAGCGGATGGCGCGCTGGAGAATGGCAAGTTCTTCCGTGAAGCGCCCCAGCATTTCGAGAACCGCCTCGCGGTTGTTGAGAAAAATGTCGCGCCACATGGTGGGATCACTTGCGGCAATGCGGGTGAAGTCGCGGAAACCAGCGGCTGAAAATTTGATGACTTCGGATTGTGTCACTTCCTCCACATCACCCGCTGTTGCCACGGTGTTGTAGGCAATGAGATGCGGGAGATGGCTGGTCATGGCCAAGACCAGGTCATGATGGTTGTGGTCCATGCGCTCGACGTTTGAGCCGAGGGCAATCCAGAAATCCTCAAGGCTTTGCACCTTCTCGGGCGGATTGCCGGGAAGTGGCGTTAAAATGTTCCAGCGGTTGTCAAACAGTTCGGCAAAGCCGGAACGCGGGCCGGATTGTTCCGTGCCCGCAATCGGGTGGCCCGGAATGAAATGCACGCCATCCGGCACATGGGGGGACACATCGCGCACCACGGCACCTTTGACCGAACCCACGTCTGTGAGAATGGCACCGGGTTTCAAGTGTGGTGCAATCTCCCTGGCGAGATCGCCATAGGTGCCGACGGGGGTGCAAAGAATAACGAGGTCAGCATCCTTTACGGCAGCGGCTGCCGAGTCGTGGACGGAATCGACAATTCCGATTTCTTTCGCCGTCGCGCGCGTTTCAGCACTGCGGGCAAACCCCGCGATATGTCCGATCAAATCTTTGCGCCGCGATGCATGGGAGATCGAAGAGGCGATCAGCCCCAGACCCAGCAAAGCCACGCGTTCGAACATGACAGTCATGTGAGCAGTGCCTTCATGGTTTTCACCAAATGGTGGTTGGCCACTTCGTCGCCAATGGAAATACGCAGTGATTGGGGCAGGCCATAGGCGTCCATGCGGCGCACAATGATGCCGTTTTCTTGCAGGAAGGCATCCGCTTCGGGTGCCGAAATTCTGCCATTAAAGTGCACCAGCAGGAAATTGCCGACACTGGGCGTCACGTCAAGACCAAGGGCTTTGAATGCCTGTGTCACCCACTCCAGCCACTGGGTGTTGTGGGCTTCCGCGCGGTCCATGAAAGACTGGTCTTCAATCGCCGCAACGCCTGCCGCAATTGCCGCTGCCGACACGTTGAAGGGACCACGGATGCGGTTCAACACATCGGCAATGTGTTGCGGCATATAGGCCCAGCCCAGCCGCAATGCTGCAAGCCCATGGATTTTGGAGAAGGTGCGGGTCATCACCACGTTGTCGTGTTCGGACACCAGCGCAATACCGGATTCATAATCGTTGGTTCTGACAAACTCGGCGTAAGCCGCGTCAAGCACCAGCAAAACATCCACCGGCAATGCCGCATGCAGGCGCTTCACGTCCGAGAACGGAACGTAGGTTCCTGTCGGGTTGTTCGGGTTTGCCAGAAACACAATGCGGGTTTTTGGTGTGACAGCAGCGATCATCGCATCCACATCAGTGGTGTGGTTTTTCTCACGCGCCACGATTGCCTTTGCACCATTCGATGCGATGGCGATGGGGTACACCAGAAAACCATATTGCGAATAGACGGCTTCATCGCCCTCACCCAGATAGGCGTGGGCGAGGAGTTGCAAAAGTTCGTCTGATCCCGCACCGCAGACAATGCGCTCCTCTGCCAATCCGTAGCGCCGCGCAATGGCTTGGCGAAGGACGGTTGAACTGCCGTCGGGGTAGCGCTCCAATGACGCGCCCATTTTTTGATAAGCCTCAATAGCTTTCGGACTCGCGCCAATAGGGCTTTCATTGGAGGACAGCTTGTAAATCTTCGCCCCCTTGGCCGCACTTTTGCCTGGTACATAAGCCTGAATAGTGGTGATGCCGGGACGGGGTTCAGGGCGTTGCGCGGTTTTCATTTTTACATCTCAATTGCTGAAGGGAAACGTCCGGCGAGCATCAGTCCGAGGCTGCTGTTGGAACGCATGATGCCCACAAGCGGACCTTCATGTTCGGAGAAAAACCCGGCGAGTGCGGAGAGTTGAAAGGGGCCGACCTTGGCCTGCCAGATCGGCAGAATCGCAAAATCCCGGGGCAAATTGCCTTGCGTCACAAGCAAGGTTTCGTCCTGTCCCGTGGCTTCGGCCACGGCATGGCCGATGACCAACAAATTCGGCGCATCGCCATGCTTCAACACCGGAAGGGCTTGTACAACCTGCGCACCACCTGCCTTGCCCGCAATCATCGGTTCAATCCAGTTGCCCCCAGTCTCGACAATGCACAGATCGCCCGGGGATAAGACGAGCTGCTGCATGGCTTCCGCCTCATCTTTCCATTCTGCCACGGGCAAATTGGTGAAATGGTCACGCAAGCGCAATCGGCTTCCAACATTGACTGCCAGCTCCTGCGGGATGTGGATGGTGATGGGGGCCTGCTGGCGGATGGATTCAGACAAGATGCCGCGCCATTGCCTAAACACAAATTCCGCGCTGAGGCCTTTTTGTTGGCCCTCGGCAAGCAATTTCCGTAGCATCAAGGCTTCGCGGGCCGGCCGCAATGGCGATTGTGCGGGCCTCGTGGTCACCTGCTTCAAGGCCTTCACCTGTTCGGTCAGCACAAAGCGGTCGCCCAGCAGCGACAACAGCTTGGCGTCAACGCCATCCAATTCCTGGCGCAGGGCGTCGAGGGCACCACCGCCTGATTTCATCTCATTCATTCGCGTATCCGGTTTTCACCCTCATAAACCGGAATCATCGGTGAAGGGAACAGGTTGTGGCGATGGCAACAGCACTGGCCTGAAACGGTGGGAGAAGCGTCTGGCCCGCTTGCCGGAGGTGAAGGCGTAGACCTGTTTTTCCGCTTCCACGATAATGACGCCGGAAAGTGCTGTGGCCATGCGGCGGCCGATGGCTTCCAGTGCGGGGGCCGCAGCCATGGCCCAGCGGTGGCGTGAGGGCAGGAAATGCAAACTGGAATCCCAGCGTGTCACGGTGAAGCGCGCCTGTTTCAACAGTCCTGCGATCTGGCTTCTGGAGAAGGGCTGACCATCGCCAAATGGGGTGGCGTCAGATGCGGACCACAAGCCCCGCCGGTTTGGTACCACCAGAATGAGTTTGCCTTGAGGCGACAGCACGCGCCAGATCTCATGCAGCATGTCGAGGGGGGTTTCGGCAAATTCAAGCCCGTGGATGACAAGGGCAACGTCCATCACACTTTCCAGAAGCGGCAGTTCGCATTCATCCACCAGTGCAGCACGTGTGGGCTTATCAACGGGCCAGCGTGTCACACCCTGCCTCGCCTGCATGAAAGCGAGGGTTGAACTGTCCGGGCTTTCAAACAATGGCAAATAGGGCGGCGCAAAACCAAGCCCCATCACCCGCTGGCCTGGCCGTTGCGTGGCGAAATGTGTCAGCCGCGCCGACAGGCTGTGCGCCACACGCTGCCCAAAGGCCTGGCCGTAGAATTCACGAAAGGTGACGACATCCATCGATGCATGCTAAACCATGCGCTTCCATTCACAAAGTGTGTTGCGCCATGTCCCTCGAAATCCAACAGTTCCCCTGCCTTGAAGACAATTTCGGTGTGCTCGTTCACGACCACCGCACGGGCACCACCATCTCCATCGATGCGCCTGAGGCCAAGGCCGTCACCGACAATCTGAAGAAGCGGGGCTGGCAGCTGACGCATATCCTGACAACACACCACCATGGCGATCATGTTGATGGCAATCTGGAATTGCTGGAGGCTTATGGTTGTGTGATCATCGGGCCCGAAGGCGAGAAAGACAAAATCCCCGGCATCAAGAAGACGGTGAAGGGCGGCGATGTCTTCATCCTCGCCAAGCGTGAGGTGCGCGTCTACGACTGCCCTGGCCACACACTTGGCCATATCGCTTTTCACTTCGATGATGATTATCTGCTGTTTGCCGGCGACACACTGTTCTCACTGGGCTGTGGCCGTGTCATTGAAGGCACCATGGAGCAGATGTACACCTCAGTGAACCAGTTCTCCACACTGCAACCCCACACGTCCATCTATTGCGGCCACGAATATACGATGGCAAACGCCAGATTTGCGCTGGCCATGGAACCCGGAAACCGCGCACTTCAAATGCGGGCCACTGAAGTTGAGAACCTGCGCGCCAAAGGCAAGATGACATTGCCCACCACGATTGGTGACGAACTCAAGACCAATCCGTTTCTGCGCTGCGCATCACCCGAAATTCGCCAGACGTTGAACATGGCGGGGGCGACAGACGCGCAGGTATTTGTGGAACTGCGGACGCGGAAAAACAATTTCCGCTAGCCAGGTTTTTTGAAGATCATGTCCTTTGCCGCAAACAATGCTCCGCCCATGATCAGCAAACAGGCGATGGCGATGGACCAGTGGAATACACCGAAGCCTGTCAGCAGCAACACAATCGTCGAGAGCAAAGGAGCCGCGTAGGCCGCCGCCCCCAGCACCATGGGGTCACCATGTTTCATGCCGAAGTCCCAGGCGTAAAAGCCAAGACCGAGTGGCAAAATGCCAAGCCCGACAATGGCGGCACACTGGGTTGACGAGAGCGGCCATACGGTTGTTTCCAAAGCGAGATGTGAGAGGCCTGCGAGAACACCTGTCATCAGGCAGAATCCGGCGACAATGTCGGATGGAATCTTGCCATACCGCCGGATTGAAACCGAATAGGCCGCCCAATAGATGGCGTAGGGAAGTGCAATCATATGACCTGCCTGCAAACCTTGCGACAAGCCAAAACCCTGGCCTTTGCTGACGACAAACCACGCTCCAACAAAACTGAGCACCGCACCCAGCAGATGATGGGCCTTCAATTTTTCGCCGGGAAGGAGCCCTGCAAACAGGACGATGAACAGCGGCCAGAGATAGGCAATGAGACTCACTTCCAGAACAGGGGCCCGCTGCACCGCCATGAAATAGAGAAAATGCGCGCCAAACAAGCCCGCGACATTATGGACCCAGGCGAGTGGCGAGCATTGCCGGAGCACCTGCGCTGCACCGGGCCTGAAGGGCCAGCTGGCAACGCCAATCAACCCACCGATGGTGAAGGCCATGGCAGTGATCTGCAAGGGCGGGATGTCACCTGCCAGTTTGGAAAAGTAAGCCAGAAGGCCCCAGGTCAAAACCGCTGTAAAGCCAATCAGGGTTGCATTGGTTTTTGACATCATTCACCCTGGTTTCGATCGGCGCTGCAACTGGCTGCCAAAGATCGACAGCAGCACTGCACCCACAACAACGCCGCCGCCGATCAGCGCCACGTTTTCAGGAATCTCGTTGACGAAAATCCACGGCCAGAGCGGATTGAGCACCGCGTCCAACATGGCAGTGAGGGAAAGGGTGATGGCGGGCACTGATTTTGCGCCCTTGGCAAAGAAGATCAGCGGTATGGCCAGTTGCACCAGCGCCATGAGCGCAAGAAGCGCCACATGTTTGGGGGAGACATCAAAGCCGCCTCCGTCTGACAAGCTGTAGCCCGCAAGTCCTGCCCCAAAAAACGCAAGCAAGCCACCCACGCCAATCGCTGGTATCATGTCGACGTTGCGGAAGCGGCGCAATGTGAGTGTTTGCACGGCAAATGAAAATGGCACGACGAGACAGACGGCGATGCCAACCCAGTTTCCAGCCTGAAGTCCGTCCCAGGCAATGATGCCCATGCCGCCCAATGCCATGATGGCGGCGACCCAGGCCGTCCAACCCGGTTTTTCGCCGGTGACCCACGGACTGAGCAGACCTGTGAACAAGGGCGATGTGGCACCGATCACAGAGATCACCGCTGTCGAGACCAGCGTGAGAGATGTCACATACATGGTGGAGCCGAAGGCGAAAAAACCTGCCGACAACAGCAGGGCGGGGATAGGCACCTTGGCGTAGGCCTTCCATGATCCTTCCGCCCCGTAGGCGATGATCAACCAGCAATGGATCGACACCGCCGTCCAAAGCCCACGCCAACAATTGATCTGAAAGCCATTGAGTTCCGGCATGAAGCGCACGAACAGGCCGGACAGCGACCAGCCAAGCGTGGCGAGAAGCACGAAGACCACACCTTTGGAATATGTCTGCGCCGCTTTCAAAAACGACCGTCATCCTCCGCTTCATGCGGAGGACCCATGGGTGGCCCGCATAAAGCGGGCCATGACGACTTTTTGATTGATGGCAGGTTCATACAAACATGGAACCATTTGGACGCCTGCATAGCTCACCCCCGCAACGTCACATTCTCGGAGTCATAGGG
The DNA here is from genome assembly GCA_031430795.1 of Hyphomicrobiales bacterium. Classification (GTDB taxonomy): domain Bacteria; phylum Pseudomonadota; class Alphaproteobacteria; order Rhizobiales; family Aestuariivirgaceae; genus Aestuariivirga. The sequence goes on from JANPCE010000084.1 coordinate 23,904, forward strand.
GCTTTCGGCAATCACTGTGGTCTTGAAATATTTGCCCAAAATCTTGATCTCAAGCTCTGTTCCCAAGCCAGCTTGCTCCGGTTGCACCATCGCCAGTGCAATCGATTTGTTGACGCGGAAGCCGAAGCCGCCGTTGGTGGCGCGGCCGATGAGTTTGCGTTTTGCATAGATGGGTTCGGAACCCCGTGCATCTGACCACGCATCGGTGATGCCGTGGACTTCCATGGTGACAAAGTTCCAGGTGAGACCCTTTTCGCGGGCCGCAACAAGCGCGTCGCGGCCGATGAAGCTGCCTTTGTTGGGATGCACGAAACGGTCAAGGCCGGATTCATAGGCGTTGTATTCGATTGAGAGTTCACGTGGGACGAGGCGGTAGGATTTCTCGATGGAAAGCGAGGACATCGCCTTGATGCCATAGGGTTTGATGCCGAATTCTTTTCCAGCTTCTATCAGGAGATCGAACAACGCGACCTGCTGTTCGAGTGGGTGATGGAATTCATAGCCAAGTTCGCCCACAAAATTGACGCGCACACAATGGGTGGAGACCGGACCGACGTTGATGTGTTTGCCCGAGAGCCAAGGGAAGGCTTCGTTCGACAAGTCGGTTGCGGTCAGTTTCTGCAACAGCTTGCGCGACTGCGGACCCGCGATCACCAACACACCCATGCGCGTGGTCAATGCCGTGAGACGCACCGAACCATCCACCGGCAAAAGCTTGTGGAGATAGTCATGGTCGTGGCGTTCATAGGCACCGGCTGACACCAGATAGAATCGTCCCGGTTGCCATTCGTAAACCGTGAACTCAGCGCGCACACCACCGCGCGGCGTGAGCAAATGGCATAGCGCCACACGACCCTGCTTTTTTGGAATCTTGTTGGCGAGGATAGACTCCAGCCATTCCCGTGCACCGGGGCCAGACACCTCCATTTTGGCAAAGGCGGACATGTCCTGCAGGCCCACACCTGACATGACGTTGCGGCATTCTTCGCCCACGAACTTGAAATAGTTGGAGCGGCGGAAGGACCACTTCTCTTTGATCCGTCCGTCTCGCGACGGAGGCGCATGATTGTGGTTGGTGAGGACATCAGGTGTTTTCAATTGCGACTTCGAGAGGCCATAGCCCTTGGGCGCAAACCAGCCCGGACGTTCCCAACCGTAAACCGATCCAAACACCGCACCCAGATCCTGCATGCGGGAATAGCATGGCGTGGTTTTCAACGGCCTTGCGGCATAACGTTCTTCGTCGGGATAGTGTGGTGTGAAGACGTTTGAATAGGCTTCTTCGTTCTTGATCTTGAGATAACCCTTCGTCGCGTAAGGGCCAAAGCGGCGGGGGTCCACTCCCATCATGTCAATGGTGGGTTCGCCGTCTACAATCCATTCCGCCAACTGCCAACCAGCACCACCGGCAGCGGTGACGCCAAACGAGTGACCTTCATTGAGCCAGAAATTCTTCAGGCCCCAGGCGGGACCAATGATGGGTGAACCATCGGGCGTATAGGCGATGGCCCCGTTGTACACCTTCTTGATGCCAACTTCACCGAAAGCGGGAACCCGGGCAATCGCGGTTTCGATATGTGGTCCCAAACGGTCAAGGTCTTCCTGGAAGAGTTCGTATTCTGACTGGTCAGATGGCCCGTCGAAGTAGCAAACGGGCGCACCCTTTTCGTATGGCCCCAGCAGCAGCCCGCCGTTTTCCTCGCGCATGTACCAGCTGGAATCCGCTTCACGCAAAACTCCCATTTCGGGGAGGCCCTTGGCTTGGCGTTCCCTGATCGCAGGATGGGGTTCAGTGACGATATATTGATGCTCAACCGGAATGACAGGCACATCAAGCCCCACCATTTCGCCGGTCTTTCTTGCGAAGTTGCCGGTGCAGGTAATCACATGCTCGCAGGTGATGGTGCCCTTGTCTGTCGTTACCACCCACATGCCATCAGGGTTTTGTGAGATCGCTGTGACAGCCGTGTTGCGATAGATTTCCGCACCGCGTGTGCGCGCCCCCTTGGCGAGGGCTTGGGTCAAATCAGCGGGTTGGATGTAGCCATCATCAGGATGCTGGATCGCACCGATCAAGCCTTCGGTTTCACACAGCGGCCAGATTTCCTTCACCTGTGCGGGGGTCAGCTTGTTGACCTTGATGCCGATGGTTTCGGCAATGCCGGCATAGTACAAAAATTCATCCCAGCGGTCTTTGGTGCGCGCCAGTCGGATGTTGGAAACTTTTTTGAAGCCGACGTTCTGTCCGGTTTCCTGTTCCAGTTCCTGGTAGAACTTCACCGAGTATTTGTGGATCTGGCCCACGGAGTAAGACAGGTTGAACAGCGGCAGCAAACCAGCGGCGTGCCAGGTGGAGCCGGAGGTGAGCTCCTTCCGCTCAATCAACACAACATCCGACCAGCCCTTCTTGGCGAGATGGTAAAGTGTCGAAACACCAACCACGCCCCCGCCAATGACCACTGCACGCGCTGTTGTTTTCATGAATTCCAACCCTGACAATCCGCTGATGACAAGGGTCTATCATTACTGAGGAATTTTCAACAGGCTTTAGGCCAGCGCGACGCGCTCCTGCCGATTGCGACATCACCCCCACGGGCCGTTTGGCTTCGGAGCGTCAGTCCAAGGACCAGCCGCAGCATTGCCACCAATGTCCACCGCCATGGCTCTCAACGCGGCAATCCGGTTTTGCGTGTTTGGGTGGGTGGAGAACAGCGCGTCTGCGCGTGCCCCTGACAATGGATTGATGATGAACATATGGGCCATGGCCGGATTGCGTTCTGCTGCCGGATTTTCAACATGCTGTGCTGCACCGGCAATGCGTTGCAAGGCAGACGCAAGCGCCATGGGCTTTCCAGAAATTTCCGCACCCATGCGGTCTGCCGCATATTCGCGGGTGCGGCTGATCGCCATCTGCACAATCACGGCGCCAAGGGGTGCGAGAATCATGAGGGCGATGGCCGCGATGCCACTGACGGGCGAATTGCGGTCACGTCCACTGAACAGAAAGCCGAACTGCGCCAGCATGGAAATCGCACCGGCAATGGTGGCGGTGAAAGCCATGATCAAGGTGTCGCGGTTTTTGATATGAGCCAATTCATGCGCCATCACACCTTCCACTTCATCAGGGGCAAGCGAGCGCAGCAAACCCGTTGTCGCAGCGACAGCCGCGTTTTCTGGATTGCGGCCCGTGGCAAAAGCATTGGGCTGGGGCTGGTCAATCACATAAACTTTCGGCACCGGCATATTGGCCCGCGCCGCCAGCCTTGCCACCATGGCATGCAGTTCCGGCGCTTCGCTGGCGCTGGCCTCACGCGCCCCATTCATGCGCAACACCATCTTGTCAGCATTCCAATAGGCGAATACGTTCATGGCAATGGCAATGGCCGCGGCCAAGGCCATCAACATGCCGATCTCCCGGCCCAACAAGTAACCAAAAGCGAGAAACAGCCCGGTCATGGCGGCCATCAGCAATCCGGTTTTGGCGGTGTTCATGGTGCGTCTCCAAAGTCCTTGCGCAGATGGTGGGCGATAACGCAGAATGCAAGCGACATGACAAAAGTTTTAACCCCGGAAGCCAGGCGCGCGCTGGCGGAAGCTGAAGCGCGCCGCAATCAATCGCCTGCAAAGGTTTTGCCGAAGGAAGTAAACGGCACGAGAGCGCTTGAGCCCACACGCTTCGGCGATTGGGAGAAAAAGGGGATCACGTCAGATTTTTAACATCTCCCTTGCCGCGAAGCGGTGGGGAGAAATTTGGGGCAATCGCTTGAAGCCAAGGGACCTCTCCCCCGGCTTCGCCGGACCCTCTCCGAAGAGGAGAGGGACCTCTTGCAGCGACCTCACGCTTTACTGTTCAGGGTGCTCTCACCACGTGTCCCTCCCCACCGGGGAGGGTGCCCGAAGGGCGGGAGAGGTCCCTTGGCTTCAAGCGATTGCCCTGGGGAGAAATGGCGAAAACCAATTGCGATACACCGGAACAATTTGCATGCTGCGCACGTGAGTGCAACGATGACCAGACTCGATGACGCGGTGATGGCGAGGGCCGTCAAACAGCTCTGCAAAACTGAGCCGCGTCTCAAGCCTGTTGTGAAAGCCCACGGTGTTCCCTCGTCCCGTGCCTCAGAAGAAGGGCTGGCACCGCTCCTGCAAATCGTCTGCGAGCAATTCCTGTCCCTGAAAGCCGCAGCGGCGATTTGGGCACGGGTGGATAAACGCATCGGACGGGTGACGGCGAAAAATGTGTTGCTGGTTTCACAAGAAGAACTGCTCTCTCTTGGCCTGTCGCGGGCCAAGGCCAAGAGCTTTCATGGGCTTGCCGACTCGGTCTTGGCAAAGACACTGGACTTCAAACATCTCGCCACCCTCGACGACGATGCCGCACAAAAATACCTGGTGGCCCTTCCGGGCATTGGGCCTTGGACGGCGGATATCTATCTGCTGTCATCGCTGCAACGGGCCGATGTCTGGCCCTGGGGCGACGTGGCGTTACAGGCGGCGGCGCAAGACTTATTCAATCTCAAGACGAGGCCTGAGAAAAAACAGATGATCGCCCTGGCCGAACCTTTCCGCCCCTACCGCGCCGTGGCGGCACGGTTGCTGTGGAGTCATTACCGCAGTCTGAAGGCCCTGCCGCAGGCCTGATGCCGCAGGGGCTTCACAGGGCTGACATACTAGCTATAGTAAGACGCAATCGGAGGAAGACGTGTATCATTCGGCCGTAACGCCAGAGTCCTGTCCCGCCCTTGTTCTCAATGCGGACTACCGTCCCTTGAGCTATTATCCCTTGTCGTTGTGGTCTTGGCAGGATTCGCTCAAAGCTGTCTATCTGGAGCGCGTCAACATTGTCTCGGAATATGAGACCGTGGTCAGAAGCCCCACCATAGAAATCCGCCTGCCCTCCGTTGTGTCACTGAAAACCTATGTGAAACCATCGCGGAACCCCGCCTTCACGCGGTTCAATGTGTTCCTGCGTGACAAGTTCCAGTGCCAATATTGCGGCTCGCCCGAAGATCTCACCTTTGACCACGTGCTGCCCCGCTCACGTGGCGGGCAGACAACGTGGGAAAATGTGGTGGCGGCCTGCTCGCCCTGCAATTTGCGCAAAGGTGGCCACCTCATGCACCAGATTGCCATGTACCCACGGCAGAAACCGTTTTGCCCCTCTGTCAACCAGCTTCACACCAATGGCAGGCTGTTCCCGCCAAACTACCTGCACCAGAGCTGGATGGATTATCTGTATTGGGATACGGAGCTGGAGCCATAGGGCTGCAAGCAGTGGCTGTAACACGCGTGTTACAGCAATTTCACCTGACATGAAGATTGCGAACTGGGGCTTGCGTCACTACGTAAGAGGTCCAAATGCTTCGGCCTGATTATGGATTGTGCATGCTTTCGCCTGAACCCTCGAGCCTCATCTCCCTCAAAAACGTCTACCTCACATTGCCATCAAAGGCGGGGCCTGTGCATATTCTGCGCGGTGTGGATTTTTCTGCCAGGCCCGGTGAGGCCATCGGCATTGTCGGGCCATCGGGTTCTGGCAAGACGTCGCTGCTCATGGTGATCGCCGGACTTGAACCTGTGACATCGGGCGACATCAGCGTTGCGGGGTTGAGCCTCGGCGGTAAATCTGAAGAGGCCTTGGCAGAGCTGCGCCGGGGCCATGTGAGCATTGTATTCCAATCCTTCCATCTCATCCCGACATTGACGGCGATTGAGAATGTGGCGTTGCCGTTGGAATTCAAAGGCGAGAGCGATGCGCAATCACGCGCCGTGAAGTGCCTCGAAACCGTTGGCCTCGGCCACCGCCTCACCCATTACCCCGGCCAACTTTCCGGGGGTGAACAGCAACGTGTGGCCATTGCCCGGGCGATTGCGTCTGGCGCAAAAGTCATTCTGGCGGATGAACCCACCGGCAATCTTGATCAGGAAACCGGGACAGCCATCATGGATTTGCTGTTTCGTCTGCGGGACGAACAACAGGCGACACTTCTGCTTGTCACCCATGATCCGGCATTGGCCAGGCGCTGCAACCGCATCGTTGAGGTGCGCGATGGTCAGTTGGGGTCACGGGCATGAATGTCATACTTTGGCTGCGCTATGCGGTGAAGACGCTGCGCTCCGGCCTCAAGGGCTTTTGGGTGCTGCTGTCCTGCCTCACACTGGGTGTCGCCGCCATCGCGGTCATTGGGTCCCTCGCCAAGTCGATTGAACGCGGGCTTTCAGAACAGGGACAACCTTTGCTGGGAGGTGACGTGGAATTCTCCTTCAATCACCGTGAGGCTGCTGCATCTGAACTGGCCTTCGTGAAACAACAAGGACCGTTCAGCCGCATTGCAACACTCCGCGCCATGGCAACTTCCGGCGACCGCTCCACGCTTGTTGAAATCAAGGCGGTTGATGAGGCCTATCCGATTTATGGTGCTGTCACACTTGAAGGCGATACAGCAGCGGCGATCATTCATGCCAACTCAGACCTGCCGTCGGTGACCGTTGATCCCCTGTTGCTGGGGCGTCTCAATCTCAAGACAGGCGATACACTCAAAATCGGCACCATTGCGCTGAAAGTGGCTGGCGTCATCACAGCTGAACCGGACCGCATCTCCGACGGCATCGTGCTGGGTCCACGGCTGATGATGTCGCATGCCACGTTGCAAAAGACGGGTCTCATTCAACCGGGCAGCCTGGTGACATGGCGTTACCGGGTGAAGATGGCAAACACTGAATTGGCCACCGCCAAGGCCGTGGTTGAAAAGGCCAACACGGATTTCCCCAACGCGGGTTGGCGGGTGCGGGCCAGAGACAATGCGGCATCCGGCGCTGAAAGATTTGTCGAACGCCTCGGTTATTTCATGACGCTGGTGGCCATCGCCGCACTCACCATCGGCGGATCCGGCATTGCCAATGCGGTGTCGGCTTTTGTCACTGCGCGCCAGAACAGCATTGCCACACTGAAATGCCTGGGTCTCAAGAACCGCGACGTCTTTGGCTTGTTTTTGACAGAGGTTTTGCTGGTGGGCAGCTTTGGTATTTTGCTTGCCGTTGCACTGGGTGCCGCTGCCCCGGCCATCATGAAGGCTGTGGCCGGAAACATTCTGCCGCTGCCCGTCTCAACTGGCATCAACGGGGGGCCACTGGCGGCGGCGGCGATTCTGGGGTTTCTGATTCTCATCGGCTTTGCGGTTTTGCCGCTGGCCCGCATCGCCCGCGTGCGGGGGGCTGATTTGTTTCGCGCCCAATCCTCGTCCACGCGCGGACGCTTCGCCTGGGGCTGGCTTGCCACCGCCTGTGTTTTCATTTTGCTGGCCGCAGGTTTTGTCATCGCAATCGATGCGAACCCGTGGCTCACAACCCAATTTCTCGGCGCACTTGCGGCAAGTTTTGCCGTGCTGGCCGCTTTGGCTTGGGGCCTTTTGAAGCTTGTCGCGGTGTTGCCGAAGCCCCGCAATATTCTGCTGCGCCATGCCCTGGCGGAAATGCACCGTCCGGGTTCATCCTCATTTTCGGTGATCCTTGCCCTCGGCCTGGGCCTTTCACTTTTCGTGACATTGGCCCTCACCGACGCCACGATCTCGAGGGAAATCAAATCCGGGATACCAGAAAAAGCCCCGGCGTTTTTCTTTCTGGATGTGCGCAACGAAGAGCTTCCGACATTTCGGGACGCGGTGAAGCAGGAAGTTGGTGTTGCGGGTGTCAGCAACGCGCCCATGTTGCGGGGCCGTGTGGTTGCCGTGAAGGGTGTGCCTGCTGAAAAGGTTACGCCCAAGCCAGGTGCTGATTGGGCGCTGCGGGGCGACCGTGGCCTGACCTATGCGGCGACTTTGCCTCCGGGTTCGGAACTGGTGACGGGCGCGTGGTGGGCGGCGGACTACACGGGCAAGCCGCTGGTCTCGCTGGTGGATGAAATTGCCGACGGCATTGGCGTTGCCGTGGGCGACAAGATCACCGTCAATGTGCTGGGCCGCGAGATTGAGGCGGAAGTCGCCAATTTACGCCGTGTCAACTGGCGCTCGATGGGCATCAACTTCGTCATGGTGTTTTCACCCAACACGCTGGAAGCCGCACCCCATGCCCATGTTGTGACGGTGGAGATGACGGGTGGTGATGAGGCAGGTTTACTCAACCGGATGGCCATCGCGTTTCCGTCGGTGACTGCTGTTCGCGTCAAAGAGGCACTTGAGATTGTATCAACGTTGTTGGGCCAGATGCTGTCTGCGGTGCGCGGTGCCAATGCGCTGACATTGCTCACGGGCGTTTTGGTCCTTGCGGGTGCTTTGGCCGCTGGCCTTTCCAATCGGTCTTACGAGGCTGTGGTGCTCAAAACCTATGGTGCCACCCGCCGCCAGCTGCTCACCGCTTTTGCCATCGAGTATGGTGTGCTGGGGCTGGTGGCGGCGTTGTTTGGGGTGGTCACGGGAAGCCTCGGGGCGTGGTATCTCGCGCGGTTCATTCTGGAAATGCCGTTTACGTTTTCATGGGGGACAGCGCTTATGACGGCGTTGATTGCCATGGTGATCACTATTGGCGCCGGCTTGCTGGTGACGGTCCGGGCACTGAACGTCAAGCCATCGTTCTACCTGCGCAATGAGTAACCCTATCGGCGCAGAGTGATTTCGCCTAACTCCTGACCATGGTTGTTTTGAACAGGATTTACACCCGCACTGGTGACAAGGGTGACACAGCATTGGGCTCCGGCGAGCGCGTGTCAAAAGCCAATGTGCGGATCGAGGCCTATGGCACGGTGGATGAAACCAATGCCTCCATTGGTGTGGCGCGGTTGCATACCACGGACGCGAAGCTGCAAAGGCTCGACGGGATGTTGGCGACAATCCAGAATGAACTGTTTGACCTGGGGGCTGATCTCTGCGTGCCGGACCGGGGCCAGAAGTTGGAGTGGGAGCCTTTGCGCATTGTGGCGTCACAGCATCAAAGGCTGGAGCGCGATATTGATGCGTTGAATGCGGAGTTGTCGCCGCTGCGCTCGTTTGTGCTGCCAGCGGGAACGCCCGCCGCTGCCCATCTGCATGTGGCGCGCACCACGTGTCGCCGCGCCGAGCGCCTGATGGTGGCACTGGCAGCGGCAGAAGGTGAACAGGTCAGCGCTGACGCCATGGCTTACATCAACCGTCTTTCGGATTTCCTGTTTGTCGCCAGCCGTTACGCCAATCATGTGGCGGGGCCCGGCGATGTGCTTTGGGTTCCGGGAAAGACGAGGGCGGGCTGATGGTGTTTCTGCCCGTCGGTGATGACAATCCCTTGCACTTCATCCGAGTCCAGTATGTCACGGGTGCGCTTATCATACTCAACGTCTTGATTTTTTTGACGACGGGCGGTTTGCAAGGCGAAGAGGTGCTGGCGCAGACGGTGACGGGATTTGGTGTGGTGCCTGTTGAGCTGCTTGATGTTTCGCGGGTTGCATCAGGCGCACTCAACCCTGTGTCGGAGCCTGCAACCCTCGTCACCTATATGTTCATGCATGCGGGCTGGATGCATCTCATCGGCAACATGGCGTTTCTGTGGGTCTTCGCAGACAATGTTGAAGATGCCTTTGGCCATGTCAGCTTTGTGCTGTTTTACCTGATCTGCGGGCTGGCAGGTGCGGCGGCCCATGTCCTGATGTTTCCCGACAGCCACGCCCCATTGGTGGGTGCATCGGGTGCCGTGTCAGGCGTGCTTGCGTCCTATTTCATCATGTTTCCGAAAGTGAAAATCACCGTAATGGCCTATATCATCCCGTTGCGGCTTCCGGCCTGGGTGGTGCTGGGGGGCTGGGTGGCGATCCAGGTGTTCAGCATTTTCAACAGCAATCCTGAGAAGCAGGCTGTGGCGTGGTGGGCCCATGTCGGAGGGTTTGTTGCGGGCTTGCTGATGACGGTTGTGTTGCGGAGCAGGCTTCGGGCTTGATTATTGCAGAACCTGTGCCGCTTCTTCCTGCAAACCCACACCTTCCTCTTCCGCCTCATAGGCATCCAGCAAGTCATTCAGAATCGCATCCCGCTGTTCCGGGGATTTCGCCAAGAGATGCACATGCACTTCATCGGCATCCGCCAGCGCCAGGCCCTTTGAACCCATGCCATGCTGCGCCCCGTCCCAATGGGGCGAGAAACGGCCAATGCCAACGACGGTCCGCATCACGCCATAACGCTTGACCAGCACGAAGATGGCGCTGGGCAGTGGCGGGCAATCATCCACGGCGTAGACCGAATGGATGTAGCGGCGGCCAGATGCCCCGGTCCAATACCAGAAGCGATCCTTGATGGCGGGGTCCGAGGGGGCCTCGGCGGTGATGGGGGAACCGTGAATCAGCATGTGAACATTGCTAGAACATATCTAGTTGTTCGTCAAGTGTTCTTTTTGATCCGCCAGGGTATTTGCTTGCAGCCAAGGGACCTCTCCCGCCCTTCGGGCACCCTCTCCGAAGAGGAGAGGGACTCGTGGTGAGTGCACCCTGAACAGTAAAACGGGAGGTGGTAGACAGAGGTCCCTCTCCCCTTCGGAGAGGGTCCGCGAAGCGGGGGAGAGGTCCCTTGGCTCCAAGCGACCTCTCTGGTCATCCACAAAACGCAACGCCACACGCGGCACAGGCTTTGCAGCCTTCTTTCGCCACCAGATTTTCTGATCCGCAAGACGGGCAGGTTTCAATCTCTGCCACTTCTGTCAAAATCGACCCCGTCACCGCATTGGGGCGAAAGGTGGTGCAACCCTTTAGGCCCATGGCCCAGGCCTGTTCATAGACCGAGACAAAATCAGAGAAGGGAAAATCCGGGGGCACATTGATGGTTTTGGAAATCGAACTGTCGACATGGGCCTGTGCAGCCTGTTGCATCAGCAAATGTTCAGGCGGGGAAAGAGACGCCATGGTGACAAGCTTGGCCCGCTGGCCTGTCTGCTCCAATACCGCCTGGCCATAGTCCTTCAACGTTTCGATGCGGTGTGAACCGTCACGCTCCAGAATGCGCCGCTCCTGTTTCAATGCAAAGACCGGTTCAATGCCACTCGATACATTCCCGGCCAGAAGCGAAATGGTCCCCGTGGGGGCAACCGACGTCAACAGTCCGTTGCGCATGCCTTTTGATTTAATCCTTATACGGAGGTCTTCGGGCAAAGCACCTGCATATTCCGTTACCAGGTATATCGCGGCATCAAATTTCGGAAAGCAGCCTTTCTCCATCGCAAGGTCCGTGCTCGCCTCAATTGCGGCCCGCTGGATCACGGCCATCCAGCGCTTGGTCATTGCCGCGGCGTCCGCACTGCCATAGCGCAAGCCCAACATGGCAAGCGCGTTGGCGAGGCCTGTCACACCCAGTCCCAAACGACGCTTGGCAAAAGCTTCCGCGCGCTGTTCCGCCAGAGGATAATTCGAGACCTCAATCACATTGTCGAGGAAGCGGATGGCAAGCTTTGCCGCATCTGCCAACTTCCACTCATCGAGACGCGCAGCCGCCAAAAATCCATCGTCCACAAAACGTGTCAGGTTCAACGATCCCAACAGACAGGCACCGTAAGGCGGCAACGGCTGTTCACCACAAGGGTTGGTGCAGGCAATGTCTTCGCAATAGGACAGTGGATTGAGGCGGTTCACCCGGTCGATGAAAATCACACCGGGTTCAGCCACGTCATAGGTGGCGCGCATGATTCTTTGCCACAGGGCCCTGGCGCTGACCACACGCACCACTTCGTCGCCAAATTTCAAATCCCAGGATGCGTCGGCCGCCACCGCCTGCATGAAGGCATCCGTCACCAGCACCGAGACATTGAAATTGCGAAGCCGCGTCTTGTCACGCTTGGCGTCAACGAAAGCTTCGATGTCGGGATGGTCGCAGCGCAACGTCCCCATCATGGCGCCGCGCCTTGCACCCGCAGACATGATGGTGCGGCACATGGCGTCCCAGCAATCCATGAAGCTCAATGGCCCGGAGGCATCAGCCCCCACCGAATGCACGGCTGCTCCCTTGTGTCTCAATGTTGAAAAATCATGGCCGATGCCGCCGCCCTGCTGCAAGGTGAGGGCGGCCTCTTTCAAGCCGTCAAAAATCCCGGTGATCGAATCATCGAGGATTCCCATGACAAAACAGTTGAACAGGGTGACTGCTCGGCCCGTGCCAGCGCCCGCCAAAATCCGCCCCGCCGGAATGAAGGCGAGGTCTTGCATCAAACATAAGAACTGCTGTTCCCAGTGTTGCCGCACTTCCGGTTTTTCTGCCGCAGCAACAGCCTTCGCCACCCGGCGCAAAGTTTCCGCCAGCGAAGCCTCGCCCACGCCACCGGGGCTCTGGTAGCGGTATTTCGCCAGCCAGATATCATGGGCAATGGAGGGGGTGCGGACATCATCCATGGCCGCACCCTAATCCAAAAGCCAATCAGAGTCCAGAAAATGTTCTAGTTTTGTTTCGCGCTCAACAACAGGTGGTTTGTTGTGTTTTCAATAGCCTCTTCCAACCGCACCTGAAATTCCGCCCGTTTCAATCCTGGCGGTATCGCCGCCGCAAATTCCAAAACAATAGTGCCGGGATAGCGCAGAAATTTTCGCCGGGGCCAAAACAATCCGGCATTTAGACCAAAGGGTACGCAAGGCACATTGAGCTGGCTGTAAAGTGCAGCCGCACCCGGCTTGTAGTCTGGTACATCACCCGGAGATCTTCGAGTGCCCTCGGGCATGATGACAATTTGCCGACCCGCTGCAATCTCCTGTTTCGCCCGCTTCACCAGACTGCGGATAGCGTGCGAGCCTGCCCCGCGTTCAACCCCGATCATGCGGAATTTACGGCCAAACCAGCCGAACAGCGGAATGTGAAACAGTTCGCGCTTCATCACCATGCAAGGATCATCGAGCAGCGGCAAAATTGCAAAGGTCTCCCACAGGCTCTGGTGCTTGCCCGCCACCAGCAGCGGCCCCTGTGCCACATGCTCAAGCCCCCGCACCTCCATGCCGATGTTGCAAATGACACGCAGAAGCCAGACTGATGAGCGCGCCCAAAGTTGCAGCCCCGCAATCGCCCAGCTGCGAGGACACGCAAACAGCCACGATCCCAAAACCAGAAACAGACTGAGGTTCACATAAAACAAAACATTGAAAGCAAACGAGCGCAACAAGAGCATCATGACAGCCCACGCAGCAATCGGCCAAGGGCGAGGCGTGATGCCAGAAGTGCGATCACAGTGGCGGCAACGGGAATCGCCGCAAAGCTGATCAGGGCCAAACGCGCATCGCCCTTGGGCACATGGAAGAGTCCGCGTGCGGCTTGCGCCACGCCATCATTGCCTGAACTGAAAAACCCGAGCAGTGCAAACACCGCGAGCCCCGCAACCAAGCCCAACACACCAGCGCCAAGCCCCGCCCAGATAAACCGCCGCCCCACCGCATCGGCAATGAAACGGTCCTCCGCCCCTGCCATGATCAACGCTTCAACAATTGAAGATTGACTGGCAAGCACCGCACGGCTGGCTGACGCCACAATCAATGCCGCAGACCCCGCAACCATGGTCAAGACCAGTGCCGACAACCTCGACAAGGTTCCGGCCATGCGGCGAAGCTCTGCCTCCCAGCGCCGATGTGTATCGAGCTGTGCCACAGGGACTTTCTGTTTCAGCGCCACAGACAGCGCCTCAAAATCTGGCGGTGCCTCTTGTGACACCGTCACCCGGATCAATGCGGGCACGGGCAATTTGTCGAGGCCGTTGCTTCCAAGCCAAGGTTCGAGAAGTTTTTCGGCTTCTGCCCGTGACATGGCTTCAGCCGATACCACACCGGGTGTCACTCCCAGCAAAGCCAGCGCCGCCGCAACATCCGCGTCAGCGTCGCGCCCGCTTGCCAGTTTCACCTGCACCGTCACTTCGCTGGCAAGCCCCCTTGACCATTGATCAACGGCGCGGTTGATCATGATCAATGCACCCACAGCCAACACTGCCAGAAAACACATGACCGCCATCACAGCCGTCAGCGTCTTCAAGGGCTGGGCGGATTTTGGGAAAACGGCGCCTTCGCGTTCCTTCATGCGGCCCTCACCAACCCGTCACCTAAGCGCAGCACACGCTTTTTGGATTGCCGCATCAACTCTTCATCATGGCTGGCAATCAGCAGGGTGGTGCCGCCGCGATTGAGTTCCATGAACAAATGCAAAAGCCGTTTGGCCATCACGGAATCAACATTGCCTGTAGGTTCGTCAGCCAGCACCAGATCGGGCTTGGAGATCACGGCACGGGCAATGGCCGCCCGCTGTTTTTCCCCGCCGGACAAGGTCTCAGGCAATGCGTCCATGCGCTCACCCAGTCCCACCCAGTCCAACAGGTCTTTGACATCGCCAAGATAATCACGGCGCTTCAGACCCTTGACCCGCAACGGCAAAGCCACATTGTCGAAAACGCTTAAATGCTCGATCAGACGGAAATCCTGAAACACCACACCGAGTTTGCGCCGGAGCAAAGGTTTCTCAGTGTGCGCAATCGCTGTCACATCCCTGCCGAACAAGGACACGCTGCCCCGCGTCGGTTTTTGCGCCATCAGCAGAATGCGCAACAGCGAAGATTTACCAGAACCCGATGGTCCCGCCAGAAAACACATTTCACCCGGCTGCAACGACAGGTTCACATCTTTCAAAATGTCGGGCCCCGAACCATAGTTCAGACCCAGATGTTTGACGTTCAGCAAAGTGGCCCCTTTAACCCGGACTTAACCATGGGGCGTGATAGCTGAGCCATTGAATCGGGTCCAATCTTCTGTTTTGGGAACCCCAAGGTTTTGCCTCATGCTTGCTTCCTGCCCCTCATGTTCCACCCGCAACACCTTGAATGCCCGAGAAGCGCAAGGCTTGAGTGTTGCTGAATGCCGATCCTGCAGCCATCGCTGGCGCGAAATTGAGGCATTGGACGCGATTGATGTCACAGAGCTTTCAACACCGCTGGTGCCGGCTGTGATGGGGCATCAAGACGCGCCAGACCGCGAGTCCCGCAGGCTGGTTGAGCTTGCACGGGAATCGCAAGACAGGTTTGCCGCGCAGAAACAGGCGCGGACCCGCAAACTTCGCAACTGGGCGATTTTTGCCGGGTTTCTGCTGGCCCCCGTGTTGCCAGCGCTCGCCATGCCGGAACTGGTGGTGAAGGCTGCTCCCATCACCCAGAAAATCTATGTGGCCCTGGGCTATGACATCAATCTCTACGGCCTTGAAATCCGCCGGGTCGAGCGCCAGCATGCGATCATCGGGGGAAAACGCATTCTGTCGGTCAAGGGCGAGATTTCAAACATTGATGAAGAGACGCGAAAAATCCCGCATCTCCGCTTTGTGCTGGAAGGGCCATCAGGCGAAGAACTTTATGCCTGGACACTGGATACGGCGGCACGGCCTTTGCGGGCTGGTGAAACCACGGGCTTCGTCACGCGGGTGGCGGCACCGCCTGAAGCTGCGCAAAATCTCAAGATTCGCTTTGCGAGGTCAGATGAAATTGGCGTAGAGGGGGCGACCACAGCTTCAACAACGCCAGTTTCAAAGCCCTGATGACCACACACCTGATTGACGGCCACCGCATCGACGTCCTGTTTTCGGAAGCCGAGATACTCTCGCGCATCAAGCTCCTTGCCGCCGAAATCGCGGCAAAGAAGCCGCATCGCCTGCTGGTTATTCCGGTGCTCAAGGGGTCCTTCATTTTTGCCGCAGACCTGATCCGCGCCATGCATCATGCGGGATTGTCACCCGAAGTGGATTTCATGATTCTCGCCAGTTACCGCGAGGGTACGCGCTCATCCGGCAAAGTTGATGTGGTGCGCGACATCGAAACCGAAGTGAAAGACCGTGACGTGTTGCTGGTCGATGACATTCTGGAATCGGGCCGCACCTTGGCTTTCGCAAAAGACCTGATCATGGCGCGGCAGGCCCGCAGTGCGCTCTGCTGTGTGCTGCTGAACAAGCCCGGGCATTTGGCTGCCAACATCAAATGCGATTTCACAGGGTTTGACTGCCCGGACAAGTTTGTTGTGGGCTATGGCATGGACATGGCACACCAGTTCAGGGAATTGCCGTTTGTGGGGCATGTGGTGAAGTAGTTCAACTTCCTCGCCGCGGAGCGGTGGGGGAGTGGCGCGGAACGCGCCGAGGGGGTGTATCCGCGCAAAGACTCCAACCTGTTGACCCACCCCCTCCCCCCTTCGGGGTACTCCCCCACGCTGCGCGTGAGGAAGTTGATAATTTCCAGACCTATTCCAGGAGTGCCTCGGCCTCATCCAGGTCTTCCGGGGTATTGATGTTGAAAAACGGGTCGTGGGGTACGGTTTCCCAGGTCGCGCGCCGTGCCTTGGCCTTGGCGCAGAAATCCTGGACGCGGCGCATGCCCTCGTCGCGGATCAGCTTTTCGAGCGGCTTGGCCAGTTGCACGGTCCACATGCCCGTGAGGTAATGGTCCTGGCCTCCGGACCTTGCGTGAGCCGCACCCGACACCTCGCCCGCTTCCGTGAGTTTTGTCACCAGATCGAGCGGCAGAAACGGCGCGTCAGACGGCACTGTCACGATGGCGTCAAAGCCAAGCGTTTCGCCCCGTGCCAAGGCCGCGTGCAGGCCCGCCAATGGTGTACTGACATTTTCCAATACATCAGCAAACACGGCGAGACCATGATAGCCAAAACGTGTCGCATCGCCATTGGCGTTGAGCGCCACCTCGTCCACCTGCAAGCGTAGCCGCGACAGCACGCGCTCCAACAGCGTGACACCGGACAATTTCAGCAACGCCTTTTCCGTCCCCATGCGTGAGGACTGGCCGCCTGCTACAATGACGCCCAGAACTTTCACGCCGACGCTTTCATGTGCGGGTAAAGCCGGTTGGGCGGGCAGATGATTTTGATGCTGCCGCCAATCTTGATTTCACCTTCGCGCTCGACCCAGGCTGTCACACCACGCTTGTGCATCGCCGCTTCAACCACCTTGAACTGGGTGCCGGGATGATGGCGTTCCACCACCTTGGCAGTCTGGCTGCACGGGTAATTTTCCGTATCCACTCAGCCGCAGGTCCCCGGTTGCAGACTTTTCAAATCCACGCTCACGCGAGGGCCGCGACAGCAGTGACACGACCTTGCCTTTAAAAGTCGACTTGTTGAGAAGCGTCATCTTGTTATCTCCCGGTCCAATCTCCTATACGAGGCGGCGATGAGCGACAACTCCCCGGATATGGAACTTGATGTAACAGGGTTACTGTGCCCCCTGCCCGTGCTGAAGGCGCGCAAGCGGTTGCAAGCGATGCCATCCGGTTCTGTGCTGAAAGTGGTCGCAAGTGACCCGATGTCGGCGGTCGACATGCCGCATTTTTGCAACGAGCAGGGCCACCAGCTTCTCTCCCACGACAACCAGAACACCACACAGATTTTCAGGATCAGGCGCAAATGAGTTTTGACTTCGGAAGCTTCAACAATTGGGGTGCACTCAAAAAAGTCGCGGTGCGCGCACCCGCCATGGCCTTTGTTTCGGACGCCAAGATCGACGCGGAATGGCAGGACTTGAATTATCACGCCCGCCCCGATCTCAAAAAATCGGTGAAGGAATTTGCGGCCTTCGAAAAACTGCTGGTGAAGGCGGGTGCCGAAGTCATCCCGCTTCCCGCCGATCAGCGCCTCAGCCTGGATGCCATCTACGCCCATGATGCGCTGATCATCACACCCAAGGGATTGGTCAAGCCGCGCATGGGAAAGCCGCAACGGCGCGCCGAAGCGGATGTGAATGGAGATGCATTGGCAATGCTGCAAATCCCCATCGCTGGAGAAATCACCGGTGATGGAAAAGTCGAGGGTGGCGACATGATCTGGATCGACCGCCGCACCCTTGTTGTGGGTGTGGGTTACCGCACCAACATGGACGCGGTGTTGCAACTCCAGAAAATCCTCGGGAGTGAAACCGTCGTGCACTGGTTTGATCTGCCGCACTACAAGGGCCGCTCAGACGTGTTCCATCTGATGTCGGTGATCTCGCCCTTGGACAAGGATCTGGCGCTGGTCTACCGCCCGCTGATGCCGGTGCGGCTCGTTGAATTTCTGGAACGGCGCGGTGTGACGTTCATCGATGTGCCGGACCATGAATTTCCGACCATGGCGTGCAATGTGCTGGCGCTGGGGCCGAAGCATGCGGTGATGGTCTCCGGCAATCCGGTCACCGCAAAGCGCATGGGCGATGCGGGTGTAAAGGTGCATGTGATCGAAGCGGAGAATATTTCCCGTTACGGTGAGGGTGGCCCGACCTGCATGACGCGGCCTTTGGTAAGAGGGTAATCGCTCGTTGCCAAGGGACCTCTCCCGCCCTTCGGGCACCCTCTCCGAAGGGGAGAGGGACTCGTAATGGGACCTCCTCTTTCACTGTTCAGGGTGCTCTCACCACGTGTCCCTCTCCTCTTGGAGAGGGTACGGCGAAGCCGGGGGAGAGGTCCCTTCGCCCCGCGTTCAGGCTTTCCGAAACCCTGCGAACGCCACCACTGCAAGGCCTGCCGAAATCACCGCGTTCCATCCGGCCAGCGACAATCCCAAAATGCGTAATGCGGCTTCGGTGCAGAGGACGCCGGGCATGGAAAGGTTGGGCAATCCGGTTGACAGGCCGCCTGCACCACATGTGGAAGGTCCGTTCCACCATTTCCATTCCACGCCGGAATGGAAGATGCCGAAAATCATGTTGGCGATGAGAATGAGCAGAAGGATCAGGAGACCCCACTTGATCCAGCTTGGATTGAGAATGGCCAACAGCAACGCCAGTGGGACTCCCGCGTAATAACCCCAGCGCTGTTTGTAACAGAGATCGCACGGTTCATAGCCCGCCCATTGGAAAATCCACGCGCCTGCAAGCACCGCGAACAAGACGGCGGCGA
This sequence comes from Hyphomicrobiales bacterium, assembly GCA_031430795.1. Taxonomy (GTDB): domain Bacteria; phylum Pseudomonadota; class Alphaproteobacteria; order Rhizobiales; family Aestuariivirgaceae; genus Aestuariivirga. The sequence goes on from JANPCE010000084.1 coordinate 42,726, forward strand.
TGACATATGCAGTCTGGCGTGGATTCAAGGTGTTCAGCATGCGGTGGCTCCAGCTGCGAAATACTTGAAAGCAAAATACAGCGCGATCAAGGCCGCCGCAGCCACAGCGGCAATCAGCCCCAGGCGTTTTTCGATGAAGCCCTTGATGGGTTCACCCCAGCGCTTCAACGCCCAGGCAAGGGCAAAGAACCGTGCGCCCCTTGCGATGATACAGGAGGTGATGAAGACCACGATGCTGATCTGTGCGACGCCGGAAAGAATGGTGACGATCTTGATCGGTGGCAAATGTGCCAGACCGGATGTGGTGAGCAGCAGCCAGAGCGTTTCCTCGCTGGTGCATTGGCGCAAGCGTTCGAACGCATCAAGCTTGCCGTAGAATTCAAGTACGGGTTTCGCCAACGTGTCAAAGGCGAAGTAGCCGAGATAGTATCCGGCGATTCCGCCAAGGGTGGAGGCGATGGTGGCAACAGCTGCATAGCGGTAGGCGCGGGCGGGGCGCGACAGGGCCATGGGCAGGAACAGCACGTCTGCCGGCACAAGAAAGACTGAGCTTTCAATGAAGGCAATGACAGCAAGCCAGGCTTCGGCGGATTTTCGGGCGGCGAGGGAGAGGGTCCAGTCGTAAAGGGCGCGAAGCATCAGGGGTTCACTCCCGACATGAGTTGCCGTGATTGATGCGTGTTCTCAGAAATCAACAATTCCGTCATGGCCCGCTTCAGGCGGGCCACCCATGGATGGTCAACACTTGAGCGCAATTTTTTAGATACTCCCGGGTATTTGAAAGCCATGGGTGGCCCGCATGAAGCAACCATCATGTTTCTGTTTGGAGTTGAGGTTTTGATTTCCATGGGGTTTGCCTTTTGAGAACGGTGTTGACGTAGATTGTGAGCTTGCGCGCACAGGCGACGATGGCCTTTCGGTGGTG
>JANPCE010000085.1:0-2092 GCA_031430795.1 Hyphomicrobiales bacterium
AAACGATTGTTATTCAATATCTTAGACAACGCAGGAAAATGGATGTTCGCTCTTCGTCTATCCTCAAAAAAAGTGATTTTTCTGCACTTTTATCGCAACTCATTGAAAGTATTGGGAAAGATGTGTGAATCCCGTAGCCCCGGAAGGGAGGGACTCGTGGTGCGAGTGCGCTGAACAGTAAAACGGGAGGTCGCTGCGAGAGATCCCTCTCCCCTTTGGAGAGGGTCCGGCGAAGCCGGGGAGAGGTCCTTTGGCTACAGGCGATGGCTCTATCAAGTGTCGGGCTTGCGCTTGAAACCATATGCACTTGCGACGATCACAGTGCCGGCCAAGGTGGCGCCTGCTGGCAGGAACTGGGTGACGTAGTAAAGTGCGATGCGAAAATAAGGAGTCACGCAAGGCCTTCGCGCGCCAGCACCTGTTTGATGGACCTTGCCAATTTGTCCACCATTTCGCCGAGTTCATCATCCGTGGCGTTGTAGGGTGGGGCGAGAATAACCAGGTCGCCATTGACGCCATCCACATTGCCGCCAACGGGATAGCAGACGAGACCATTGGTCATGGCTTGCTGGCGGATGTGCATGAAAAGCTTGCGGTTGCCATCGTATGGTTTTTTGGTGTTGCGGTCTTCAACCAGTTCAGTGGCAATGAAATAACCGCGCCCGCGGATGTCTCCCACCGCATCAACGCCAGCAAGCGCATCTGCGATCATGGATTTGAGCTTGGTTTCATTGGCGGCGACACGCTCCACCAGCTTTTCACGCGTTACGATTTTCTGAACGGCAACACCAGCGGCGCAACAGGCGGTGTGTCCCGTGAAAGTATTGCCCGTCATGGGCGCGCCGTGGGCATAGGTTATGGCGTCGGAAACTTTGGTGGAGTAGATGGCGGCACCCAATGGCAGGTAGCCAGCCGCGAGGCCTTTGGCGACGGGCATGATGTCGGGATCCACACCATCTTTTTCCAATGCGCGCCATGTGCCTGTACGCCCGGCACCGCACATGACTTCATCCGCGATCATCAACACGCCATGGCGGTCGCAAATCTCGCGCACGCGTTTTGCGTATCCATCAGGGGCGGGCACGCAGCCGCCAGCCGCACCGACAACAGGTTCGAAGATGAAGGCGGCGATGGTGTCAGGGCCTTCGCGCAGGATCGCCGCTTCCAGTTCATTTGCGCAAGCCTCGCCCGCAGACGCCGCAGCGGCACCCGCAATGGGCCGATAGGTGTTGGCGGGGGAGATGCGCACGGCATCTATGAATGCGCCTTCAAACACGGTGCGGCGTTCCAGGAAGCCCGACACACCCAATGCGCCCAGTGAATTACCGTGCCAGGAGCGTTCACGGGCAATGAATTTGCGCCGTGTTTTTTTGCCGATTGCGGTTTGGTATTGCAGTGCCAGCTTGAGGCAGCTTTCGACCGCTTCGGAGCCGCCGGTGACATAGACCATGTGTTTGAGGTTGCCGCCGCATTTGGTGGCGATGATATCGGTCAGTTCCTCAAGCGCATCAGTGGTGAAGTTATAGCGGTAGCCATGGGCGATGCGACCGAGTTGGTCTGCGATGGCGGCGTTCACTTCTTCATTGCCGTGGCCGATGCAGTAAACCGCAGGGCCGCTGGAACCATCAATGTATTGTTTGCCGTCGGCGTCGTAAAGATAGCAACCTTTGGCTCGCACGACTTTGGGCAAGCTGCCGACGGCGTGGATGTTGGTGGGAAGGGCTGACATGGTGTGACACTCGAGATTCGCGTTTTGTGTTGACCATACTTGTGGCGCATTCCATTGCTTTGCGCAAATGACCCGACTGAATAGAGCGTTTCCGGGTTTGATTGAACCACAGTCCAAATTTTCAACATAAACTAAATTCCGTCATGGCCTGCTTCATGCAGGCCACCCATGGATGCCAGACGCGCGTCAATTCTCTCACAGTTAAACCCCAATACTGATCATCCATGGGTGGCCCGCATGAAGCAACCATCATGTTTCTGTTTGGAGTTGAGGTTTTGATTTCCATGGGGTTTGCCTTTTGAGAACGGTGTTGACGTAGATTGTGAGCTTGCGCGCACAGGCGACGATGGCCTTTCGGTGGTG